>JAOBWH010000003.1 GCA_025463265.1 Ilumatobacteraceae bacterium
GGCGGTCGCGGCCAGCGCGATCAGGGCCGCCACCGGGATCAGGATCCGCCGCATCGCCAACCTCAGGGCTGGCCGACGAGACGGAGGTCCATCGACAGGTCACCGCTCCAGCGGTCGCTGTTGTGGATCTCGACGGCGATGGTGTTGGCGCCGGGGTGGAAGGCCGACGACGGGATCGAGATCGGCACGGTGGCCAGCTCGGCGGACCGGTCCGAGATGATCGTCGACGCCGGGGTGGCGAAGGCGATGGGCCCGGCGGGCAGGTTGTCGCGTCCGACCTCGACGCCGTTGACGTAGACCACGGCGCCATCGTCTCGGATGAGGCTCGCCAGCACCGTCTTGAACGCCGCCGGGTCGGTGACGTTCACGGTGGTGCGGAAGTAGGCCGTCATCGGGCGGGGCGTCGGGCTCGTGGAGATGACGGTCTTCTCGTCGCTGTCGCCGTAGCCGAGCTGGGCCGGGCCGGTGGCCCAGGCGGCGTCGTCGAACGCGGCGGTGCTCCAGCCGGCGGCGGGGCCGCCCTCGGCGTAGAACCACCTCCAGCTCGCACCGAAGGCGAGCAGGTTGGGGTCGGCCACCACACCGAGGGTGACGGTGTTGGAGGCGGCGGTGTTGCCGTTCATGTCGAACGCCGTCACCGAGTACGAGTGGCTCTGCGTGTTGGTGGCGGTGCCGTCGGTGTAGCCGGCGGCGTTGGGCCCGGTGACGGCCAGGACCTGGTTGTCGCGGCGCACGATGTAGCCGCCGAGGGCGACGTCGTCGCTGGAGCCGGTCCAGGCCAAGGTGTTCGCCGTGGCGCCTGCGGTGGCGGTGAGCGACGGGGCGGTGGGCGCCGCCGTGTCCCCGCCGGCGCCGTAGAGCGTGGCCTGCAGGTCGAAGTACTGGCGGCCGGCGCCGCTGGTCACGGTGTGGACCTCGACGCCGATGGTGTTGGTCCCGTTGACCAGGAGCGAGCCCGGCACCGTGACGGTCTTGATGGCCTTCTCGTCGGTGGCGCTGAGGTACCCGGCGGCAGGTGTGGTGGCCGTGATCTTGCCGGCCGGCATGTTGAGGCGACCGGCCTCCACGCCGTTGACGTACACGACGGCGCCCTGCATGTCGTAGAGCTTGACGTCGACGGTCTTGACCGACGAGGCGTTCGTGACGGGGAGCGTCTTGCGGTAGTACGTGGTCATCGGCTTGGTGGCGATGGTGGTGGTCAGCCCGGTCACGCCCCAGCCGAGCTTGCCGGCGCCCGAGGCCCAGGCGGCGTCGTTGAAGCCGTTGGCGGCCCACCCGGCGGTCTCGGTGCCGGTGGCGTCGTACTTCCAGGTGCTGCCGAACGCGACCGGCGTGGCGATGACCGGCGACGGCCCGTTCACGCTGGTGGGCGCAGGCGAGGCCGAGCGGTTGCCCCGGACATCGGTGGCCCGGACGGTGTAGCGGTGCACGCCGCTGACCGACGGGTCCGTGTAGGTCCGGCCGTAGACCGTGGCGATGACCCGGTCGTCTCGGTACACGTCGTAGGAGACGGTGCCGCTGGCGTCGGTGGACGCGTTCCAGTCGAGCTGCACGCCCGAACCGGCGGTGGTGGCCGTGAAGTTGAACGGCGTCGACGGCGGCGTGGTGTCCTCCTGGCAGAACCGGGCGAAGCCGCCGAGGTAGTCGGTGGCGGCGTTGCCGCTGTACGCACCCCGGTTGAGGTCGCCGCCGACCCAGAGGCAGCCGCGGCTGTCCTTGTCGATGGCCCACACGCCCTCGCCCGACGCACCCTTGAGACCCGACGGGTACCACGAGGTGTCGTAGCTGAACGTGGCGGCGTCCCACTGGCCGACCAGGTTGATGGGCTGGACCGACCGGAACCCGGTGGGGACGTAGCTGTTCGTGCCCTCGTAGACCCAGTTCCCGCAGTGGCAGCCCATGTAGATCTTGCCGTCGCGCTCCTCGATGGCCTGGGTGTCGCCGCCCTGCTTGGTGATGGTGGAGTCGATCAGCTGGGTGCGGTTCGCGTTCCACAGCTGGAAGTCGTGCTCGGACCCACCGACGAGGACGCGGCCGTCGCTCAGGGACTCGACGGCCTGCTGGTACTTGGCGACGCTCCCCACCGACGGGGCCCACGCACCGACGCCGGCGCTCGGGTTGCCGGTGGCGGCATCGGTGATGGCGAAGTAGCCCTGGTTGGTGTCGCCGTTGACGTTGGTGAAGTAGCCGCCCATCAGGACGCGGCTGCCGTCGTCCGTGACCTCGAGGCGCACGACCGAGCCGTTGGGGCGGGGCCGCCAGGCCGACGGGCTGCCGTCGGCGGCGGTGACGGCGACGGCGTTGGTGACCGTGATGGGGTTCCAGGTGCCGCCGTCGAGGCGGTTGAAGTTGCCGGCGGCGTAGACGACGCCGTTGTGCACGTCGAGGGCCCGGACGTAGGCCCGGGCGCCGTCGGCCCGGTAGGCCCGTGCCTTCCACGACGTGATGACCTGGCCCGTGTTCGGATCGAGGGCGACCATGCCGGCAGTGTTGGGGAGGCCGTTCACGCTGGTGAAGTCGCCGGCGACGATCAGCTTGTTGTCGGCCGTCATGGCCAGGTCCCAGACCCGGCCGCTGATCTTCGGGCGGAACGTGTCGATGAAGTTGCCGTCGATGCTGAACGCAGCCAGCGAGGGCTGGGCGACCTCGGCAGCGCTGGGCCCGTTCTGGACACCGGTGAAGCGCCCGCCGATGAACGTGCGGTCACCGAACACCTTCATGGTGAGGACGT
The DNA here is from genome assembly GCA_025463265.1 of Ilumatobacteraceae bacterium. GTDB lineage: Bacteria > Actinomycetota > Acidimicrobiia > Acidimicrobiales > Iamiaceae > Aquihabitans. The sequence continues at coordinate 2,732 of JAOBWH010000003.1, forward strand.
TGGTCTTGTACGGCTCGATCGTCGGCTCGTCGGTGTGGTTCATGCCGACGACGCCCCAGCTGGCGGTCTCGGACTTGTTCTTCAGCGTGGCGGGCTTCGAGCTGGCGGCGTAGCCCCCGGCCGGGATCGGGCTGAACCCGGCGGCGCTGTTGGGGATCTGCGGGCGGATCCAGACCCGGCTGAACGGGATCGGGTTGCCCTCGTTGGCGTTGGTCCAGAGGTTGTTGGTGGCGCTGTTGGAACCGCCGGTGATGCCCGACCCGTACGAGAACCCGGCCTTGTTGTCGTGGCTGGCCCACTCGAAGGTGAACATCCTCCGGAGGCCCTTCTCGCCGCTCAGGTCGTTGGTGGTCTGACCGGCCACCGTGGCCGCGGTGTCGTAGGTGTTGGAGCCCTGGTAGGTCTTGCCGTCGATGGTGACCTTGTTGAGCAGCTGACCGGCGCTGAAGCTCCAGGTCCAGTTCTTGTACTTCGGGAAGATCGCCAGGTTCTGCTTGGAGGTGCCGGTGGTGTTGGTTGCCCGCTCGATGCGGACGCCGTCGGTGAGCGAGTCGACCGTCTGGCCGTTGAGCAGGGCGGTGATGGTGGCGGTGTCGAGAGCGGCAGGCGTGAAGGCGCCGGACCCTTCGACGGTGGTGCGCACGGCGGAGGGGCTGCCCTGGCCGAACGGGTTGAACGTCCATCCCTGGCGGCCGCGGCCGACGAGCACCCAGCCGCCGCCGTTCGTGGTCATGTCGCAGTGGAACTGCTGGGGCCGCTCGAGGGCGGCGGTATTCAGCCAGTAGACCCCGGTCGGGCTCGACGGGATCTGCTGCTTGATGCCCCAGCACGAGGCGCCGGCGGTGGCCGACGTGGTCCCGTCTCCGGCGACGGCGTCGGCCGCAGTGGCCGACCCGCCCGTGACCAGGTTGAAGACCGGGATGGCGACGAGCAGCGCGACGGCTGCGGCCCCGATCCGTGCTCGGTTGGTGTGCTGGCGGATGCCCATGCTGGCTCAGTTCCTCCCCGCTCCCGGACCGACACACAACGTGCCAGGGCGGGACCGAATATCACGCTTCGTGACAGGCTAGGGCGTTTCACGGAGCGTGACAAGCCCGGCCCGAACACCACTCACTGTGGTCAAACCGTCAGGACCGACCGGTGAGCTTCAGGTCGAAGCTGAGGTCGCCCGTGTAGCGGTCGTTGCCGTGGATCTCCACCGCGATCATGTTGACCCCGGCATGGAACGCGGAGGCCGGGATCGTGATCGAGACCGGCGTCTTCTCGGCGGTGCGGTCGCTGATGCCGATGACGGCCTTCGTGGACGGGCCGGCGGGCCCGGCCGGCATGTTGTCCCGGCCGACCTCGACGCCGTTCACGTAGACGACGGCGCCGTCGTCGCGGATCACGTCGGCGAGGACCGTGGCGAACGCCGCCGGGTCCTCGACCGTGACCTGGGTGCGGAAGTAGGCGGTGAGCGGCCGGGGTGCCGGCGCCGTGGAGATCACGGTCTTCTCGTCGCTGTCGCCGAAGCCGAGCTCGCCCGATCCGGTCGCCCACGTCGAGTCGTCGAAGCCGGGCTGGGTCCAGCCGTCGGGCTGGCCGGCCTCGGTGAACGACCACCTCCAGCTGGCGCCGGAGGGCAGCAGGTCGGGGTTGGCCTGGACCGTGGTCGACACGGGCGAGGAGGCCCGGACGTTGCCGTTGGTGTCGAACGAGGTGATCACGTAGGTGTGGGCCACGTTGGTGGCGACGGTGTCGGTGTACGACGTGGCCGTCGGTCCGGTCACGGCCAGGGGCTGGTCGTCACGGGTGATGAGGTACCCGCCGAGGGCGGTGTCGTCGGTGCCGGGCGTCCACGAGAGCCCGACCCGGCCGTTGGCGGGCGTGGCCGTCACCGAGGGCGCCGTCGGGGCGGTGGTGTCGCCGCCAGCGCCGTACGTCGTGGCCTCGAGGTCGAAGAAGCCGCGGCCGGCGTTGGCGGTCATGGCGTGCAGCTCGACGGCCACGCTGTTGGTGCCCGCCTCGAGCAGCGACGCCGGGACCGAGATGGTGTGGACCGCGGTCTCGGCGGCGCCGGAGACGTACCCGGCGGCCGGGGTGGTGGAGGTCACCGGACCCGAGAGCATGTTGATGCGGCCGGCCTCGACGCCGTTGACGTAGACCACGGCACCGGTCGCCACCTTGAGCTTGAGGTCGACCACGCGGACCGCGGCCGGGTCGGCCACGGGGAAGCTCGAGCGGAAGTAGGCGGTGAGCGGCTTGGTGGCGAAGGTGGTCTTCAGGTCCGTGGTGCCCCAGCCCAGCTTGCCGGGGCCCGACCTCCAGGCGGCGTCGTCGAAGCCGCTGGCGGCCCAGCCGGTGGCCTCGGTGCCCGTGACATCGTACTTCCAGGGGCTGGCGAAGGCGATGGCGGTGGCGATCTTGGGCGATGGCCCGTTCACGTTGATGGGGGCGGGGGCGGCGGAGGCGTTGCCCCGGGCGTCGACGGCCCGCACGGTGTAGCGCTGGGTGCCGCTGACGTCGGGATCGTTGAAGGAGGTGCCCCAGACGGTGGCGATGACGCGGTCGTTGCGGAGCACGTCGTAGGAGACGGTGCCGCTGGCATCGGTGGAACCGGCCCACGAGAGGGTCACGCCGCTGCCCGACGGTGTCGACCGCAGGCCGGACGGGGGCGTGGGCGCGGTGGCGTCGGCCGGGCAGAACCGGGCGAACCCACCGAGCCAGTCCACGTCGGCGGCGCCGGAGTACGCGCCGCGGCTGAGGTCGCCGCCGACCCACAGGCAGCCGCGGCTGTCCTTGTCGATCGTCCAGATGCCCTCGCCCTTGGCGCCCTTCAGCGACGACGGGTACCAGTCGGTGTCGTACTGGTAGGTCTTGGCGTCGAGGGCGCCCACGAGGTTGATGGCGCTGATCGAGCGGAAGCCGGTCGGCGAGGCGTAGTCGTTGGTGCCCTGGTACAGCCAGTCACCGCAGTGGCAGCCGAGGTACACCTTGCCGTCGAACTGCTCGAGCGCCTGGGTGTCGCCGCCCTGCTTGGTGATGGTCGCCTCCAGCAGGGAGGTGCGGTCCCGGTCCCACAGCTGGTTGTCGTGCTCGGAACCGCCGACGGCGATGCGGCCGTCGCCCAGGTCGAGCACGGCCTGCTGGTACTTGTTGTTGGTCCCGACCGAAGGGGTCCAGGCGCCGATGCCGGGGCTGGGGTTGCCGGTGGCGGCGTCGGTGATGCCGAAGTAGCCCTGGTTGGTGTCGCTGTTGATGTTGGCGAAGTACCCGGCGAGCAGGACCCGGGTGTGGTCCTTGGTGACCCGCAGGGCCACGGTCTGCGCCGACGGGCGGGGCTTCCAGGTGCCGGGGTTGCCGTTGACGGCGCTCACGCTGATGGCGTTGGTGACCGAGATGGTGTTCCAGGTGCCGGCGGTGACCCGGTTGAACGAGCCGGCGGCGTAGATCGTGGTGCCGTCGATGGCCAGGCCGCGCACCAGCGGGCGGGCGCCGGTCGATCGGGTGATGTTGGCCTTCCAGCCGGCGATGACCTCACCGGTGGCGGGGTCGAGCGCGGCGAGCCCGGACGTGTTGGCGGCCCCGTTCACGTTGGTGAAGTCGCCGGCGATGATCAGCTTGCCGTCGGCGGTCGTGACCATGTTCCAGACCCGGCCGTCCACCGTCGGGCGGAACGAGCTGATCCAGTTGCCGTCCAGGTCGAACGCCGCGAGGTACTTCTGGGCGACCGGCTGGGCGGACGGCCCGTTCTGGACCCCGGTGAAGCGCCCGCCGACGAACGTCCGGTCGCCGGCGACCTTCATCGACAGCACGTTCGTGTTGTACGGCTCGATGGTCGTCTCGTCGGTGTGGTCCATGCCGACGACGCCCCACGGGGCCGCCTCCGACTTGCTCTTGAGGACGGGCCGCAGCGGCGCCGCGGGGAGCCCGGCGCTGGGCAGCGGGGTGAACCCGGCGGCGTCGTTGGCGACTCGCGGCCGGATCCACACCCGGGTGAACGGGAGGGGGCTGCCCTCGCTGGCGTAGGTCCAGAGGAAGTTGTCGGCGGCGCTCGAGCCGCCCTTCACACCGGTGCCGAACGAGAAGCCCTGCACCTTGTTGTGGCTGGTCATCGCCGTGGTGATGAGCTGGCGGGACCCCGACACCCCGGAGAGCCCGTTGACGGTCTGGCCGAGCGCCGTGTTGGCGGTGTTGGCGGTGTTCGAGCCGGCGGCCGTGGTGCCGTCGATGACGACCTTGTTGAGGAGCTGCCCCGCCGCGAAGCTCCAGGTCCACGCGGCGTACTTCGGGAAGAGCCGGTAGTCCTGCCGGCCGGTGCCGGTCGCGTTCGTGGCCCGTTCCAGGCGGATGCCGTCGGACAGGGCGCTCACGTCGGTGCCGTTGAGGAGCGCCGTGATGGTGGTGGTGTCGAGTGCCGCCGGGGCGAACGCGCCGCTCCCGTCGGTGGTGGTGCGCACCGTGGCGGCGCTGCCCTGGCCGAGGGGGTTGAACGACCAGCCGTTGCGGCCGCGCCCCACGAGGACCCAGCCGCCGCCGTCGGTGGTCATGTCGCAGGCGAACTGCTGCGGTCGCTGGAGGACGGCGGTGTTGAGCCAGTAGGTGCCGGTGGCGCTGGCCGGAAACTGCTGCTTGATGCCCCAGCAGGAGGCGCCGGCCGTGGCCGAGGTGGTGCCGTCGCCGGCGACGGCGTCGGCGGCGGTGGCCGAATCGCCCGCGACCAGGTTGAACACCGGGATGGCGATCAGGGCGGCGACGACGGCCGCGGTGATCGTGACCCGCTTGCTGGGGCGGTGCGTCATGGGGCTTCCTCCCTTGCGGGGCTCAGCCACCCCACGGCATCGCGCGGCCGAGGAGCTCCTCGACCGCGGTGATGTCTTCGTCCAGTTCGGCCCGGAGCTGCGCTCGGACCTCGGGATCCATATCGGCACTTGGCTCGCTGTTGAAAGGTTCCGGGTTCCCCAGGTCGTGGTGGGGCAGGCCGACCCGCTCGGTGACCTGATCGCAGAACTTCTGCGGATCGGCGTAGAAGTCCTCGGCGGCGGTGACCAGGACCTGGTCTCGGGGGAAGGCGGCGAACCAGCGCTGGAGCATGGGTGCGTACCGGCTCTGGGCCAGGTAGGTCTGGTGGCGGTGGGCCGGCGAAACCACCGAGGGATCGGCCAGCATCCGGGCCTCCTCGCCGCCGGTGCGCTCCTCCTCGGCGGCCAGCGCCTCGGCGAACGAGAGCGGCTCGGTGTGGTTGCGGCGCTCCTTGTAGTGGGAGAACGCCCGCTCCACCGGGTCGCGGAGCAGGGCGACGATGACCGCGTCGGGTGCCACCTGGCGGGCGCGAGCCGGTGCATGCGGGTGGAACAGGTAGTACGGGCTGGCCTCGAGCGCGATGGGGTCGTAGCCGAGCCGCTCGGCCGCCTTCGCCCGTGCGTGGTCGGTGGGGAAGTGCGACCGGTACCACCGCTCTCCCTGCGCCCACTCCTCGTCGAAGAAGTACGTGCCCTTGATCTTCTCGGCCCGCGGGAACGTCGGGAGGACGCCGGGGTGGGAGTCCAGGTACTTCCACAGCGAGGTCGTGCCGCCCCGCTTGGCGCCGACCACGATGAGCTCGGGCGGACGCCGGTGGCCCGCCGTCGCCACGCCGTACTGGCGCAGCGCGGCCTTCGCCGCGTCGGTGAGCGCCGTGCCCGCCCGGCCCCGCCGCAGCTTCGTCAGCCGCGACGCGTCTGCGGTGTCGATGGTGCGGCCTCCTGCGGCGCGGCCCCCAGGTGCGGTGCGAGGCGTGGACAGGCTCAAGACGGATCCTCTCGGTGCGACAGGCCGGCGGCGATGCCGAACAGCACGACCTGCGGAAGCAGGCCGTAGAACGGCACCTGGACCAGGCCGATCACCAGGGCCAGGTGCGTCCACCACCCATCGGCCGTTCGGACGCGTCCTGAACGCAACACCTCACCGCCGAGCCACGCGAGGAACAGCGCCATGCCCACGAACCCGTGCACGAACATGAGGTACCAGAGCATCCCGTGCGTGCCGACCGGGGGCATGTCGGGCCGAGCGTCGGCCGGCCGGGCCGGTGCGCCGTTGCCGATGAGCGGCGAGTCGACGGCCCCCGCCAGCGCCTCGCTGTAGAGGCTGGAACGGGAGTCGTTGGATTTCTCCGACTTGTCGAGCTTGTCGCCGACGAGCTGGCCCGCAGGCGTGGCCACGAGCAGCACGACCACTGCGACCATCGCCCCGCACAGCACGGCGAACGCCCCGAACTTGCCCCGCAGCGCCTTGCGGGCGGCGAAGTAAACCATGCCGACGATCAGGCTGATCCAGAGGCCCCGGTTCACCGACACGAGGATCGGGTAGACGCCGGCCAGCCCGATCAGGTAGCCGGTCCGGCGCCGCTTCAGGTCGGGCTGGACGATCCACGAGCGCAGGAAGAACGGGGTCAAGATGCCGACCGCCGCGCCCCAGCCGTTGGTGGCGTTGAACGGAGCGGCGGGCCGGGGGAGGGGGTAGCCGAGGAAGCCCTGGGTCTCGGCGAAGCGCCAGCGCGACAGCTCGTCGATGAACCCGACGTTGCCGATCGGACCGAGCGCGATCTGGAAGGGCGACTTCTGCACGAACTCCGGGAACAGCACACCGAGGTACCCGAACGCGATCAGGCAGATCCACAGGGCGGCCAGCCAGTCGTAGATCTGCATGGACCGCACGCGCTGCTCGGAGACGTTCACCAGCCAGACGAGCGACGTGAGCGCGCCGGCGAACAGCAGCCAGCGGTAGAGGAACAGCAGGTACCCGCTGCCCGTGCCGATCATGGCCATCGACAGCAGGATCCAGCCGAGGAAGACCACGAGCGGGATGGTGGACCTCGGGAAGCGGACCTGGCGGTCGCTCACGATGCGGGCGCCGAGCACCACGGCCGGCAGGCACCAGACGAAGCCCTGGATGCCGAGCAGGTACGCGAACGGCATGCCGGCGGTCATGGCCCAGAGCGGCCACGTCGCCTTCGTCGGCCTCAGGTTCCGCACCGCAGGCGGGCGGGGAACCGGGTCGGCGTCGACCGCGTCCCCCGTGACGGTCACGTCCAGACGACCTCGGAGACGCGCACGTCGGCCTCGGCGAGCGCGGTGGCCGCGGCTTCGGCCTGGGTCCGTTCGTCCGAGCCGACGACCAGCGCGCTGCGCCCGACCCACTGGCCGAGGGCGCTGCCGGCCGCGGTGCGGCTGGGCGACGGTGCCACGAACACGACGGCCTCGAACCGCTCGCGCCCGGCCCGGGTGACGAGCGAGTCGACCACCGCCCGGCGCAGGAGGCCGGCCGCCTCGGGCGAGCCCTTGGGCCGGAGCCACGTGACGGTGGGGCCGGTGCTCAGCGCCTGCTCCCCGGCCTGGGCCGGGAGGCCGGCCGGGCCGGCCACGCTCGCACCGGAGGTGACCAGATCGGCGAACGACGGGACCATGTGGGCGTGGCGCAGCTGGCGGTCCGTGCTCCCGGCGAGGACGAAGAGCGTGGGGATGCCGGCGAAGGCCAGGCTGGAGGCCAGCTCCTCGGCGAGCGCCACGGGCGGCTCCATGCCGGCGCCGATGATGACCACCGACGAGGGGTTCCCGGGGGTCCCGCCGGCGACGAGGTCCACGGCGAGCCGGTCGATGGCGGTGTCGATCTCGGCGGGGGAGGCGTGGCCGCCCTCGGCACCGGGCATGACCCGGGTGCTGGCGTTCGGCAGGAGCGCCTCGACCCGGCGGCGGCCACCGCCGAGGCCGTCGCGCCGGTCGAGGAACCAGGCCAGTGCGAGGCCGCCCAGGACGAACAGGCCGAAGACGCCGACGGCCTTGCCCAGCGCCATCTTCGAGGTGACCGGGTCGGGGAGGCTGGCCTTGCGGGTGACGGCGCCGACGGCGTCGGTGTCGAACTGGCGGATCTTGGTGGCCTGCGTCTGCAGCTGCGACAGGTTGCTGTTGGCGGCCTGGAGGCGGGACTGGGCCTGGGTGCGCTCGGGGCTGCCGGACTCGGTGCCGTTCACCGCCGCGGTGGCCTCCTCGACCGCCTTGGACGCCGTGCTGATGTCCTCGTTGAGGCTCTTCAGCGCCTTGTCGGCGGTGGCCGTGGCACTGGCCTTGCGGGCGTCGAGGTAGGCGTCAGCGGCGGTGTCGGCGCCGGCCTGGGTCTCCTTCGCGGCCTCGCCCTCGAAGGTGATGGCCATGACGTCGGACTTGCCCTCGGGATCGATGAGCACGGTGATGTGGCTGAGGATCGCCCGGTTCTCTCCCGTGAGCCCGACCTCGGCGCGGATGGCCTCAGCGACCGCATCGGACTTGACCAGGTCCCGTTCGGTGGACATGTCCACCTCGATGCCCTTGTTGTCGCCGAAGGCGTCGCCGAAGGGCAGGACCTGCACCCGTGCGGTGGCGCTGTAGGTGGTGGGGGCCGATGCGTACACGAGATACCCGGCGATCAGTCCGAGGACGATCGAGCCGACGACCACCGGCCAGCGGCGGACGATCATGGCGATGACGTCGCCGATCCGGAACCCGTTCTCCAGTTCGCTCATTCGGTCCTCAAGCTCATCCAGTCAAGATCGGCGGCGGATGCCCTTCCACAAGGCATCGAGGTGCAGTGCGGAGCGCACGAAGGTGAGGCCGATCAGGTACGCGAGCACGCCGAGACTACTGGTGAGCAGCAGTCCGGAGGTGCCGTCCCCCAGCCAGAGGCGGGCGGCGAGGCCGATCGCCCCGATGGTGACGACCGAGACGGCGACCGCCACCCCCGCCGGGCGGCCGATGGTGGCCACGCCGAGGGAGTGGTGGGCCTGCCAGCCGGGGAGGAGGGCGGCGACGAGGATCGTGGCCCCCCAGGTCATGCCGGCGGCGGTGATCCCGTGGCTGGGGACGAAGAGGAGGTTGCCGCCGACGTTGATGGCCACCAGCACCAGCGTGTTGAACATCGCCTGGCGGCTCCGGCCGGCCATCAGGATGACCGACGCCACGGGCCCGGCCGGGGCCGACACGAGCATGGCCATCGAGATGGCCACCAGGGCGCCCTTGGCCTCGACGACCTCAGGGCCGAACACGCGCAGCAGCGGCGTCGGGAACAGGGCGGTGATGAGGTACAGCGGCCACATCACCGCCGACTGCCAGCCGGCCACCACCTTGATGAGCGCCGATGCCTCCGCCTTGTCGCCCTTGGAGAGCAGCCCGCTGATCCGAGGCCCGGTGACCTGCATCAGGGCGTTGGCGGCGTACACGCCGGGGAGGATGTAGCGGGTGCCCGACGCGTAGATGCCGGCGGCGGTGGTGGACACGAGCACCCCGACGAGCACGGTGTCGACCCAGTTGACGGCGACCTCGGCGGACTGGCCGACGGCCCGCGGCGCGGTGAACGCCCAGAAGTCCCGGGCGATCGCCCGGCTGGGCGCCGCCGGCACCAGGTCCTTGTTGGCCGTGGCCCGCTTGATCCGCTTGGTCATGGCGCGAGACGAGAAGACGAGCGCCACCACCGTGGTGGCGGCCCAGGAGGCGCCGACGCCGACGGGGCCCATCCCCAGGCCCACCGCGATGGCCACCACCATGGGCAGCGCGGTGGCTCGGCCCACCCGCTCGATGACCGTCTGGGGGATCATCGTGTTGAAGCCCCGGGTGCCCGACACCAGCACCGAGTGCAAGGTGGCGAACGGCATGAACAGCGCCATCGCCTTCAGCACGTCGGCCACCAGCTGGACCTGGCCGTGGTCGGCGAGCAGGCGGGCGAGCGGTTCGGCCATCGCCCAGAGCAGGGCCGCTCCGATCAGCGACGCCACCGCCACCGGCACGATCGCCACGATGACCGTGGCCCGCAGCAGGTCCTGGCGGTCCAGCGCCCGGTCGCGGCTGAGCATGCGGACCAGGCCGGTGCCGCAGCCCAGCTCGGACACGGTCTCGATGATGTTGAAGATGGCGATGGCCACCAGCACGATGCCCGCGTCGTCGGTGCCGAGGACCCGGTTGAGGACGACCAGCAGGATGAAGTTGGCGGCGCCGTAGACGATGGAGCCGCCCATGTTGAGCGCGCCGCCACGTGCGACCGCCCCCACGCTGTCGGACGCAGCCGGCTTCGAGGGCGCCTCCGGTTCCGCTTCGCTCACCGTCTCACCGTCGCACCGTCTTCACCGTCTTCACCGCGGCCAGCAGCTCGTGCTGGTCCCTGGGCGGGGTGCCCAGCAGGCGCTCGAGCTCGGCGCTCCTCGTGATCAGCATCGCGACGTGGGCGTCGGCCAGCCAGCCCTCGCCTCGGTGCGCTTCGGCCAGCGCATCGGCGATGGTCCGGCCCTCGACCACGTGCGCCTGCTGGTAGCGGCCGTGGACCTCGTCGAGGCCGACCGGCGCGCCGGGCTCGGAGTACTCCCAGTCCCAGGCGATGAGGCCGCGGTGGCAGCGGGCCAGGTTCCACGGGACCCAGTCGCCGTGCCAGCGGGCCCACGCTCGCTCGTCGCCGCGGTGGCGAGCGGCGATCTGGTCCAGCAGCTCGTCGATGGCGGGTTGGTCCTGGCACGCCTCGCGGCGCTCGGTCCACCACGCTGCGGCCTCGAGGGTCGCGTGCTGCTCGGGGCCGTCGAGATCGCGCACGGCCCAGGCCGACGGGGTGCCCGGGGGCAGGCGGCGCGCGTCCTCGGGCAGCGGGGCGACCACGGCGATGCGCAGGTCGTTCCAGGTGGTGTCGGCGATGAGGTCCGGGACCACCAGGCGCGGGTCGGGGTGGTCGCCCCAGGCCGCGAGGGCCGCGGCCTCGGCGCTCACCAGCCGGTCACCGACCGGGCCGAGGCCGATCTTCACGAAGGCGGCCGGCGTGCCGTCGGGACGGAACACCTGGAGCGTCGGCTTCCACACCTCGTCGATGCGGCGGAGCCCGACGGCGACGGCGAGGCCGGGCTCCTCGTCCGGATCGTCGAGCAGGTCGGCCAGCAGGGCGATGAGCGACCCCGGACCCGTATCCGCGGTGAGCTCCTCCCTGGCGACGAACCTGGTCAGCCCGGCCTTGAGGGCGAGGCCCACGGCGCCGCGGGAGACCTGCGTCCTGCGGTCGCGGAGGCCGAGGTAGGCGAGGCAGGCCTCAGGCGAGGCGTCGGGGAAGTCGAGCGGGACGAGGAACCGGCCGCCCACCACGCCCAGGCGCGCGCGGTCGGGTCCCGCGTCCGTCCGGCCGCTGCCGGGGCGGAGGTCGAGCAGGGCCGTGAGGGCGTCCAGCGACGATGCGGGGTGGACGGAGACCGTCACAGGCCCTTGCCGCGCTTGTTGAGCATCGCCGTGAGCGCATCAGCCGAGACGCCGGCCGCGATGAGCGTCGCGAGGTACGCCCGCGGCTCCTTCCAGGACCAGCCGAGGGTGGTGCGGATGTGGTCCAAAGCCTCGCGGCGGCGGCCCTGCGCAGCGATGGCCACGGCGATCTGGCCCTCGACGCGGGCCCGGCCGCGGGGCTCGCCCGCGAACTCGGGGTTGCGGTCGATCACCTGCGACAACGCCGCCTCCCAGGCCGGCCACTGGTCCCGGAAGTGCGACGCCACGTCCCAGCCCACCCGGAGCAGCGGCTCGGGGTGCACGGCGATGGGCTGGTGCCGCGCCGCACGGAGCATCCAGTCGTAGTCCTCGGCGTAGCCCCCCGGGATGTGCTCGTCCATGGGACCGATCACGTCCCAGAACGCGTCCCGGCGGACGACGGCCGTGCACATGCAGGCCTCGGGCCGCCGCGCCCGGAGCAGGTCGGCGAAGCGGAGCACCGTGGTGTCCTCGCCCTTGGGGACGAGCTGGCCGTCGATCTCCACCGCCATGTTGGTGATCGACGTGTCGGCGCCGGTCTCATCCAAGAGGGCCAGCTGGTGGCGGGCCTTCGAGGGCAGCCACACGTCGTCATCGTCGCAGAACCCGACGAAGGGGGCCGAGGCGGCGGCCGCGCCGCAGTTGCGGCTCCCCGGCAGGCCGTTGCCGCGGTCGTTGAACAAGATCCGCACGGGACGGTGCGGGTCCTCGACGGCCAGCTCCCACTCCGGCTCGTTCTTGTCCCACACCACGATCGTCTCGATCGGCCCCGGGTGGTCCTGGGCGACGATGGCGGCGATCGCCTCACGGACCTGGACGGGGCGGGCGTAGGTGGAGATGACGACGCTGAGGTCGAACGAGGGCACGGGAGCCTTTCTACCGGGCGTGGACGAGTCCGCCCGTGTTCCCCCAGCCGATCGGCGCCACCAGCAGACCGTCGTCGACCAGGGCCTTCGGGACGTTGAAGCCGTAGCGCTGCTGCGCCACGAGGGGGCCGGGGGCGCGGTCGAACGCCATGCACCCGATGAGCGAGGTCTCGCTGCCGGGCACCACGTGGAAGCCATCGGCCGAGTCCGGTGCGCCGCCCACGTCGGCCATGCCGGCGGTGTCGGCGACGCAGCCGTGGAACGTGCTGCGGGGCCCGGTGATGTGCCACCCGTGCTTGGCCACGTCCTGGGCCTCGCACCCGGTGAACGTGTTGCGGCCGGTGGCGACCAGCCAGCCCACGCCGCGGCAGTACCAGGCCTTGCAGGCGTGGAAGTGGCAGTTCCCGGCCCCGATCCCGTCGGAGCCCTCGATGGCCTCGCCCACGTAGAACCCGGCGCCATCCACCCCCTGGGTGGTGGCCTCGCACGCGATCCACACGTTGTCGGGCGCCTCCACCCGGAAGCCGTGGCGGCCCGCTCGCCGGACCCGCACCCGGCTGGTGATGCAGGCCTGCGTGTCGGTGCCCCGGTAGGCGATGCCGTCTCGGGCGGCGTCGATGACCCAGAGGTTGTCGAGCCGGCACACCGAGTCGGGCTCCTCGCGGAAGTTCCCCCCGGTGCCCACGATGTCGAGGTCGATGCCGATGGCCGCCCGCTGCCCTGCGTCGACCACGAGGTCGGCGATGGTCACCCCGCCGATGGGCCCGCCGTCGCCGATGGCGATGACAGCGTCGAGGTCCGCCACCGCCGTCAGGACGGTCGCCTCGCCGATGCCCCGGATCGTGCAACCGGCCCGAGGGACCAGCGGAGCGTCGATCGGGTACTCCCCATCGCCGAGCTGGATGGCCCGGGCCCCCGCGTCGATGGTCTGCTGGATCGACCCGCCGGGCGCCACGACGTGCCACGGGCCCCCGTCACCGCCGGCGACGCTGCCCGCGGCGAGCTTCGGCGTGGGCGCCGGGTCCTCCCGGGCGATCAGGGACCCTGCTGCGGCGCCCGCTCCGGCGCCCGCCACCGCGGCGATGGCCCCGGTGACGAGGGTGCGGCGGCTCGGGGAGGCCGGCGTGCCGGAGGGGGGCTCGGTCTCGTCGCTCACCCGAGCGAGTCTGGCCGACGGTCATCCCTCAACCGGAGAAGCGCGACGCGTAGCGCAGCGACGTGCGCATCGTGTCGATGAGCGTCCGCTGGCTCAGCGCCGAGCTCGCCGTGATCTCCGACGGCGTCGGGACGGTGCGCAGCAGGCCGAACCGGGTGGTGATGATCCGGACGAGCGTGCTGGTGCTGCGGCGGTACTCCGAGGAGTTCGACAGCTCGTAGAGCACCTGGCCGCGGCCCGCGCCTCGGTCGAGCTTCTGCACCCAGTAGGCCCGCCCGTCGCGGTCGGGGGTCCGGGCGAAGACGTTCTCGTAGATCCGGGTGACGAAGTCGTCGTTCGACAGGGCCCCGTACTTCGTCGAGAACTCCGACGACGCCGTGAAGTGGTTGGCGATCGACACCGGCCCCCGGCCCGCCCACCGCTGCCGCACCCAGTAGCCGAGACCGGCGGTGTCGGGGTTGCGGAGGAACGCGGCCCGGTACAGCCGGGTGTTCATGCCGGCGTTGCCGTCCCACGCCGCCGACGCCTGGAGGCTGGTGATCAGGTCCGCTGCGGGCCGGCGGCGCAGCTGGTCCACCCAGTCCGCCCGCTCGGCGCTGGTGGGGGCGCGGCCGGCGAAGTCCAGGTACTGGCGCGTGACGTAGGCGCTGCCGTCCGGCTCGAACGGGCCGAAGCGCCGGGTGGCGCCGATCCACGAGCTCGACGGCGTGAGCCGCTGGTACACGCCGGGGTAGCCGGCCCGGGCGCAGCCGTACCCGAACGAGGTGATCCCGACCTGTCGCCACGAGCCGTCCGCGGCCTGGGCGACCGCCGGACCGCCGGAGTCGCCCTGGCACGAGTCCTTGCCGCCCGACAGCGGGCCGGCGCAGAACATGTTGGCGTCGTGGTAGTCGAGCGTCCGCGCCGGGTCACCCGGCCCGGCCGGGTAGGCGTCGGCGCACGTCGACGCGGTCTGAACCGGGACCTCGACGAAGCGGAGCTGGGTCGACGGCCGCACGCTCGCGGTGGAGGTGACGCCCCAGCCGGCGACGGTGACGGTGCGGCCCGGATCGTCGAGGGCGGCGTCGGCGGGGCCCGCCACCGTGGCGGCGGGGGCGCTGGTGGGCCGGCTCAGGCGCAGCAGCGCCACGTCCCAGTCGTAGGTCCCCGCCCGGTGGGACGGATGCGGGTGGATGGCGGCCACCGCCAGGCGCTGGCCGCCCCCGTCCTCGGCGAGGCTCGTGGTGCCCGTGAGGACGTCCAGCGCGGACGGGGCGACGTAGGCGCCGTAGCGGGAGTCCGGGTACCGGTCGTCGTCATCGACGACGCAGTGGCCGGCGGTCATCGCCCACGAGCGGGAGAGGACCGTGGCGGTGCAGCGGTACCCCTCGGACCGGCTGGCGCCGCGGAAGATGAGCGCTGCGGCGTAGGGGAACTGACCAGCAGAGGCCGGCGAACCGCCGATGATGTGGGTGGTGGGCCCGGTGTGGTCCTGCGCACCCGTCGGCTGCGCCGTGCCCGCGAGCAGCAGCGTCGCCGCCGCCAGGGTCGCCACCGCCGGGCCCAGCAGCAGGTGCCGTGGGTGTCGCATCGGGGCCGATCCTACCGGCCGTCCCCCGGGTCTCCCCTTCAGGGGCCCTCGAGGCTCACCGGGGTCCAGAAGGGGAACGCCAGGTGGGCCACGCCGAGGTGGTCGACCAGGCGGCCGGCGGCGCGGAACCGATCGATGCAGGGGCGCACGGCCTCGACGCCGCCGGCGAGAGCGGCGTAGTCCGCGAGGGGGAGCAGGAGCGGGCCGGCATCGGCGTCTCCGGCGCGGATCACGGCGTCCACCTCGAGCGTCGGCCGGCACGGGTTGGCGCCGTCCACGAGTCCGCAGTGGTACACGATGCCCTCGAACACCGAGAACGCGCGGATGATCACGCCGCTAGGTTCGCCGGTCGTGGTGACCCCGGACAACCCCTCTCCCGATCAGCCTGGGGCCACCGACGACGACATGCTGTGGGCGCACGCCGCCGTGCTGGCGGACGGGATCGAGCGGGCGCTGCCGGGCTGGGTCGTCCGGAGCGTGGTGAGCCGGGCCGACGCCTGGCAGCCGGGC
>JAOBWH010000040.1 GCA_025463265.1 Ilumatobacteraceae bacterium
GCGGGTGGCTCGGCGTCGACCTGTTCTTCGTCTTGTCGGGGTACCTGATCACGTCGCTGCTGCTGGTCGAGCACCGCGCCGAAGGCGGGATCCGCCTGGGTGCGTTCTGGGGCCGGCGGGCCCGGCGGCTGCTGCCGGCCCTGCTCGTCCTCGTGACGGCGGTGTCGGTCTACGCCTGGTTCGATGTGGCGGCGATCGACCTCGGTGCGGTGCGCTCCGACGGCCTGGCGACGCTGTTCTTCGTCGCCAACTGGCACGACATCTTCCAGGGCGCGAGCTACTGGGACCGAGGCCTGGCGCCGTCGATGTTCGCCCACACCTGGAGCCTCGCGGTCGAAGAGCAGCTCTACATCGCCTGGCCCCTCGTCCTGGCGTTCGTGCTCCGGCTGAGGCCCAAGCGCCAGGCCGGCACCGTGGCCCGGGTGGCGCTCGTCGGGGCCGTCCTCTCGGCGGCGATCGCCCTGGGTCTGCGCGTCGCCGGCGCGTCGCCCGAACGGATCTACCTCGGGACCGACACGCGGGCGGTCGCCGTGCTCCTCGGCGCGTTCGTCGCCGGGCGGCGGCGGACCGAGCGCCGCTCGGACGGCCACGCCCGTCGGCTCGAAGGGGCGGCGATCGCCGGAGCGGCCGTGCTCGCACTGGCCTGGTGGGGCCTCGACGGCACCTCGTCGTCCACCTACTGGGGCGGGCTGCTCGGCGCGAGCGCCCTGGCGGCGCTGGTGGTGGCGGCCGCCGCCGATCCGCGCAGCACCCGCCTCGCCGCGGTGCTCGGCGTGTCGCCGCTTCGGGGGCTCGGGCTGATCAGCTACGGCCTCTACCTGTGGCACTGGCCGGTGTACGTGGTCCTGTCGCCGTCACGGACCGGGCTCGACGGCCCCGTCCTGCTCGCCGTCCGACTGGTCGTCACCTTCGCCATCTCGATCGCATCGTGGGCGCTCCTGGAGCGGCCGATCCGGTCGCAGCGACCGGCGGGCTGGTGGTCTGGTCGGCGGGGCGCGGCCTCGGCGCTCGGGGCGATGGCGCTCGCCGTCGTCGTGCTCCTGGCTGCGACGGCGGGCGCGGTGGACCTGCCCACCGAGGGGCTCGGCGATGGGGTCGTCCGCACCCGCCGGGCGCCGACGGGAGCGCCCAAGGTGGTGGTCATCGGTGACTCGGTCGCGGCCAGCATCGCCGCCCCCGCCATCGCCTCTCCCCGTCGGTTCGGGCTCGATGTCGTCCGCTCCACCGTGCTGGGCTGCCAGGCGGTGTGGGACGGAGGCCACCAGGCCCGCGGCGTCGAGGGTGACGTGTCGAAGCCGCCGGCGTGCCCGCCGGCGGTCGGTGCCCTCGTGGCCGCCGAGCGACCCGACGCCGTCCTGGTGCTGTACGGCGGCTGGACCAACGCCGACCTGCGCGTCGACGGCGAGTGGACCGGTGCGTGCGACCCGGCCTACCGCGCCCTCCTGCGGACCCGGTTCCGGCAGGTGGTCGCCGATGCCGGCATCAGCGGCGCGCCCGTCCTCGTGGCGAACGCAGCCCGCTCGACCAACACCTTCCGGCAGGAGGACACCTGGGAGCGCACGGCGTGCACGAACGAGGTCATGTCCTCGGTGGCCCGTGCCGCACCGGACACCGAGCTCATCGACCTCGACGGCTGGCTCTGCCCCGACGGCACGTGCCGCGAACGGGTCGACGGCGTGCCGCTGCGTTCGGACGGCGTCCACTTCCAGGGCCCCGGTGGGGCGGTGGCCTCGGAGTGGCTGTTCGACCAGGTCGTCGATCGAGCCGGGCTCGACCGCACCACGGATCAGACCGGCACCCGCACCCCGGAGTACCGGGCCACGGTCACCGCCTGCCGCTCCTTCGTGCAGCTGTCGGCGCTGACCACCGGGAACCTGCCCGACCTGCTCAGCTCGGCCGAGGCTCGGGCCGACTTCGCCGACGCCCTGCACGCGCTCGACGCCGATCTCCTCGCCGACCTCCCGCCCCGGGTGGCCGATGCCCTGGTGCCCATCACCGACCCTGCGTTCCAGGAGTGGGCGATCCGCGCGGTCGACCGGATCGCTCGGGGCCGGCCCGTCGACCCCGGCGAGATCTCCCCCGAGCAGCTCGTCGGCGCCGGCAAGGCGGTCGAGACCCTCCAGCCCCTCTGCTGAGCGGCGAGACCTCGCTACACGTTCCGGTTGCGGCGGAGGAGGACCTCTTGGCTGACGGTGGCGACGTGCACGCCGTCTTCGGTGAAGACGTGGCCCACCGTGAGGCCTCGAGACGAGATCAGGCCGTGGCAGATCATGGCCGTGAGGTGCCACTCCGTGGCGCGGATCGGCCGGTGGAACCAGATGGCGTGATCGAGGCTGAACGCCATGAACGGGTGCTGGTCCGGCGGGGAGTCGGGGCCGGGGCGGTCCGGGCGGAGCGCCACCACCGCGTCGGTGGGGTAGTCGTCGGACATGTAGGCGAGGGCGCAGGCGTTGAGCACGGGATCGTCGCCCAGGTCGCCGTTGATCCGCATCCAGCCCCGAGAGCGGCCGGCCAGCTCCTCCACGGGGACCGAGGCCCGCTCGAACATGGAGCTCCACGAGTCCTGGTGCAGTTCGCTGGGGCGCGGGGCGTCGGGCAGCTCGGCGATCTGGACCTCGGGAGCCTCCTCGTCGACCTGGAAGCTCACCGACACCGACAAGATGGCGCCGGTGGCCTGGCGGGCCGTGACCGTCCGGGTGACGAACGAGCGGCCGTTGCGGACCCGGTCGACCTCGTAGCGGACCGGCTCGGTGTGGTCGCCCCGGCGGATGAAGTAGGCGTGCAGCGAGTGCACCCGGAACTGCGGCTCGACGGTGGCGGCCGCCGCGCGCAGGGCCTGGGCCACGATCTGCCCGCCGTACAGGCCGCCCCACGGGTAGCGGGGCCCGGTCCCGACCCACACGTCGGGCCCATGGGGCTCGAGGTCGAGCATCGCCACGAAGTCGGTCGTCGGATCACCCATGGCGCTCATGGTGCCACGTCGGCTCTGGGGTGGATCCCCCCTCGCCCGCCGCCGTGCCCGATGACACGTCGGCCGAGTTGATAATCACGCACTCAACTTTTATACTCGTCTCGGTACATCCGATCTCCGTGGGGCAGAGAATCCCACGTCAGCAAGTCCCCAGACAGAGGAGCAGTCCCCATGCCCAAGGCCGTCGGCATCGATCTCGGCACCACCAACTCGGTCGTCAGCGTCCTGGAGGCCGGCGACCCCATCGTCATCCCCAACGCCGAAGGCTCCCGCACGACCCCTTCGGTCGTGGCCTTCGCCAAGAACGGCGAGGTCCTCGTCGGCGAGGTCGCCAAGCGCCAGGCGATCACCAACCCGGACCGCACCATCCGGTCCGTCAAGCGCCACATGGGCACCAACTGGTCCATCGACATCGACGGCAAGGCGTACACGAGCCAGGAGATCTCGGCTCGCACCCTGATGAAGCTCAAGCGCGACGCGGAGGCCTACCTCGGCGACACGGTCAACCAGGCCGTCATCACCGTCCCGGCGTACTTCGACGACGCCCAGCGCACCGCCACCAAGGAGGCCGGCCAGATCGCCGGGCTCGAGGTGCTGCGCATCATCAACGAGCCCACCGCGGCCGCCCTCGCCTACGGCCTCGACAAGGAGGGCCAGGAGCAGACGATCCTGGTGTTCGACCTCGGCGGCGGCACGTTCGACGTGTCCGTGCTGGAGATCGCCGACGGCGTCTTCGAGGTGAAGTCCACCCACGGCGACACCAGCCTCGGCGGTGACGACTGGGACCAGAAGGTCATCGACTGGCTGGTCGAGGGGTTCAAGGGCGACCACGGCGTGGACCTGTCCAAGGACAACATGGCCCTGCAGCGCCTCAAGGAGGCGGCCGAGAAGGCGAAGATCGAGCTGTCGCAGGTGCAGAGCACGCAGATCAACCTGCCGTTCATCACCGCCACCGACGCTGGTCCGCTGCACCTGGACATGAGCCTCAGCCGGGCCAAGTTCCAGGACCTCACCGCAGACCTCCTGGCCCGCACCCGCAAGCCGTTCGAGCAGGCCATCTCCGATGCCGGGCTCACCCAGGGCCAGATCGACCACGTGGTCCTCGTCGGCGGCTCCACCCGCATGCCCGCCGTGGCCGAGCTGGTGCTCGAGATGACCGGCAGCGAGCCCAACAAGTCGGTGAACCCCGATGAGGTCGTGGCCATCGGCGCTGCGGTCCAGGCCGGTGTGCTCAAGGGCGAGGTCAAGGACATCTTGCTCCTCGACGTGACCCCGCTGTCGCTCGGCATCGAGACCAAGGGCGGCGTGATGCACAAGCTCATCGAGCGCAACACCACCATCCCCACCAAGCGGACCGAGACCTACACCACGGCCGACGACATGCAGTCGCAGGTGGAGATCCACGTCCTCCAGGGCGAGCGCGACATGGCCCAGTTCAACAAGACCCTGGGCAAGTTCAAGCTGGTCGACCTGCCGCCCGCTCCCCGGGGCGTGCCGCAGATCGAGGTCACCTTCGACATCGACGCCAACGGCATCGTGCACGTGTCCGCCAAGGACAAGGGCACCGGCAAGGAGCAGTCGATGACCATCACCGGCCAGTCCTCGCTCAGCAAGGACCAGATCGACCAGATGGTCAAAGACGCCGAGGCCCACGCCGCCGAGGACGCCCAGCGCAAGGAGGAGGCCGACATCCGCAACCAGGCCGACACCCTCGTGTACCAGACCGACAAGCTGCTCAAGGAGCAGGGCGACAAGGTCACCGGGCCCGAGAAGGATGCCCTCGAGGCGGCCCTCGCCAGCCTCAAGACGGCCAACGAGGGCCAGGATCTCGAGGCCATGAAGTCGGCCATCGAAGAGGTGTCCACCACGTCGCAGGCCTTCGCCCAGAAGCTCTACGAGAACACCGCCACGGAGAACGCCGGCCAGTACGACGCCGACGCCGCCAACGGTGCCGGGGCCACGGGTGCCGACGACGACGATGTCGTCGACGCCGAGGTCATCGACGAGGACGGCGACGACAAGTGAGCGACGCCCACGACCCAGGGGTCGAGGAGGCCGGCGCGCCTCCCGACCCCGAGGTCGATGTCGAGGCCCTCCTCACCGACGAGCTCCTCGGCGAGTCTGCCGAGGGCGCCACCTCGGTGGAGGACCTCGTCGGCCTCCTGGAGTCCACCACCGCCGAGCGCGATGAGTACCTGGACCTGGCACGCCGCACCCAGGCCGAGTTCGAGAACCACCGCAAGCGGGTGGCCAAGCAGCTCGACGACGAGGTCATCCGCAAGGTGGCCGAGCTCGTCGAGCAGCTGCTCCCCGTGCTCGACGCCTGCGACGGCGCCATCGCCCACGGCGCCACCGAGGTCGAGCCGATCTTCGCCGCCCTGCTCCAGACCCTGGAGAAGCGCGGGCTGGAGCGGATCGACCCGGCGGGCAGCGAGTTCGACCCCACCTGGCACGAGGCCGTCATGCACGAGCCCGCCGACGACGGCCAGGAGACCACCCTCGTCTCCGACGTCATGCGCGCCGGGTACGCCTGGCAGGGCCGCGTCGTCCGGCCCGCCATGGTCAAGGTGAAGGGCTGAGCGGGGGCACGCTGTGAACAACCCGCCGCGGGAATGGTTCGAGAAGAACTACTACGAGGTCCTGGGCGTCGACGAGAAGGCCGACGCCAAGGAGATCACCCGCGCCTACCGGAAGCTGGCGCGGGAGCTGCACCCCGACGCCAACCCCGGTGACCCCGCGGCCGAGGAGCGCTTCAAGGAGGTGTCCTCGGCGTACGACGTCGTCGGCGACACCGAGAAGCGCAAGGACTACGACGAGGTGCGCGCCCTCGGTCCCATGGGTCCGATGGGCGGCTTCGGAGGTGGTGGCGCGGGCCCCGGCGGCTTCGGCGGACCCGGTGGGTTCACGTTCGATGTCGGCGGCGCCGGAGGCGGTCTGGGCGACGTGCTCGGCAACCTGTTCGGCGGTGGCGGTCGAGGCGGCGGCGGCCGGTCGCGGGCGACGGGTCCCCAGCGGGGCGCGGACCTCGAGGCCGAGCTGCACCTCGATTTCACCGACGCCGTGGCCGGCCTGTCCACGTCGCTCCACCTCGTGAGCGATGCGGTCTGCCACACCTGCTCGGGCTCGGGAGCGGAGCCGGGGACCACGCCGGTGCGCTGCCCCACCTGTTCGGGTCGCGGGGTGGTCGACGACAACCAGGGCATGTTCGCCATGTCCCGGCCCTGCCCCACGTGCGCGGGCCGCGGCGTGCAGATCGAGCACCCGTGCCCGACCTGTCGCGGCAACGGCGTGGAGCGCCGGCCGCGCGAGATCAAGGTCCGCATCCCGGCGGGGGTGAGCGATGGCCAGCGCATCCGGCTCAAGGGCCGCGGCGACCCCGGCCGCCAGGGCGGCCAGCCCGGCGACCTCTACGTCACCTGCCGGGTCGAGCCCCACCCGGTGTTCTCCATGGACGGCCGCAACCTGCGGGTCACCGTGCCCATCACCTTCGCCGAGGCCGCCCTCGGTGCGGACATCGCCGTGCCCACCATCGACGGCGGGTCGGTCAAGGTCCGCATCCCCGCGGGCACCCGCGCCGGCCGGACGTTCCGGGTCAAGGGCCGAGGGGTCACCGCCTCGAAGGGCACCGGGGACCTGATGGTCGGCGTGGAGGTCGCGGTTCCGGCCAAGCTGTCCAAGGAGGAGCGGGCCGCCATCGAGGCGCTCGCCGCCGCCGCCACCGAGTCACCGCGCCAGCACCTGTTCGCCCCGTCGCCCGAGGGAGGTACCCCGTGAGCCGCTCACCCGACCATGCCGTGTACATCATCTCGGTCGCCGCCGAGCTGGCCGGCGTCCACCCGCAGACCCTCCGCATCTACGAGCGCAAGGGCCTCGTCGACCCGGCTCGCACGTCAGGCGGCAGCCGCCGCTACTCCGACGCCGACATCGATCTCCTCAAGCGCATCCAGGACCTCACCAACGCCGGGCTGAACCTGGCCGGGGTCGAGCGGGTGCTCGAGCTCGAGCGCGAGGTGCGCCAGCTGCGCTCGGAGCTGGAGGCCACCCGTGCCGCCGCCCAGCACGCCGTCGAGGAGGTGGAGCGGGCCAACCGCTACGACCTCGTCCCGGTGCGCCAGTCCGTGGTCCTCTTCGAGGGCAAGCGCCGCCGCCGCTGACGTGACGCTCCCGGCCACCTGCTGGGTCGGCCCGGGTCAGCTGGGTTCGGGGATGCGGCTCACGATGAACGGGACGGACTCGACGCCGCCCGCCTTGCCGAGGTGGATGAGCGCCGGGTCGGTCGGCTGCGCGTCGGACTTGATCTCGAACGTGAACGCCTTCTGCGAGCAGCCGGCGGTGAAGTCGAAGCCCTCGGGCTGCTCACCCGGGCGGATCGTGAAGTAGAGCTCGGTGCCCTCCGGCGGTGCTGCGGCATCCACCCGCTCGGGCTCGACCTGGTCGAGCAGGTTCGGGCGGACGGTGCCGGTGATGCGGCCGGTCACGGTGCCCACCTCCGTGCCGGAGGCCCGGACGTGCCAGCCGTCGAAGTCGCTCCAGATCGCCACGCCCTCGGGGATGGTCTGCGGGGCGAAGCTGGCGGCGACGTCCCAGTCACCGCACTTCACCACCGCCCCCTCCGGCAGCGTCGATGGCACGAGGGCGGGCTTGTCCGCATCTTCCGACGACGAGAGCACCGACGCATCGGACTTCGGGGCGGTGGCCATCGTGGCGGACGGGGTCGGCTTCGAACCGTCGTCGCGCGTCACCAAGAGGGCCATGGCGATGGCGGCGATGACCAGGCAACCCACGCCGAGCGCGATCCGCAGCTGGCTGGTGCGCGACTCGTCCTCGCCGGCCCGGGTGATCGGGCCCCACAGGTCGTCGGGGTCGCCGTCCTCGGTGACGGGGCCGAAGAGCTCGGCGTCTCCGCCTTCGTCGGCGGCGGACGTGACCCACAGCCCGTCGTCGTCCCCGGGCTGGGCTCCGGCGTCGGTGCCGGCCTCCGGCGCGGGGTCGACCGGCGCATCGGGCGCGGGGGTCCAGATCGAATCGTGGTCGGTGTCCTCGTCGCCCATCGGCGCGGACCTCTTAGGGGTGGTCGGGGGTGGCGGAGCACCCACGATCCTAGGCTCCGAGCGGCCTCGAACCCCTGATGAGCGGTGGTGCGGCACCTCGGGAGCCGCCTTTGGGGCCAGAAGCCCCGTGGTACTGTCCGCAAGCTGTGGAGCGGGGATCGCGCGACGGAAGGGACCACCACCGTGTCCGATGAGCTGGAGGGCGAGGACCCGGAGGTCGTGGACGGGACCGTCGGCGACGAGCCGACCGCGGCGTCGGACGCCGCCGACGGTGGCGAGGACGGCGGCGACTTCTTCGACAGCGACTTCGACGACGACGGGGAGCCCGACGACGAGGACCTCTGGGGCGCCAGCGAGCGCAACGGGGAGCCGGTCGATCGGCGGATCGTCTTCGGCATCGTCGGCGTCGTGGCCGTGCTCGTCCTGGCCTTCCTGGTGTTCGGCGGGGGCGGCAGCGATGGCGACGGCGACGAGCAGGCGGTGAAGACCACCACCGCCGACGGCCAGCCTCCGGCCGACGGCGGCACCACCCAGGTCACCTCGCAGCGAGCGCCCTTCGGCGCGGTCGGCATCACCCCCACCACCCTGCCGCCGGGGGCCACGCCCACCGGCTGCGGCGACTGGGACACGGCCTTCAACTTCCCGCCCAAGGAGATCAAGCAGGGCGTGTCCATCTGGAGCGACTTCGAGGGGTGGCACGTCCGGCTCTCGGGGACCACCGTGCCCGAGCTCTCGGGATCGGTCACCGGCCAGTACACGCCGCCCGTCCAGGGTCAGACCGGGGGCGATGTGGTGGTCACGCCCGATGAGGCCGGCAAGCGCCTGACGTTCACGATCAAGCCGGGGGTGGAGCCGGTCGGCTTCGACTTCTCGACGGGCTGCAAGCAGAAGGAACTGACCTTCGTCCTCACCACCACCAACGGCGCCGAGGTCGCGGTCGATCAGATCCACCTCGGCGATCGCGGCGCGGTGAAGGAGTACCCGCTGGTGGCCCGGCGGACCCTGCCCGTTCCCGGATGACCGATCCGGTCGCGGCCGTGCCGGACCGGCCGGGCCGCTCCCGCCTCGACGGGCTGATCCCGTACGCGGCCCCCGCGGTGGTGGCCGCGTTCTTCGGTGCCATGGCGTGGTCGCACCGGTGGCTCCACGAGGACGGCCTCATCAACCTGCGGGTCGTGCAGAACCTGCTGGCGGGGCGAGGCCCGGTCTACAACGCGGGCGAGCGCATCGAGGCGTTCACCAGCCCGGTGCAGATCGCGCTGGTGGCCGCCGGTCGGGTCCTCACGCTGGGGTTCGTGCCGATCGAGACGGTGGTGTTCGTGGTCGGCGTCGGCTGCTCGGTCGCCGG
>JAOBWH010000043.1 GCA_025463265.1 Ilumatobacteraceae bacterium
GGGCGCACCGCCGAAGCCGGGGGCGACGGGCGGCGGCGTGCCGTAGGGCGAGCCGGGCACGCGGGACGCGCCGGGTGCGACGGGGGCGCTCGGGAACCCGAGCGGGGCGACGGGGGGCGTGCCGTAGGGCGACGCGGTGGCGCCGCCGGCCGTGTTGGCGTTGGACCACGAGGGGCCGCCGGCGGGCGCCGCCGTGGGGGAGCCTGGTCCCCCGGTCCCGGTGCAGTCGCCGCAGGGGGTGCGTCGGTGTCGGCCGGTCCGTCGGTACCAGCGGGCTCGGCCACCCCGGGCCGGCCGAGCCGGAAGATCGGCACCGTGGGCGGCTCGGGAGCGGGCGCCGGGATCTCCGCGGTGGGGTCGGGCTCGGGCTGCTCGTGATCGCTCATGTCCGCCTCATGGGTTGGTCCTGGTGGAGCAGGTCAACGTACCAAGGGCGTCAACCCGTTCCCGGGAGCGGCTCAGCGGACGGTGAAGCGGAGCCCGGCATGGGCTTCGAGGCGCTCGACGAGCCGGTCGCCGAACGCGGTGGCGGTCGTCCAGAAGCCGCCACCGACCTCGGCGTGATCGAGGTCGAGGAACGCCACCGCCGTCTCCCCGAGCATCTTGGCGGTGCTGCCGTAGCCGGGGTCTCGGTCGCCCGTGACCTGGGTCTCGATCGAGCGGCCGTCGGCGGTGGTGCCGGTGAAGCGGATGTCGAACGAGCCGCGCTGCTGCGCCTCGGGCGAGGGGCCCTCACCGGGCTTGGGGAGGACCCGGGCGAGGAGCGTGCGGGTGGGGCCGAGGGCACCGAGCCCGACCATGGCCCCCACGCCCGCGGCGAGGCCGCCGGCTTTGGCTGCGCCCACCGGACCGGTGCCCATGGCCATCGTCTCCTGGTAGCGGAACCCCCGGCCCCACGGCCGGCCGAGCAGGGCGTGGGTGCGCTGCACCACCCGGGTGTTCACCCCAGCCATCACGAACGGTGCGAGCCACCGGCCGCTGCCGTCCCGGGTGGGGCGCATCAGGTCGGGCTGGGTGGGGCCGGAGCGCAGGTCGGGAGGGGCGAGCAGGTAGGGGTCCTGGAGCTGCTTGCGGAGCTCCGGGTCGGCGGCGGCCTCCTCCAGCAGGTTCAGCATCGATGCGATGGTGCCGCCGCTGGCGCCGCCCTTCATGGACTCGACCCGCATGTCGATGCGGGTGCACGGCTGGCCGAGTGCCTCGATGGCCCGCTGCTGCGTGAACCACACGCCCAGGTCCGACGGGATGGAATCGAACCCGCTGGCGTGGACGATCCGTGCTCCGCTCGCCTCGGCCTCGGCGGAGTGGGCGTCGAGCATCCGGCGCATCCACTGCGGCTCGCCGGTCAGGTCGCAGTAGTCCGTCCCGGCCGCGGCGACCGCGCCGACGAGCGGCGACCCGTAGCGCGCGTAGGGCCCGACGGTGGAGACCACGACCCGCGCCGCCTCGGCGAGGTCCAGCAGGCCGGCGGCATCGGACGCGTCGACCACGATCCGCTCCACGTCGGCGCCGGTGCGCGCCGCCACCTCGTCGAGCTTGGCGGCGCTGCGCCCGGCGATGGCCCACCGCAGCGAGCCGCTGGTGCCGTGGCGGTCGACGAGGTGCTGGCACAGGATCTGGCCCACGAAGCTGGTGGCGCCGAACACCACGAGGTCGAGGCGCCGGTCGTCGGAAGCGGTCATGGCGCCGAGGCTACGGCCGCGGCGGAGCAGCGGCCCGGAGGAGCGGCAAGACTGACCAGCGGTGGAGGACGGGGGACCGGAACCGTCGTGACCGCGGGCGCGTCCGTGGGAGGCGCCAGCTCCCTGGTGAGCCCGGGCGTCGTGCGGCTCGGGGTCAGTCGGAGGGGCGGGCCTCGAACAGGTAGTGGCTGACGCCGAAGTCGCGGCCGCCCCGGTACCCCCAGAGCTGCGCGCAGCCCATGAAGAAGGCGGTCCACCGGCGGTACCAGACCCGGGCGTGGTGCTTGCCGCCGTCGGCGGCGAGCACCGCCAGGATCTGCGCCCGGTTGGCGTGATGGTTGTCGATCCAGGCGTTGGCGGTCTTCTCGTAGTGCTCGCCGGACAGCTGCCAGTGGTCGACGCACACCAGGTCGGACTGGAGGTGCAGGAACCAGTCGTCGCTGGGCATGAGGCCCCCGGAGAAGAAGTACCGGCCCATCCAGTCGCGGGGGTCGTCGGCGTCGTAGCTGAAGGCCACGTCGCTGCCGGTGAAGATGTGGATGAAGAACCGGCCGTCGGGGGCGAGCCAGCGGGCGATGCGGCCGAACAGCTCCTCGTGGTTGCTCACGTGCTCGAGCATCTCGATCGACACGATCCGGTCGTAGGGACCGGCCTCGCCGAGGTCGGCGGGGTCGAAGGTGGTGATGTCGGCGGTGAGCACGGTGAGGTTCGAGAGGCTGCGGCGGTCGGCCTCGGCGAGGATGTGGTGGCGCTGGGTGCGGGAGTTGGACACGGCGACGATCTCCGACGACGGCCAACGCGCGGCGGCCCACAGGCAGAACGACCCCCAGCCGCAGCCGAGCTCGAGGATCCGCTGTCCGTCGGCCAGCCCGGCCCGCTCGGCGTAGAGCTCGAGCATGGCGTCTTCGGCCTCGTCGAGCGTGGTGACGCCCTCGGGCCAGTAGCACGACGAGTACTTGCGCTTGGCGCCCAGCACGTGGCCGAAGAAGTCGCTCGGAACCTCGTAGTGCTGCTGGTTGGCCTCGCTGGTGTGGGTGGCGATGGCGGACTTGCGCAACCGCTCTCGCAGGGCGCGCTTGCGCTCGGCCTGCTCGTCGAGCGAGCCGGCCCGCTCGACCTTGAGGCGGTTGCGGGTGCGCAGGGTGCACACCGCTCGCAGGACCGGATCGGGGACCAGGCCCCAGTCGAGGAGCCGGAACGACAGCGGGGTGGGGAGCCGGTCGCTCATCGCCGGACCTCGAGGGTGGTGGGGATCGAACCGGGTCGGTCGAGCACGAGCTGGACGAGCGACACGTAGCGCTCGGCGAAGGCCGCCTCGCAGTAGGCCAGGTAGAACTCCCAGAGGCGGAGCAGGGCGTCGTCGTAGCCGCGCTCGCGGGCCAGGTCAGCGCGCTCGAACAGCTGGTCGCGCCAGCGGTGGAGGGTGGCGGCGTAGTGCTGGGGGAACTCGTCGAGCTGGGTCAGCCAGAAGTCCCCGGTGCGCGCCGTCGACGAGAGGATGGCGTCGACCGAGGGGATGCAGGAGCCCGGGAAGATGTGGCGCTTCACGAAGTCCTCGGTGTTGCGGACCCGGGCGAAGCGGCCGTCGGCCACGGTGATCGCCTGCAGGGCCATGCGCCCCTCGGGCTTCAGGAGGCGGTTGCAGGTGCGGAAGAAGGTGTCGTGGTCCCGCCAGTCGACGGCTTCGATCATCTCGACCGAGACGAGCTTGTCGTAGGTGCCGGTGAGGTCCCGGTAGTCGCTGAGCAGGACGGTGACCTGGTCCTCGAGGCCGAGGAACGCGACGAGGTCGGTGGCGTAGCGGTGCTGCTCGACGCTGATGGTGGTGGTGGTGACCCGGGCCCCGAAGATCTGGGCGGCGTGCACGGCGAGACCGCCCCATCCGGTGCCGATCTCCACGAGGTGCTCGCCGGGCTGGAGGTCGATGGAGCGCAACAGCCGGTCGTACTTGGTGACCTGGGCCTGGGCGAGGGTGGCATCGGCGTCCGGGAACAGACCGCACGAGTAGGCCATGGTCGGATCCAGGAACAGCTCGAAGAAGTCGTTGCCCAGGTCGTAGTGGGCGGCGATCTCGCGGCGATCGCGGCGGCGGCTCGCCGGGCGGAGGCGACGCCAGGTGTCGGCCACGGGCGACGTCGCACGGGCCCAGCGGTTGCGGAGGCGGTCCATCCCGTCGAGGTTGCGGACCAGCAGCTGGAGCAGGCCCTCGAGGTCGTCGGTGGTCCACCACCCGTCGACGAACGATTCGCCGAGGCCGCGGGAGCCCTTCGACGCCACGTCGGTCCACACCGCTGGCGTCGCCAGCCGCACCGTGATCGAGTCGCCGGCGCCGTCGCCGTGGGTGGTGACGGTGCCGTCGCGCTCGATGATCGTGAGGCTCCCGTGCCGGAGGTGCTCCAGCAGCCGCACGAGGATCGCCCGCGACGCCTTGTCCACCTGGGTGGCCCGCTTGGGCACGGGGCGGACGCGGGTCGGGCGGATGGCGCCGGCGTGCCGGTCGCGCTGGTCGGCCGCGGTGGCGAGCACCGGCGCGGCGGCGCCCCGGTCGTCTGGATCATCGCCGAACGCGTGGTCGGGGGTCGAGAGGATCGAGGTCACGGAGCGCTCCTGGTCGAGGCGGGGGCGGGAGAGGGGGGCGCCTGGTCTACGGGACAGCCCGACGACCTGGACGAGACCCCGGCCGGTGCAGCCGAGGAGGTGGCGCGGGCGTGGCCCACCTTGTGGGGGTGGCGTCGGAACGGAGCGTGCTTGGCCCGGAGCTTCAGCGCCTCCCAGTAGATGCCGGCGGACACCCGCTGGGCCGGCAGCGGGTGCTGCCACAGGACCCGGCTCATCGTCGGACGGTCCAGCGGGAGGCGGCGCAGATCCAGCTCGGCGGCGAACACGTGGTCGTGCCCCCGCCAGTCGTCCATGCGGATGGTCACCTCGGGGGCACCCGGACGCGAGAACGCGAGGGAGTGGTCGAGATCCAGGTCCATGAAGGGCGAGACGTGGAGGGCTTTGGGGAACCGGACCGGCTGGTCCAGCTCCGGCGCGCCCACGGGCAGGACGTAGGCGTGGCGCTCGTGCCAGGGCGTGTTGGTGACCTCGGCGACCAGGGTGTCGACGGCCTCGCCGTCGGGCGTGAAGACGAAGTAGAAGACGATCGGGTTGAACGACCAGGCCCACGTCCGGAGGTGGGCGAGCAGGCGGATCGGCCCGTCAGGCCGGCGGCCGGTCTCCCGCTGGACGGTGTCGCGGACGGCCTGGTCGAGGGGCACGCCCGGATCGCCGTGGAAGTCCTGGCGGCGGTACCGGATGGGCGCCAGGCGCCGATCGGACCAGA
Source organism: Ilumatobacteraceae bacterium (assembly GCA_025463265.1). Taxonomy (GTDB): domain Bacteria; phylum Actinomycetota; class Acidimicrobiia; order Acidimicrobiales; family Iamiaceae; genus Aquihabitans. The sequence goes on from JAOBWH010000043.1 coordinate 5,005, forward strand.
GCGGATGGGCGTCGAGCGCGCCGGGCAGCTCGGCCAGGTCCAGCCAGGCCATGAGGACGCGGTACTCGAACGAGTGGCTCGGCGTGCCGAGCCGGGCGTGCCCCAGGGTGCCCTCGTAGAGCGCGCTGTGGCGGGCGGTCACCGGCCGGCCTCGATGGCCCGGACGACCTCGGCGCCCGACCGGGCCCCGTCCTCGTGGAAGCCGTAGCCCCACCAGGCGCCCGCCCAGTGGAGGCCGCCCCGGCCCTGGATCTCCGGCAGCCGGCGCTGGGCCGTGATGGCCCCTGCGTCGAAGACCGGGTGGTCGTAGTCGTACCGGCCGTGGACGAGCGCCGGATCGATGTCGTCGTGGCGGTTGAGCGTGACGCAGATCTGGTGCCGGGAGGCGAGGTCCTGCAGCCGGTTCATGTGGTACGTCATCGTCACCCGGCGCTGGGCGTCGTCGAGCACCTGCACGTTCCAGCTGGCCCAGGTGCGCCGGCGCGAGGGGAGCATCCGCTCATCGGTGTGCAGGGTCGCCACGTTCGGCTGGTAGCGCACCGCGCCGGCGATGTCCTTCTCCGCGGGGCTGGCGTCGGCCAGGAGCCGGAGCGCCTGGTCGGAGTGGGTGGCGAGGACCACCCGGTCGTAGGTGGTCGGCGCCTGGTCGCCTCGGACGGTCACCTCGACGCCGTCTCCGGTCCGACAGACCGACGTCACCGGCGACGACGTCCGGATCCGGTCGGCGAAGGGGCGCGTCAGGGCGTCGACGTAGGCCTTGGAGCCGCCGACGACCGTCCGCCACTGCGCCTGGTGACCGATCGACAGCATGCCGTGGTTGTGGAGGAAGCGGCAGAAGGTGGCGATCGGGAAGCGGTCCACCGTGGTGGGGTCGGCCGACCAGACCGCAGCGGCGAGCGGCACCAGGTACCACTGGAAGAACCGGTCCGAGAAGCCGCGGCGGCGCAGGACGTCGCCCACCGGCTCGAGCTCGTCGACATCGACCGTGCCGGCCAGGACCCGCTGGCCCAGGCGGTTCCATCGGAGGATCTCCCCGACCATCCCGAGGAACCGGGGGTCGACGGCGTTGCGGCGCTGCGAGAACAGCCGGCTCAGGTTGGTGCCCCACTCGAGGCCGGTGCGCTCGTCGGAGACGGCGAGGGACATGTCGCTCGGCTGGGTGGCGACCCCCAGCTCGGACAGGAGCCGGGTGAACACGGGGTACGTGCGGCGGTTGCACACGATGAAGCCGGTGTCGACGTTCCAGGTCCCGTCGTCGAGCTCCAGCGCCACGGTGTGGGCGTGGCCGCCGACGCGGTCATCGGCCTCCAGCACGGTGATGTCGTGGCGGGGGTGGAGGTGGTGGGCGGCGGTGAGCCCGGAGATGCCGGAGCCGATGATGGCGATGCGCACGGTGGGCGGTCCTGGACGTGTGGAGCGGTGCTCGGTGTACGGCGTGCCCTACCCGGGTGGATGGGGCCGCATGCCGCCCCGGTCGGGACCGCCCACGCCCTAGTGTCCAGGCAGGCCGTGAGCGGGCCCGACCTCGGAGGATGACGTGAGCGACAACGAGCCGACCGGCGAACCGACCCCCGGGTGGCCCAGCCCTCCGAGCCAGGGCGCGGGCGCGCCTCCGCCGGCCGGGCCGCCGCCGGCTCCCACGCCCCCCGGCTACGGCCCTCCCCCGGGTGGCTACCCGCCTCAGCCGGGTGGCTACGCGCCGCCGCCTGGTGCGTACGCGCCGCCGACGGCTGCGCCGCCGCCCGGCTACGGCTACGGCTACGACGGGCGATCCGGGTATCCGGTCGTCCGGGATCACCCGCAGGGCACCATGATCCTGGTGCTCGGCATCTTGAGCATCGTGGTCTGCGGCCTCCTCGGGCCCGTCGCCTGGTACATGGGCAACAAGGCGATCAAGGAGATCGACGCGAACCCGAGCGCGTACTCCAACCGGGGCAACGTGCAGGCCGGGCGGATCATCGGGATCGTCGCCTCGTGCATCTTGATCTTCGTGGTCGTCGTGTACGGGCTGCTCGCCATCGCCCTCATCGCTGGCGGCTCCAGCTCGTAGCGCTGCAGCGCTGGCTCAGCGGGCCTCGCGCTCGTAGGCGGTGCCCAGGGCGGCGGGAGCGCCGACGCGGCGGCGGGCCCAGCCGGTGGACACGACGACCAGCACGATGATGGTCATCAGGTACGGCAACGAGTCGAGCAGCTGGGTCGGGACCTCCACGTTGCGGGCCTGGAGCGTGAGGCTGAGGCTGGAGAAGGCGCCGAACAGGTAGGCGCCAGCCAAGATCAGCTCGGGCCGCCAGAAGCCGAAGATCACGAGGGCGAGGGCGATCCACCCGCGCCCGCCGGTGACCCCGTCGGACCACAGCGGGATGATGGCCAGCGGGAAGAACGCTCCCCCGAGGCCGGCCAGGGTGCCGCCGATCACGGTGTGGACGTAGCGGTAGCGGTTCACGTGGATCCCCATGGCGTCGGCGGTGGCGGGCGACTCGCCCACCGCTCGGAGGTGGAGGCCCGTGCGGGACCGGAACAGGTACCACCAGAGGAACCCGACCAGCAGCCACGAGAAGTAGGTGAGGACGTTCTGGTGGAACAGCAGCGGCCCCACGACGGGGGTGTCGGCGAGGCCGCCGACATCGAGCAGGTCCAGGCGGTGGGGGACGGGGCCCGAGGCCAGCTCCCAGGTGCTCGCCAGGTACGACGACAGGCCCGCAGCCCCGGCGAGGATGGTGATGGCCAGGCCCGAGACGATCTGCTCGACCCGGAACGTGATCACGAGCACGGCGTGGAGGAGCGCGGTCAGCCCGCCGACCACCATGGAGGCGACCAGCGCCTGGAGCACCACCGACCAGCCGGGCCCGCTGGCGTGGATCGACGTCCACGCCGCAGCCACGGCGCCCATGAGCATCATCCCCTCGACTCCGAGGTTCAAGATGCCGGACCGCTCGGTGAGCATCTCGCCCAAGGCGGCGAGCAGCAAGGGGGTTCCGTAGAAGATGGCCGAGATGGCGATGATCACGAACAGGTTGTCGTTGATGCCGCGTCCGCTGGTGAGGACCGTGGTGGGCGCGTCGGGGACCTGGGCCAGGAGGTGGGTGAGCGCAGCGATCACGCGGTCACCGCCGGGGCGCCGCCGGGGGTGTCGGCCGGGTCAGCCGCGGCGTGCTCGGCGGCCACCCGGCGGATCCGGTAGCGGGCGAACAGCTCGCCGCCGAGGGTGAACACCAGGAGGAGGCCCTGCAGGGTGCCGACCAGGCCGGCCGGGAAGTCCGGGCCCTGCAGGGCCCGGCCGGCGTTCGACAGCCCGCCCATCAGGATCGCCACGAAGACCACGGCGATGGGGTTGAGGCGGGCGAGGGCGGCCACCACGATGCCGGCGTATCCGTAGCCCGCCTGCTGGAGCGCCTTCGGGTCGAGGACGTAGCGGGTGTCACCCACGTCGCTCGCGCCGCCGATGCCGGCGATCGCCCCGGACAGGGCCATGAGGCCGAAGATGGCCCGCTTGGTGCGCATGCCGGCGTAGCGGGCGGCTCGGGGCTCGTCGCCGATCACCTGGACCTGGAAGCCGAACCGGGTGCTGCGGAACACGACGAACAGGCCGATGGCGATGACCGAGCCGAGGAAGAAGCCGAAGCCCATGGTGAAGTTGCCGAAGTCGACCGACGGCCAGTGGGCGCCCTCGGCGATCGGCTTGCCCTGCGGGAACATGGCTCCGGTGCCGCCGAGCTCGCGCCAGTAGCTCTTGGAGCCGAACACCAGGTAGGTGGCGAGGTTGGCGGCGACGTAGTTGAGCATCAGCGTCGTGATGATCTCGTTGGTGTTGGCCCAGGCCTTGAGGGCGCCGGCGATGCCCGCCCACACGGCGCCGCAGATCGCTCCGGCCAGGATCATGCCGAGCACGGTGATCACCACGGGGCCGTCGCCCAGGGCGATGCCGGCTGCCGACGCGCCGACCGCACCCATGATGAGCTGGCCCTCGCCGCCGATGTTGAACACCCTCATGCGGAACGCGACGGCGGCGCACAGACCCGTGAACAGCAGCGGGGTGGCCGCGGTGAGCGTGGCGGTGAACGCGCCCTGGGAGGTGAAGCCCCGCTCGAGCAGGAGCTGGTAGGTCTCCATCGCATCGTGGCCGGTCAGCGACAGGAGGACGGCGCCGGCGAGGAGCGCGGTTAGCACCGAGCCGGCCGGGACGGCGACCTTCAGCCATCGCGGCTGGTCGACGCGTCGTTCGAGCCGGATCATGCGGACCCTCGGGCTGGCGTCGCGCTGAGGTGGCTGACGTCGCCGCCCATGAGGAGTCCGAGCTCCTCGACATCCGCGTCGGCCCGGTCGACCACCGCGAGGATCCGGCCCTCGTAGATCACGGCGATGCGGTCCGAGAGGCTGAGGATCTCGTCGAGGTCCTCGCTGAGCAGCAGCACGCCGACGCCGCGGTCGGCCGCCTCGGCCAGCAGCGTGCGCACGGTCTCGATCGCGCCGACGTCGAGGCCCCGGGTGGGCGAAGCGGCGAGCAGCACCTTGGGATCCGACGAGAGCTCGCGGGCGAGCAGGACCTTCTGGACGTTGCCGCCCGACAGGACGCGGGTGGGCGTGGTCGGCCCGGGAGCCCGCACGTCGTAGCGCTCCATCAGCTCGATGGCTCGGGCGCGGAAGCGCGTGCGGCGGAGGAACGGGCCCCGGCTGAGGGGAGGCCGGCGGTAGGCGGTGAGCGCCAGGTTGTCCTCGATCGAGAGCGATGGGGACAGACCGGTGTGGAGCCGGTCCTCGGGGATGTGCCCGAGCCCGGCGGTGTGGGCCGCGCGCGGGTCGGCGCCGGTGAGCACCGTGCCCGCGACCTCGACGGTCCCAGCGGTGCGGGCCCGCATCCCGGCGATCACCTCGGCCAGTTCGCGCTGGCCGTTCCCGGACACGCCGCACACCCCGAGCACCTCGTGGGCACGGACATCGAGGGTCACGCCGTCGAGGGCGGTCTCGCCCCGGTCGCCGGTGGCGCGCAGGTCCTCGACGCGCAGCACGACGGCCGCGGTCGGCCGCTGCTGGCGGGGGACCGGTCCGGTGCCGAGGTCGATGTCGCGGCCGACCATGAGGCGGGCGAGGTCGCGGCTGGCGGTGCCGGCCACGACGTGGGTCCCCTCGGAGCGGCCCCCCCGCAGGACGGTGACCCGGTCGGCGACCGCACGGACCTCGTCGAGCTTGTGGGAGATGAAGATGACCGAGCGGCCCTCCGCGGTCATCCGCCGCAGGACCTCGAAGAGCGACTCGGCCTCCTGGGGCGTGAGGACGGCGGTGGGCTCGTCGAGGATGAGCAGCTTGGCCTCGCAGGAGAGGGCCTTGATGATCTCGACGCGCTGCTGCTGGCCCACCGAGAGCTGCCAGATCCGGGCGGAGGGATCGACCTCGAGGCCGTAGCGATCGCCCAGCTCGGCGACGCGGGCCTCGGCCTCAGAGCGGCGGATGCGGCCGTGCTCGCCGAGCAGCACGTTCTCCGCGACGGTGAACGGCTCGACCAGGCGGAAGTGCTGGTGGACCAAGCCGAAGCCGGACACGATGGCGTCGCCCGGCGAGTGGAACTCCACGGGCACCCCGTCGACGGCGAGGGTGCCCTCGTCTGGGCGGTACAGCCCGGTGAAGCAGTTGGAGAGCGTGGACTTGCCCGCTCCGTTCTCGCCCAGCAGCGCATGGATCTCACCGGGAGCCACGTCGAGGTCGACGGCTTCGTTGGCGACGACGCCGCCGGGGAAGCGCTTGGTGATGCGGCGCGCGGCGAGTGCCGGGGGTCGCCCCCCGGCACTCGCATCGTTGGTGGTCGTCTCAGGCACGCGCCGCGGCCCGTCGTTCGACGAGGGTCCGATCAGCCGGCGGGGTTGCCCTCGACGCCCTTCACGAACCAGTCCATGGAGAGCAGCTCGGGCAGCGTGGCCGTCTCGCCCTCGGCGATCTTGACCTCGCCGTCCTGGTCCTCGATGGGACCGGCGAAGACCTCGAACGAGCCATCGGCGATGGCGTCCTGCTGCTTCTCGATGGTGGCCTGCGTGTCCTTGCTGACCAGCTGCCCGAACGGTGCGAGGTGGACGAAGCCGTCCTCGATGCCGCCGTAGTAGTCGCCGGTCTTCCAGGTGCCGTCGGCCACGGCTTCGATCTGCTTCTTGTAGTACGGGCCCCAGTCGTAGAGGGACGCGGTCAGCCACACATCAGCCAGGTTCTCGCTCTGGTCGGAGTCGTAGCCGACGAACGGCAGATCCTTGGCCAGCGCCGCCTCACCGGAGGCGGGGGAGTCCTGGCCCGAGGCGATGGCGTCGACGCCATCGGCGATGAGGCTGTCGGCCGCCTTGCGCTCGACCTCGGGGTCGAACCAGGTGTTGGTCCACACGACCTTGGTGGTGGCCGTGGGGTTGACCGACTGCACGCCCAGCTCGAAGGCGTTGATGTGGCGGATGACCTCGGGGATCGGGAACGGGGCGACGAAGCCGACCGTGCCGCCGTCGGCGATGGCCGCACCGGCCGCGATGCCGGTGAGGTAGATCGTGTCCTCGGAGGCGCCGTAGTAGGTGGCCAGGTTCTCCGACGAGGCCGCGCCCGTGGCGTGCTCGAACTTCACGTCCGGGTACTTCTTGGCCAGCTCGGCCAGCGCGTCGCCGTAGCCGAACGACGTGGCGAAGATGATCTGGTTGCCGTCCTTGATCAGGTCCTCCATGACCTGCTTGGCCTCGGGGCCCTCCGGCACGCTCTCCTTGAAGGTGGTCTCGACCTTGTCGCCGAGCTCCTCCTCGACCATCTTGCGACCGGCATCGTGGGCCTGGGTCCAGCCGCCGTCGTTGGTGGGCCCGACGTAGACCCACGCCGCCTTGGTCACGCCGCTGTCGCTGCTGCCGCTGCTTCCGCTGGCCTTGGTGGTGGTGGTCGCCGCGTCGTCGTCGCCACCGCAGCCGGCGGCCACGAGGGAGAGGACGGCCACGAGGGCGACACTGAGCAGCTTGACGCTGCGGGACGTAGTGCGATGCACGTTGGCTCCTGGGGAGTCGACGCCCGTCGAGACGGGCAGGATCAAGGACTGACGGAGGGGACTGGGGACCGCGGTGCGAACCCCCATCCGGCGTTCCGTCGGGAGGGGAACCTACACAGCGAACCGACGCGCGGACCCATCCGTCTGTCACGTGTGTGTCAACGCTGTGTGAACCAGCCGTCCGGGTCCCGTTGACCCGCGCGGACCGTGACGGCAGGGTCTCGACGGGTGGTCGAGAGCGTCGACCTCGACGGGTGAGTCAGCGCGAGAGGAACGGCTCGTAGGAGTCGAGCACCCGCAGGACCTCGTCTCGGCCGGCGGACGGGAGGCGCAGGACCGTCTCGGTGATGCCGAGCGACCGGTAGTGGTCGAGCTTGCCCTGGTCGGGGAGGGTGCCGAAGGGAACCACCGTGAACTCGCTGGGGTCCCGGCCGACCTTCTGGCCCGCAGCGTGCAGGTCGGCCATGGCGGCGGCCACGCCGGACCCGCCGATGGGGATCCAGCCGTCGGCGAACTCGGCGATGTGCTCGAACAGGATCGGGCCGGGGGCCCCGCCGATGAGCACCGGCACGCCGGTGCGGCCCCGAACCTGCTGCTTGGGCTTGGGCCAGGCCCAGGCCTCGGCCATCTGGACGTGCTCGCCGTGGAACGACGCCGCTTCTTCGCCCCACAGCTCCTGCATGGCGAGGATGCGCTCGCGGACGACGGGACGGCGGGTCTTCTTCGAGCCACCGTGGTTCTCGAGCTCCTCGATGTTCCAGCCGTACCCGATGCCGAGCGTGATGCGGCCGTCGGACACGTGGTCGAGCGTCGCCACCTCCTTGGCGGTGACGATGGGGTCCCGCTCGGCCAGCAGGCTGATGCCGGTGCCCAGGCGGACCCGCTCGGTGACGGCGGTCATCATCCCCATCGTCACGAACGGGTCGAGGCAGCGGCGGTACTCCTCATCCAGCGGCTCGCCCATGGGTGCGGGGGTGATCCGGCTGGTGGGGATGTGCGTGTGCTCGGGCAGCCAGATGGACGAGAAGCCCCGCTGCTCGACCTCGCGGGCCAGCTCGATCGGGTCGATGCTGAGGTCGGTGAGGAAGATCGTGACGCCGAGGTCCATGCCGGTCATGCGTTGACAGTAACCTGACGACCCGTCAGAAACGGTTCCGAGCGAACACGAGCGAACGGGTGCGAACAATGGGTCTCCTCTGCGACGGTCGAGTGGTGGTCATCACGGGTGCGGGTCGGGGCATCGGCCGCGGGCACGCGCTCGAGTTCGCCCGCCAGGGAGCGAAGGTCGTGGTGAACGACATCGGTGCCGAGCTCGACGGCTCCGGCGGTTCGAGCGGTCCCGCCGGTGAGGTGGTGGAGGAGATCCGTGCCGCCGGCGGCGAGGCCGTGGCCAACGGCGCCGACATCTCCACGTGGGAGGGCGGCGCAGACCTGGTGAAGACGGCGCTCGACGCCTTCGGCGACCTCCACGTGGTCGTCAACAACGCCGGCGTCGTGCGCGACCGCATGTTCGCCAACGCCACCGAGGACGAGTGGGACCTCACCATGGCGGTGCACCTGAAGGGCCACTTCACCACCTCCCGGCACGCGGCCGCCTACTGGCGGGACCGGGCCAAGGCCGGCGAGGCGGTCGACGCCCGCATCATCAACACCACCTCGGGCGCCGGGCTCATGGGCTCGGTCGGCCAGGCGGCCTACTCGGCGGCCAAGGGCGGGATCATCTCGCTGACCCTGGTGCAGGCCGCGGAGCTGGGCCGCTACGGCATCACCGCCAACGCCATCGCCCCGGCGGCGCGCACCCGCATGACCGAGCAGGTCTTCGCCGGCGACATGGCCAAGCCCGAGGACCCCAACGCCTTCGACGCCATGGCGGCCGACAACGTGGCCCCGCTGGTGGCCTGGCTCGGCTCGAGCGACTCGGCCGGCGTCACCGGCCGGGTGTTCGAGGTCGAGGCCGGCAAGGTCTCGGTGGCCGACGGCTGGCGCCACGGCACCGTGATCGACAACGGCGCCCGCTGGGAGCCCACCGCGGTCGGCAACGCCGTGCTGGGGCTGCTCGCCGACGCCCCCCAGCCGACCCCCGTCTACGGCGCCGGCTGACCCCCGCGGTGCGGCGCCTGCGCGCGGTCGGTGGCCGAAAGGGCCGGACGACCCATCCACGACGCCACGGTCCGTGACGATGGAGAGGACGGACCCGGAACCCGCCCGGTCCACCACGCGAAGGCGGACCCGGGATGCTTCCCACGTCGCACCACCGCGCCGCCCGTCCCGGCGACGCCACCCCCAGCACCCTGCGGCGCCTCGGCGAGCGCGGTGCCGGGCTCGTCGAGTACGCCCTGCTCATGGCCCTCGTCGCCGTCGTCTGCGTCGCCGCCCTCGTCTTCTTCGGCGGCGAGACCAACAGCAACTTCACCAAGAGCGGCAGCACCATCGAGGGCCGCTGACGGGCCCGATCCCCGGCGGGCCGGCGGCCCGACGGACCGCCGCCGGGCGTGCCAGGCTGCGCCGGTGACCGAGACCGACGCCGACGTCCCTCCGGGGACCGGCGACGACGCCCTCTGGCAGGGGGTGTTCGCCTCCTACGCCGAGGAGGCGATGCGGAAGCTGCCCCTGTACCGGCACCTGTGCCTCGGGGTGGCCGACGACGCCGAGGTGGCCCGCCGCCTGGCCGTG
>JAOBWH010000068.1 GCA_025463265.1 Ilumatobacteraceae bacterium
GGTGGCGCCGTGCCGCGGTGCGGGCGTCGCGGACCGTGAGCGGCGGTGGGTCCCAGCCGAGCAGCCGACCGAGATGCGTGACCGGCGGCGCGCTCGTCAGGGCCGCGAGCACCCGGCTGGGCTCGTCGTCTGCGGTGACGAGCCCCCGCTCGACGAGCAGGGCACGGTCGGCGAGGGGGCCCGCCCGCTCGAGGCGGTGCTCGGCGAGCAGCACGGTGGTGCCGAGGTCGTCGTTGAGCCGGCGGAGGGCCGCCATCACGTCGTCGGCGCCCTGCGGGTCGAGCATCGACGTGGGCTCGTCGAGCACCAGGATCTGCGGTCCGGCCGCCAGCGCGCCCGCCACCGCACAGCGCTGGCGCTCGCCGCCCGACAGCGTGGCCGGCGAACGGTCCCGCAGGTGGGCCACGCCCAGGGCGTCGAGCACCTCTTCGACCCGTCGCCGCATCAGTGCGGGGTCGGACCCGAGGTTCTCCAGCACGAAGGCGATGTCGTGCTCCACGTGGTCGACCACGAACTGGGCCTCGGGGGTCTGGTGGACGAAGCCGACGACGTCGGCCAGGTCCCGGGGGCGGTGGGTGGTGATGGACCGCCCGCCGGCGAGGACGTCGCCCGAGAAGCGACCGCCGCTGCTGTGGGGCACCAGGCCGTTCACGGTGCGCAGCAACGTCGACTTGCCGGACCCGGACTCACCCACCACGAGCACGATCGACCCGGGGTCGACCTCCAGGTCCACGGGGCCGAGCGCCGGGGCCGCGTCGGGGTACGCGAACGAGGCGGACCGCCAGGCCACCGTGCCGTGGTCGGCGCTCACGACGCGCCCGCCAGCTCGGAGCGAGCGGCCAGCGCCGCCTCGCGGGGCCGGCCGTCGGCGACCGGCAGCGGCGGCACGAGGACCGGGATGGCCAGGGCCACCAGGCACACGACGGGTGCCAGCGAGAAGGGCGGGAACCGCAGCGGATACGCGGTCCAGTAGAGCGTCTGGTCCCACACCGCAGCGACGAGCGTCAGCCCCAGCGGCGCCAGCAGCACGCCGGCGCCGACGGCGATGTCGAGCCGGGTGAGGCGACGGGGCCGGTACCGCGAGGTGCCCGACGAGCGGGAGGCCAGCACCACCGCCGCCAGGAGGGTCACGACCCCGATCACGCCGGCGACGACGGCCGCCTCCGACGCCCGGCCGATGAGGGCGATGAACGCGGCGCCGAGCGCCAGCATCGCCACCAGGCCGAGCCACGCCGACGCCCGATCGCCACGGCCCCGGGGCTGGCGGGCGAAGCCGCGGGCGTCCATGGACTCGGCCAGGGCGACGGCCCGCTCCAGCCCGGACTCCAGGATCGGCACGGTGAGGCGGACGAGCCGGCCGCGCCGCACCACCCGCCCACCGGTCCGGGCCCGGTCCGCCTCGCGGACGTCGGTCACGGCGCGCATCGTGGACGGCACGAACGCCAGGGCCACGGTGAGGATGAGGCCCGGCTCGTGGAACGCCCGCGGCGCGGCCTGCACCAGCTCGTGGTGCGAAGCGACCGCGTTGAACACGCCGAACGCGCCGAGGATCCCCACCACCGCGAACGCCTGAGCGGCGGCGAACAAGACGATGTCGCCCTCGATCGTCCCCCCGACGGTGAACCCGCCGAGGATCTGGGGGAGGGTGGCCTGGGGAAGCGTGAACCACAGGTGCTCCGGCGTGCCGTCGATGGCCGGGCTGTGGGTGGTGAGCGCGGTGAGGGCCACGCGGAGCAGGGCGAACACCACGCCGAGGCCGACCAGGATCGGGAAGGCGCGGGCGAGCGTGGTGTCGAGGCGGTGGGCGCTCACCACCAGGAAGCTGATGGCCAGCACCACGGCGACGTAGAGCGGGTTGGGGGCGATCTGCACGCACGCAGCCGCGGCGATGGCCCAGACGAGCCACGTCACGGCATGGAGCGGACTGGTGGTGCGCACGAAACGGGGACCCCGGTTGCCGGTCTCAGGACGAGGCGAGGGCGCGGGTCACGTTGACCCGCGGACCCGCAGCACCGTACGGTGGCAGCCGGTTGAGGTCGTTGGCAACCCGGACGTTGCCAACGGGCGAGCACTTCGGTGCCCGCCAGGGGAAGTCGGTGCAAGTCCGACGCTGACCCGCAGCTGTAACCGGTCCTCGTGGCCGGGAGCCAGGTGACCTTCCTCCACCCCGACGGACCTCCCGGTCCGACGGTCCCGGTCTCGTGCCCTGCGCGAGGCCCATGCGGCTCCCGAGGAATGGAGCCAAGGAGGAACAATCCATGTCGATCCGTCGATTCGTCGCCGCGGGCGTCGCCCTGTCGCTGACCGTCCCGCTGCTGGGCATGGGGAGCGCGACCGCGACCCCCACCGCCGATCCGGTGGTCTCCAAGGCCAAGGCCTGGCTGCTCACCCAGCAAGAGGCCGATGGCGGCTTCGAGCTCGCCGACACGCCGGGCTTCGAGACGTCCGATGCCGTGCTCGCCCTGGCCACCAGCTTCCAGACCACCGCCACCTGGGACCGCAGCGGTGCGCTGGCGTACATCCAGGGCCTCGAGAGCGGCTCGGGCAAGGACCCCCTCGACGCCCTCGACGACCTCGTGGACAACGAGGCCGACCCGACCAGCGACGCCGCCGCGGCGCGCGCCGCCAAGATCATCGTCCTGGTCGCGGATCCGCTCGGCATCGACCCCGCTGACTTCGACCCCTCGAACGACTCCGCTTCGCCGGTCGACCTCGTCACCCGGGTGACCAGCCACCAGGAGGTGGACGGCACCTACGACCTCGGCGCCCTGTTCAACGGCGTGCTCTACACCACGATCGCCCTGCGCACGCAGGGGCTCGCGGTCCCCAACGGCCTCTACGACCAGATCCTCGACGGGCAGCGCCCCGACGGGTCGTGGGACTACTCGGGCACGCCCGACGCCGAGTTCGGCGGCAACGACGTCGACACCACCGCCCTCGCGCTCATCGCCTTGCGCCACACCGGCGCCACGACGGCGCAGGCGGAGATCGGGGACGCAGTGTCCTGGCTCGCCTCGGTCCAGGCGGCCAGCGGCGCCTGGCAGGCGTTCGGGTCCGACGATCCCAACTCCACCTCGATGGCGTCGATGGCGCTGAGCGACCTCCACGTCGACATCACCACGCCGGCCTGGCGGGCCGCGTTCGGCGCTCCGGTCTCCGGGTCCTACACCAGCCCGTACACCGCCCTGCGCGCCATGCAGCGCACCGATGGCCGCATCACCAGCCCCAACGACGGCTTCGGCGTCAACACCTTCGCCACCACCCAGTCGATCCAGGCCCTCTCCCGGCAGGTCTTCCTGGTGTCGGAGCGCGAGGCGCTGATCGCCGAGTGGTCGCAGCGGCTGGCCTCGCCGGCCGCCGCGCCCGTCGACACCAACGCGGTCGATCTCGCCTCGGACACCCTGGGCGACAACCCGTCGGTCAAGGGCGTCCGCAGCGCAGCGGCCACGGCGGTGGTCACCGGTCAGAAGGGCCGCGAGGCGGCGGCCACCGACCTGTTCAAGCAGGCCTTCAACCGCAGCATCGACCCGTCGGGCCGGGCCTACTGGTCCAACAAGCTGGTCACCATCACCCGCCCGGAGATGCTGGCCCGCCTGACCGGTTCGGCCGAGTTCTACCGGAAGGCCGGGGGCACCACCCCCACCTTCGTCGACGCCGTCTACCAGTCCGTCCTGGGCCGCGCCGCCGACCCCTCGGGCCGCGCCTTCTGGATCAACCAGCTCAACAAGGGCCGCTCGGTCGAGAGCGTCGCCCGCACGCTCGTCGCCAGCAGCGAGTACCGCCGCACGCAGGTCAAGAACACGTTCCAGCGCGTCCTCGACCGCCAGCCCACCACCGGTGAGCGCGACTACTGGACCGCCAAGCTCGCCTCCACGCGGGTTGAGGTCCTCATCGCCGGCCTGGCCTCGTCCGCCGAGTTCTACGACGTGACCATCTCGTGATCGTGCCCGTCCCCCGTCGCTCCGGCGGCGGGGGACGCCGGCGGCCGCTCGCGGCCGCAGCGGTCCTCGTGGTCCTGGTGGCCACGGGCCTGGTCGGTGCCGACCCGGCC
>JAOBWH010000076.1 GCA_025463265.1 Ilumatobacteraceae bacterium
ACGGCGAAGCGGTTGCGGGAGGAGGCGCCGATCTCGAAGGTGTCGTTGCCCGACTACCAGGACTTCTGGGCGATCACCAGGCACGCCGACGTGAAGGAGGTCGAGCGCAACGCCGAGATCTTCACCAACGCACCGTCGCCGGCCCTCGCCACGCGCAAGGACATGGCGGCCAACGCCGGCAACGAGTCGACCATGAAGAGCCTCGTCCAGATGGACGGCGAGGAGCACCGCGACCACCGGGCGCTGGTCAACGACTGGTTCAAGCCCGGCAACGTCAAGAAGATGTCCGACCGGGTCGACGAGCTGGCGACGCAGTTCGTCGACAAGATGGCCGGGTTGGGCGGGCGCTGCGACTTCGCCAACGACGTGGCCATGCACTACCCGCTGCAGGTGATCCTCTCGATCCTCGGGCTGCCCGAGGAGGACCACCAGAAGATGTTGAAGCTCACCCAGGAGCTGTTCGGCGCCGAGGACCCCGACATCGGGCGGGCGGGGGAGGACCACAGCGTCCTCGAGGTGATGATGGACTTCGTCGGCTACTTCACCGGCCTGGCCGCCGACCGTCGCTCGCACCCGACGGGCGACCTCGCCTCGGTGATCGCCAACGCCGAGCTGGCCGGCGCTCCGCTGCCCGACATGGACGTGTTCGGCTTCTACCTCATCATCGCCACGGCCGGCCACGACACGACGTCGAACTCGCTCGCCGGGGGGCTCCTGGCCCTGCTCGAGCACCGCGACCAGTACGAGCTGCTCAAGGCCCGGCCCGAGCTGATCGACGGCGCCGCCGACGAGCTCATCCGCTTCGTCTCGCCGGTGAAGCACTTCATCCGCACGTGCCAGCAGCCGTTCACGCTGCGGGACGTGACGTTCCAGCCCGGCGACATCACGCTGCTCTCCTATGCCTCCGCCAACCGGGACGAGGAGGTGTTCCCCGATGCCTTCGAGCTCGACGTCACCCGCGCCAACGCCTCCAGCCACCTCGCCTTCGGCTTCGGGCGGCACTTCTGCCTCGGTGCCCACCTGGCGCGCATGGAGGTGCGGGCCATCTTCCGGGAGCTCCTCGGCCGACTCGACTCCATCGAGCTCGACGGCGACGTCACGTTCGTCCAGTCCCGTCTGGTCAGCGGGCCGAAGAAGCTCCCGATCCGCTACTCGCTGCGCTGAGGGGAGGCGCTCAGCGCCGGTAGGTCTGGCCGTCCTGCACCAGGAGGCGCAGGTAGTTCGCGTACGGGTTCTGGCCGTCGGGGTCGTTCTCGTCGGCGACAGCCAGCAGGTCCGTGTCGGTCAGCCATCCGCTCCGCCACGCCACCTCCTCCGGCACGCCGATGCGCAGGTTGGTGATGCGCCGCTTGGCGCCCACGTGGCTCCACGCGTCCTCGATGGACGTCTCGGTCCCCGTGTCGAGCCAGTACTCGCTGCGGCTGATCGGCACGACCCGCAGCCGACCCTGCTCGATGTAGGGCTGCATCACGGAGGTGATCTCCACCTCGCCGCGGGCGCTCGGGGTGGCCCGGCGGGCGTGCTCCAGGCAGTCGCCGTCGAAGAAGTAGAGGCCCGGCACCATGAACGGCGAGGTTGGCCGCTCGGGCTTCTCGACGACCGAGCGAACACGCCCGGTCTCCTGGTCGAACTCGACCACACCGAACTGGGAAGCGCGCTCCAGGCCCACGTGGTAGGCGAAGATCAGCCCCCCGTCGATCTCCTGGTAGGTCGACAAGGAGCGGCCGAACTCGGCGGCGTCGAAGATGTTGTCGCCGAGCACCAGGCAGGCACCCTCGCCGTCGCCGAGGAACCCGGCGTCCTCGGCGATCGTGAACGCCTGGCCGAGCCCGCCGGGGTCCGGCTGCTCGGCGTAGGTGAAGCGGACGCCCCACTGGGAGCCGTCCTCCAGCTGGGCCCGAAAGAGCGGTCCCTGGGCGGGCGTCGTGATCACGAGGATCTCCCGCAGGCCCGCCAGCATCAGCGTGCAGATCGGGTAGTAGATCAGCGGCTGGAGCCCGACCGGGATCAGCTGCTTGGAGACCACCTTCGTCGCCGGCCACATCCGGGAGCCCGCACCGCCGGCGAGGATGATCCCCTTCATCGAGCGCCAGCCGCAGTCCGGCGGTCCATCCGGCCAGGATAGGCCCCGCCACCGCCGGGCTCGCTTCGTCCAGCGCCGGCCCGACCGCGGACAGCGCCGGAAACTACGCTGGCAAGCGTCGAAGATGGTGCCCACCCACCCGCGGAAGCTCGAGCACCGCCGGTGCTTGGGGCCACCAGGAGCAGAGGAGCAGGTGAGATGCGCGTGACCGTCACCGGAGGTGCCGGCTTCATCGGCTCGTCCTTCGTCCGCCACGTCGTCCGGACCCGCCCCGACGACGAGGTGACCGTGCTGGACGCCCTGACCTACGCCGGCAACCGTGCCAACCTCGCACCGGTCGAGGGCAAGGTCACCTTCGTGCACGGCGACATCTGCGACGAGGCGCTGGTCGACGAGCTCCTCGTGGGGAGCGATGCGGTCGTCCACTTCGCGGCCGAGAGCCACGTCACTCGTTCGGAGACCGACCCCGCCCTGTTCGAGCGCACGAACGTCACCGGCACCCGCGTGCTGCTCGAGGCGGCCGTGCGCCACGACGTGTCGCGGTTCGTGCACATCTCGACGGACGAGGTGTACGGCGACGCCGACGGCGGGCAGCGCTTCGTCGAGGGCGACAAGGAGCCGGGGGACGCGCAGGCGACGAGCGCCTACGCCAAGAGCAAGGCGCGCGCGGATGATCTGGCCCTCGCCTTCCGGGACCGCATCCCGCTCAACGTCGTGCGCCCGACGAACAACTTCGGGCCGTACCAGTTCCCGGAGAAGGCGCTCCCGCGCTGGGTGACCCGGGTGCTGCGGGGCGAGCCCATCAGCCTGTGGGGCGAGGGCGACCAGGTCCGCGACTGGCTCTTCGTCGAGGACAACGCAGCGGCGATCGACCTGGTTCTGACGGCGGCCCCACCGGGCGAGGTCTACAACGTCGGCGCCAACAACGAGCCGGAGATCCGGAACCGGGACCTCGCCCACTGGCTCCTCGGCCGCCTGTGGGACCGGGGGGCCCGGATCGAGCACCAGCTCGATACCCGACAGCACCACGACGCCCGCTACAGCGTGGACACCACGAGGATCCACGGCCTCGGCTGGGCGCCGTCGCCGGACGTGTGGAGTCGCTTCGAGCAGACCTGCGA
>JAOBWH010000089.1 GCA_025463265.1 Ilumatobacteraceae bacterium
GAATGCTCTCGGCGATCGCCAATTGCTCGAGCTGCTCGCGCATCCGGTAGATGACGTCGACCTCGTGCATCGACAGGCTCGGCACCCGGGCGCCGCGGTTGCGCTCGTGCTCGGTGAGCCCTTCGGCCTCGAGCATGCGCAGCGCCTCCCGCACCGGCAACCGGCTGGCACCGAGACGGTCGGCCACCTCCTCCTGGCGGATCCACTCGCCTGGCCCGATTTCGCCGCTCAGGATCGCCCGGCGCAGGTGGTCGGCAACCCGGGCGGCAGCCCCGGCGTCAGGTGCGGATTCGGTCACGCGAACGCCTCGGGGGTGCGGAAGAACGCCTTTCCGTCGGGATAGCTCACCAGCTCGAATTGCATCCCCCACGGTGCCAGGAAGTAGACCCAGCGCTGGCCCTGGTGGGCGCCGCTGCTCGCCGTCGGCTCGCCGAGCACCTGGACGCCGTGCTCGTGGAGGTGGGCGACGGCGGCGTCGAGGTCGTCGACGTACAGGGCGACGTGGTGGCCGCCGACATCGCTGTTGCGCGGGGGGACGGTGTTCTGGTCCGGCGCCTCGTAGGAGAACACCTCGAAGATCGCCTGGGTGCCGCACCGGAAGAAGCTGTTGCGCCGCATGACGGTGCGCGGGTGCACGTTGAGGTGGCGGGCCATCCAGTCGTCGTCGTGCACGAAGGGCCCGAGGGAGTACAGGTACTCGCAGCCGAGGACGTCGACCAGGAAGGCCCGCGCCTGGTCGAGGTGGGGCACGGTGAACCCGATGTGGTCAACACCGCTGAGGCCTGGCAGTCCCACGCATCCCACCTCCCACACGACTTGGATCCAAAGACTAGGCTATTGTGAGCCAGAGCACTAGCATTCGAGGGGAATGACTGTAACTGGGATCCAATCCGGTTTCAGTGTGGAGACCGAGGAGTTCTGCGCCATGGCGATGCACCACCCACTCGAAGCAGCCGCGCCGTGGATCGAGCTGATCGCCACCCAGGACGACTGGGACGCCGCCGACCCTGACCTGCTGCGCACGATGCACGACCAGCTCGTGCTGATCCGGGTCTTCGAGGAGTACGTGCTCGAGCTCGCCGGGGCGGGTCTCATCCACGGTCCTGCGCACTCGAGCATCGGGCAGGAGGGTGGCGCCGTGGGGTCGGTCCTGGCGCTCACGAGTGCCGATCAGGTCAACGGATCCCACCGCGGCCACCACCAATTCCTCGCCAAGGCGCTGCACCACGTCGCCCCTAAGGGGCTCGATCTGGGGGCCGGCGTCTCCGAGGAAGTGCGCGAGCTCCTGCTGCGAACGCTGGCCGAGATCTGTGGCCTGGACCGAGGCTTCAGCCACGGCCGCGGTGGCTCCATGCACCTGCAGTGGAAGGAGGCCGGCGCCATGGGCACCAACGCGATCGTGGGCGGCGGCGTGCCGCAGGCGGCCGGGTTCGCCTGGGCGGACCGACAGGCCGGCACCGACGCGGTCTCGGTCACCTATTTCGGCGACGGTGCGATCAACATCGGGTCCACGCTGGAGACGTTCAACCTCGCGGCCGCCTGGGCCCTTCCGGTGTGCTTCTTCGTGGAGAACAACCGTTATGCGGTGTCCACCAGCGTCTTCGAGGCGACCTGCGAGGCCCGCCTGTCGGGCCGCGGTCCGGGGTTCGGCATCGCCAGCTGGAAAGTCGACGGCATGGACCCACTGGCCGTGCATCTGGCCATGCAGGAAGCCGTCGCCTACATGCGGAGCGGCAACGGGCCGACCCTCGTCGAGGCCGACACCTACCGGTTCTTCCACCAGAACGGCGCCTTTCCCGGCAGTGCGTTCGGATACCGCTCGAAAGACGAGGAGCGCGAGTGGCGGGAGCGCGACCCGATCGCGCAGGTGAGCAGCCACCTGCTCCGTCGCCGGCTGGCCACCGCCGGCGAGCTCGCCGCCTCCCTGTCCGCGGCGAAGGAGGTGATGGCCAGCATCGGCGACGTACTGCTCGAGCCACTGCCCGGCGGAAAGCCCGGCCAGCGCCGGATCAAGGAGTCGGAGTGGCCCGATCCGTCGTTCGTCGACGTCGGCGTCCGCGGCGATCTCACAGAGTTCGATGGCGCGCCGACCGCTGAGGTGGACACCTACGCGGGAGAGCTCGCCGAGCAGAAGTTCATCGAAGCCGTGGCGGCTGTCATGAACCGGCGCATGGAAACCGACGAGCGGATCGTCGTCATGGGCGAGGACGTGCACCGGCTCAACGGCGGCACCAACGGAGCCACCCGAGGGCTCAAGGAGCGCTTCCCCGACCGGATCCTCGGGACGCCGATCAGCGAGAACGCCTTCGCCGGCCTCGGCGGCGGGATCGCCATCGACGGCCGGTTCCGCCCCGTCGTGGAGTTCATGTACGCCGACTTCATGTGGGTGGCCGCCGACCAGTTGTTCAACCAGATCGCCAAGGCCCGGCACATGTTCGGTGGAAAGGATCCAGTGCCGTTCGTTCTGCGCAGCAAGGTGGCGATGGGCACCGGCTACGGCTCCCAGCACTCGATGGACCCCGCCGGGATCCTCACCTCGGCACCCGGGTTCCGCGTCGTCGCCCCGTCCACGCCGTTCGACTACGTGGGGCTGATGAACAGTGCGCTCCGCTGTGACGACCCGGTGATCGTGCTCGAGCACGTCGACCTCTACAACTCCACCGGTCCTGGGCCGGTCGATGACCTCGACTACTGCCTTCCCGTAGGCAAAGCGGCCGTCCGCCGTGAGGGGGCCGACGTCACTGTCATCAGCTACCTGGCCATGACCAACTATGTGCTGCAGGCCGTGGAGGGGCTGGGCACGGTCGACGCCGAGGTGATCGACCTGCGCTGGCTGGACCGCGCCAGCATCGACTGGGAGACGATCGGCGCCAGCGTCCGCAAGACCAACAACGTGCTGATCGCCGAGCAAGGGGCCCTCGGCACCTCCTACGGCGGATGGCTGGCCGATGAGATCCAGCGCCGATTCTTC
>JAOBWH010000091.1 GCA_025463265.1 Ilumatobacteraceae bacterium
TCCGTGCGCCCGCGGCGCCGCCGGTGCCTGAGCCCCGGGCTCAGGCGGACCGGCTGGCCGCCACCGCGGTGGCGCCTGGTGGCGGGCCCGGCGGCGGTGCGACCATCGCCCGGGCCGTGCGGACGAAGCCGCCCATGTGGCGGCGGATCACCTTCGCCCTGGTGCTCATCGGCCTCGTCGCCGCCATCCCGGTGCTGGGGTACAAGGGGTACCAGCTCGTCTCGGACAGCACCCAGGGCGAGTTCGCCGGCACCACCAAGTCGCCCACCGATCCGGGCTACGAGGCCCAGGTGGAGCCCACGCCCACCGCGGTCGCCATCCAGTACGACGACCAGCACGAGCCGGTCGGGCTCACCTTCCTCTCGCTCGCCGGAGGCGAGGGCGGCGGATCCGTGATCTTCGTGCCGCTCGACACCGAGGTGAGCGAGCCGTCGTTCGGCGTCGACCGGCTCCGCACCGCCTACGAGGTCGTCGCCGACCGGCCGATCGTGGCCCGGGAGCGCCTGGCGTCCCAGGTCGGACGCCTGCTCAACGTCGGCGTCAACGAGATCATCGACCTGGACAACGCCGGCTGGGAGCAGCTGGTCGCCTCGGTGGCGCCGCTGGCCATCGACAACCCCGATCAGATCGACCTCGGCTTCGGACAGGTGATCCCGAGCGGGAAGACGACCCTCAACGCCAACCAGGTGGGCCTGTACCTGGCGGCCACCGTCGAGGGCGAGAGCGACCTCAACCGCCTCGCCCGCCACGAAGCGGTCTGGACCGCGTGGCTGGAGCAGCTGGCCGAGTCGGGCAAGGCCGAGGCCGTGCCCGGCGAGTCCACCGCCGGCATCTCCAAGTTCGCCCAGGCCCTCGCCGGCGGCGATGTCACCTTCGACACCCTGCCCGTGAACTCGGTGCCCGGGCTGATCCCGCTGTTCAGGATCGACGAGCCGGCGGTCGACCAGCTCATCACCGACACCGTCGCCTCGCCCACCGCGGCGGTGCCCGGATCCCGTTTCACCGTGCGGCTGCTGAACGGCGTGTCGCCCGACGGCATCCCATCGGACATCGTCCGCCAGGTCGTGGGTCGCGGGGGAGCGGTGACGATCCTCGGCAACGGCCCCGAGTTCGGCACCGACGAGACGTCCATCGTCTACGCCAACCCGGCGGACCGGGATCTGGCCAAGCTGGTGGCCGCCAGCCTCGGCGCCACCGGTAAGGTGCGCCTCGACCGGGAGGCACCCGATACCGTCGACCTGACCATCGTGTTGGGCAAGGACGTCCTGGGCGATGCCACCGGCTCGGGTACGCCCGGTGCCACCACTCCTGAGACCACCGCCGCCGGAGGCGACTGAATGACCGACATCGACGACGACGCCCACTGGCCCATCGCGGCCGCCCGGGCGGCGGATGACAAGTCCGCCGACGACGTCGTGGTCCTGGAGGTCGGGCCGGTGCTCGCCCTCTGCGGCCACTTCGTGATCGCCTCGGCGGGCAACACCCGCCAGGTGCGGGCCATCGCCGATGAGGTCGAGGCCGCGATCGCCGAGGCCGGTGGCCCCCGTCCCATCCGCGTCGAGGGTCGCAACGACCTGACGTGGGTGCTCATGGACTACGGCGACTTCGTGGTCCACGTGTTCCTCGACGAGACCCGCCAGTACTACGACCTCGAGCGGCTGTGGGCCGACGTGGATCGCGTCGACTGGACCGAGGCCGCCGCCTCGGCGTGAGTCTCCGCCTCACGGACGGATCCGGATTCGGAGCAGCCAGACCGCCTTGCTAAGGTCACTGCTCCCTCGGGGCTATAGCTCAGTTGGTAGAGCGCTTCCATGGCATGGAAGAGGTCAGGGGTTCGATTCCCCTTAGCTCCACGGAAGAAGGCCTGGTCACATGACCAGGCCTTCGCTCGTTCTGTCGTGTCTCGACAACGGCTGGGTCAGGAGCCGGGCACGGCTGGGGCGGTGGCGATCTTGTCCTCGCCGCCGGGGAGGGCGTAGCGCCAGATCTTGCGGATGGTGGTGCCGAACTGACGTCGGAGCGGACCCTTGTTGTAGGGGAGGCCGTACCGGGCGCACAGCGCCTCGACCCGTGGCGCCACCTGGGAGTACCGGTTGCTGGGCATGTCCGGGAACAGGTGGTGCTCCACCTGGTGGCTGAGGTTGCCGGCGAGCACGTGGAACGCCGCGCCGCCGTCGATGTTGGCCGATCCGAGCATCTGGCGGAGGTACCATCCGGCTCTCGTCTCGTCCTCGGTGACGGACTCGTCGAAGAGGTGGACGCCGTCAGGGAAGTGCCCGCAGAAGATGATCACGTAGGACCAGACGTTGCGGATGAGGTTGGCGGCGGCGTCGGCGGCCATGACGTCGCGGAAGCCTGGGCCGGCGAGGGAGGGCCACAGCACGTAGTCCTTGGCGGCTTGGCGCACGGCCTTGCGGGCGAAGCCCTGGAACAGCTCGAGCTGCTCGATCTTCTCGTCCCTGGTCCCGCCGGCGAGCTTGTCGAAGTCGATCTCGTGCAGGCCCACGCCCCATTCGAACAGGAGGGCGAGGAGGGTGTTGTAGATGGGCTGGGCGAGGTAGACGGGGTTCCACGGCTTCTCGGACGTGGTGCGCATGATCTCGTAGCCGATGTCTCGGTCCTTGCCGAGGACGTTGGTCCAGGTGTGGTGGACGATGTTGTGGCCGTGCTTCCAGTGGTCAGACGAGCACACGGTGTCCCACTCCCAGACCGTGGAGTTGATCTCGGGATCGTTCATCCAGTCCCACTGGCCGTGCATGACGTTGTGGCCGATCTCCATGTTCTCGAGGATCTTCGCCAGCCCCAGGCCGGCGGTCCCCCCGGCCAGGAGCGCGGCGCCGGCACGGTGGCCCGTGGGCCCGACCTTGCGGCCCAGCAAACCGCGAGGTCGGATGGCTGCGCCGGCCAGCATCGCCACCCTCGAGCCGAGGGCGAGCGTCCGCTGGGTGCGGATGAGCCGACGGATGTAGCGCTCGTCGTCCGCACCGAGGCTGGCGATCGTGGCGTCGTAGATCTCGTCGAGCTCCCTGCCGAGCTGCTCGATCACGGCATCGGGCAGGTCGACGGGCAGGCCGGTGGTCGTGGCGGTCGTCATGGCGGTCGTCATCGTGGGGGGTGGTTCCTCAGTTGGATGGGGTGGTCAGGGCGAGCTCGCAGGCGCCGGCCGCACCGGCGATGCAGATCTGCACCAGCTGGCCGGGCTCGTCGATGAGGTCGCCGGTTCGCAGGTCGCGGACCCGACCGGCGACGAGGGGCACGTCGCAGGTGTGGCAGATCCCCATCCGGCACCCGTGCTGGGGGTTGAGGCCGGCATCTTCGGCAACGCGCAGCAACGGCGTGGCGGGTTCCGCGAGGGCCGTCACTCGATCGCCGGCCGACACGAACGTGGCTTCGCCGCCTTCGGCGTCGTCGGGTACGTCCGCCAGAGGAGCGCGGAACCGTTCGATGTGCAGGTACCGGCTCCGACCGGCGTCCTCGAAGTGCTGCTCCACGGCCTCCAGGAGCGACTGCGGGCCGCAGGCCCACACGTCGCGCTCGCGCCAGTCGGGACAGAGCTCGTCGAGCTGCGCGGCACCGAAGTGCCGGTCCCCCTCCACGGCGCCGTCGAGTTCGCGGGTCAGCACCGGTTCGAACCGGAAGCGGCGGTGGCGCTCGGCCATCCTCGCCAGCTCCGTGGCGAAGATCACGTCGTAGCGGTGCGGTGCGTAGTGGATGTGGGCGACGTCGGGCATGTTGCCGACGAGGTCCCACGTGCGCAGCATGCTCATCACCGGGGTGATCCCGCTGCCTGCGGTGATGAAGAGGGGCCGGACGGGAGTCGAGTCGGGGACCACGAACTCGCCCTGCGGCAGACCGATCGGGAGGTAGCTGCCCACGGCCAGCTCGCGCACGAGGTGGCCGGACATCCGCCCGCCGTCCAGCACCTTCACCGTGATCGTGATGCATCCGTCCCGGCGCTCTGGCGAGGATGAGATCGAGTAGGTGCGGGTGAAGCGTCGGCCGCCGATGGGCACGCCGAGGCGGACGTACTGGCCCGCCCGATGCCGGCGCCAGTTCCGCCCGGGTCGCAGCGTGATCGTGCGGCTGTCCGCCGTCTCGTCCCACACCTCTTCGACGCGGGCCTGCAGCTTGTGCGAGGTCCACAGCGGGTTCACGAGCTCGACGTAGTGAGACGCCTTCAGCGGTGTCGCGAACGCGTTGACGACGTCGGTCACCCGGGCGCGGGCGATGTCCAAGACCGGCACGGCTGCTCTTCTGCCCCGTTTCCCCTACTTTCAACCCTGAAGGAGCTCCGATGCCCTGCGCCTGCCCTCGACGAAGCAGTCCCGGCAGTCACCGTGCCCCTGCTCCCGAGGTGTGCGTCCCCGACGGGCGGTCCGCCCGTCACCTGTTCTGCCGTTGAAGGCGCACCCACTCGTGACCTCTGACCTGGTCTGACGGCGGGCGCGCCGGGGAACTGGGGGCCATGAACCCGCCGATCCCTACCCCGCGAGGTCCGCTCAGCAGCGCCCTCCTCGCTCACCTCGTCGACGGCGAGCCGCTGGGCGTCCCGTCGCTGCGGGGCCTGGATCCGCTGACCGATGACGACCTCCACCTGGCGCTGTGGTGCTGCTACGAGCTGCACCACCACGGGTTCGCCGGCGTGGCCGACGATGCCGAGTGGGACATCGACGTCCTCCGGTTCCGCCGGGTCCTCGAGTCGGTGTTCGAGGGCGCGCTGCGCGCCGAGCACCAGCCCCGGGCCGTCCCGAGCGACCCGCTGGTCGCGCTGCGGGTCATCGCCACCTGGGCCGGCCCGCCGCTGGCGTCGACGATCGCCGAGCGAGGCGAGCGCGAGCACCTCCAGGAGCTGGCGCTCCACCGGTCCGCGTACCAGCTCAAGGAGGCCGACCCGCACACGTGGGCCATCCCACGCCTGCGGGGCCCGGGGCGTGCGGCGATGATCGAGATCCAGGCCGACGAGTACGGCCACGGGGTGCCGGGCGAGGGGCACGCCGAACTGTTCGCAGAGGCCATGGAGCAGCTCGGTCTGTCGAGCCGCTTCGGCGACTCCATCGACCGGCTCCCGGGCACCACCCTGGCGACCGACAACCTCGTGACCATGTTCGGCCTCAACCGGCGGCTGCGGGGTGCGCTGGTCGGCCACCTCGCCCTGTTCGAGATGGTGTCGGTGTCGCCGATGTCGAAGTACCTGACCGCAGCCCGGCGCGTGGGTGGCCTCCGAGCCCTGGAGCGCTTCTACGAGGTGCACGTCGAGGTCGACGCCCACCATGCAGAGGTGGCCCTCGGCGGGATGGTCGCCGGCATCGTGGCCGACGAGCCCGAGCTCGCCGACGACGTGATCTTCGGGGCGGCCGCCCTGCACCGGGTGGAGGCGCGGTTCGCCCGCCACGTGCTGCGCTCGTGGGACGACGGGCGCAGCTCGCTGCGACCCTCGCTCGAGGCCGGCTTGGGGGTGGCCACCGATGCGTTGGCGTCACACGGGCGTGGCGACGCAGCGGTGAGCCTCGTCTCGGAGGCGGCGACCGGAGCGACCCGTGCCCCGGCCGCCGCGCCGGCGGA
The DNA here is from genome assembly GCA_025463265.1 of Ilumatobacteraceae bacterium. Taxonomy (GTDB): domain Bacteria; phylum Actinomycetota; class Acidimicrobiia; order Acidimicrobiales; family Iamiaceae; genus Aquihabitans. Next base: position 5,563 of record JAOBWH010000091.1, read on the forward strand.
ACCGCCGCTGTCCGCAACGGGCTGACGAGCGCCGAGTGCGCCCCGGCGACACCGATGACGCCCCTGCGGCGCGTCGTCTGTTTCGCCGGAGCGCGCCGCGGGTATCGGGTCAACCGACATCGTCACCGACGAGAGGACGGAACCATGCCCCCCCGTTCCTGGAGCGCCAAGCGAGAGCGCCAGTACGAGCACATCAAGGAGGGCCTCGAGGATCGGGGCCGCTCCGAGGACGCCGCCGAGGAGATCGCCGCCCGCACCGTGAACAAGGAGCGGGCTCGTGCCGGGGAGGCGAAGGAGTCGAGTCGCACATCGACCGATGACATCTCCTCGGGCCGTCGCGGCGGGCTCCGCTCCCACCGCGGCTCAGGTGGGCGCACGCGAGACCAGCTCTACGCCGAGGCCAAGCGCAAGGGCATCGAGGGCCGGTCCAAGATGAACAAGGCCCAGCTGGAGAAGGCCGTCGGCCGCTGACGCACCGAGGGCGGCCACTACCATCGGCCGCCCATGGACTGGCTGCGATCGATTCCTGCCTTCCCCGACGTGTCGACCGTCGTCGTGGTCGACGGCGGGGGGACCGGCAGCCGGGCCGCCGTCGCCACCGGGGACGGCGAGGTCCTGGGCTACGCCCGGGGCGGGCCCACCAACAGCCGCTCCGCCGGCGACGACGGCGCCGCCGAGAACCTGCGAGCCGTGATCGGCGGCGCCCTGGCCGACGCCGCCCGTCCCCTCTCGCCCACGGCGGTGCTGGTGAGCAGCGCATCGGTCGACACCGAGGCCCACGCCGAGGTCCTGGCCGACGGCGTCCGCAAGGTGGTGCCCGGTCCGGCCACCGTGGCGGTCGTGGCCGACACCATCGGGTGCTGGGCGGCCACCGCCCGCCTCGAGCCGGCGGTCGCCGTGATCTCGGGGACCGGGAGCGCTGTCCTGGCCGGAGCGCTCGACCAGGGCAGCCGCCGCTACGGCGGCTGGGACTACGTGCTCGGCGACGAGGGCTCGGGCTTCGCGCTGGGCCGGGCCGCGCTCCGCGAGGTGCTGCTGGTGAGCGAGGGCCGATCGGACGGCGACGCCCTGGCCCACGCCGTGCGGGCCCGCCTCGACATCCGCGAGACCGACGAGCTGTTCGACCTCGTCTACAAGCCCGAGGTGGACAAGGCGTACATCGCCAGCTTCGCCAAGGACGTGCTGCGCCTTGCCGCCGACGGCGACCGACGTTCCGGTGCGCTGGTCGAGGAGCAGGTGCGGCTCCTGGCCGACACGGTGGCCGCCGCGATCCGGGACTTCAGCGGGATCCACACCGTCGGCTGCTTCGGTGGCATCTGGAACGTCCCCACCTACCGCACCCGGTTCACCCGGGCGGTCGTCGCCGCCTCGGGCCGGCAGCCGACCCTGGTCTACCCGGGCGACGTGGCCATGGCCGGGTCGTTCCGGCTGGTGGTCCGCCAGAAGCCGGGCGGGGGACCGGGGGCGGCCGAGGACGCCGCCGTCGAGCGCTTCGAGGCCGGCCTGCTGGCGGCCAAGGGCTCACCCGCGTGAGCACCTACGTCGCCATCGGCTCGATCTGCTGGGACGAGGTCGCCGGCGAGCGGCGGCTCGGCGGCAGCGTGCTGTTCTCCGGCCTGGTGGCGCTCGCCGCCGGCTGGGACGTGCGGGTGATCACGGCGGGGACCGCCGAGCTCGAGGCTGCAGCCCAGGCATCGCTGCCCGGGGTCGAGGTCATCGTGCAGCCCAGCGAGCACGACACGGTGATGGCGTTCCCCGCCGACGCCGAGCTCGGGCCGAAGGCGGTGCCCACCGTCGCCGACCCGATCGACATCGCCGCCGCGGCGACGCACCTCGCAGCGGCCACGGTCGTCCACCTGGCACCGATCATGGGTGAGGTCACTCCGGAGCTGGTGGCGGCGGTGGCATCGGCGCCGTTCATCGGCCTCACCCCGCAGGGGCTGCTGCGCACCCGCCGACCCGGCACCCACGAGCTCGACCTGCTCGAGCAGCCCGGCACCTGGTGGGCGGACAGCACGAGCGCCGTGGTGCTCAGCGAGGCCGAGTACGCCCGCATGCCGGGCCTGCGGGCCGGCAGCCGCAGCGCGCTGGCGGTGACGCGCGGTGACCGCGGCTGCCACGGCTGGTGCGACGGCGAGGAGGTCGACCTCCCGGGTATCGACGTGGGACCCGTGGCCCCCACCGGGACCATCGGGGCCGGCGACGTGTTCGCCAGCGCCTTGTTCCTCGCCCTCGCCCAGGGCCTGCCGTTCGCTGAGGCGATGGACCGGGCGAACCGACGCGCCGCAGCGCACGTCGCCACCCGCCCCTGACGCGACCGGGTCGCTCGCGGCCCGGAGCGGGGCTCGGACGACCCGGAGGTGCGAGATGGCGCACCGGACCTGACGATGCGTCAGAATCAGGCGGTGCAGTTCACCCTCGCCCTCGCCATGACCCCGCCGGACCGGGTCCTGCCGCTCGCCCGGGCCGCCGAGGAGGCGGGCTGGGACTCGGTCTGCTTCCCGGATTCGGTCTTCTACCCCGAGGCGGTGTCGGGCGAGTACCCGTTCACCGCCGACGGCAAGCGGTTCTGGGCGGACGACTCGCCGTTCGTGGACCCGTTCGTCGGCATGCCTGCGGTCGGCGCGGCGACCGAGCGCGTCGGGCTCTACACCAACGTGATGAAGACGCCGCTGCGCGAACCGCTGCTGGTGGCCAAGAGCATCGGCTCCATCGCCGCCATGTTCCCGGGCCGCATCGGCATCGGTGTGGGCCTCAGCTGGATCCCCGAGGAGTTCGCCTGGCTCGGCCAGGAGATGAAGACCCGGGGCAAGCGGCTCGACGAGCAGATCGACATCATCCGGCTCGTCACCCAGGGCGGCTATGTCGAGTACCACGGCGACCACTACGACTTCGACCGGCTGCGGATGGAGCCCCCCGCCCCCGCCGAGCACCCCATCCCGGTGTACGTCGGTGGCCACAGCGACGCCGGCATCCGCCGTGCGGCCCGGGTCGGCGACGGCTGGATCGGCGCCCAGGCATCGGCCGAGGAGATCGGCGGCCACATCGCCCGCCTGCGCGCCGCGCTGGATGCGGAAGGCCGGTCCGGCGAGCCGTTCGAGATCAAGGCGACCCCCATGGTGCCGGCGACCGTGGACGAGATGGCCGGGCTCGCCGCCGCCGGTCTCACCGACGTGATCACCGTCCCGTGGTTCTTCCGGCCTGGGGACGTCACCGACCTCCAGCACCAGCTCGACAGCATCGCCTGGTTCGCCGAGACCGTCATCTGCCCCCTTCGAGATCTGGAGATCGCGTCGTGACCACCTTCGACTACCTCGACCTCCCGCATCCGGGCGACGACGACCGCTCCGCCCGGGCCGCCTCGCTCCGGTCGCGTGCGTTCGTGCAGGCCGGCGACCGCGAGGGTTGGCTGGGCCTCTTCGCCGAGGGCGCGGTGGTGCAGGACCCCGTCGGCCCGTCGTTCCTCGACGAGCGCGGCGAGGGCCACCACGGTCGGGAGGGCATCGGCCGGTTCTGGGACGAGGTCATCTCCACCAACCCGGTGCGGATGGACATCGTCTCGTCGCACGCGGGCGGCGACGAGGTGGCCAACTACCTCACCATCACGACCACGTTCCCGGACGGGTCGAGCGTGGCCGGTGAGATGGTCGCCATCTACCAGGTCGACGAGGCCGGCAAGGTCCAGAGCCTTCGGGCCTTCTGGGAGGTCGACCAGCTCCGCTTCACCGCCGCCCCGGCCTGAGCGGACGCCCGCTACGTCGCTGGCGGAGGGTCCGCCTCCGGGTCCGGTCCGCCGTCGGCGAGCGCCTCGGTGCGCGCCAGACGGAGCCGGCGCTGGCGCACGATCTCGAGCGTGAGCAGGCCGCACATCCCGAACACGATGGTGCCGGCACCGATGGCGCCGCGCTGGAGCGACTCCGGGCTGCACCACGACCCGGTGAGGAGGCCGTCCTGCTGGAACCCGTCCTCGCCCGGGGCGTAGTTGAGCCAATCGCTGCTCTCCCCGTGGATCGCATCGAGCAGGGGCGGCTCGCACCGGCCCTCGACGGGCCCCTCGGCGACGAAGAACCCGGAGCTCCCGAGGCTGACGTCGATCTCGGTGGAGTAGGGCAGCAGCAGCAGCGCAGCGCCCACGAGCACGATCGCAGCCATCACCCCGACCGCGACCCGGTGAGGGGTGACCGTGCGCCGCTTCGGCTCCGGAACGGGGTCGGCGTCGCTCACCCGATCACGAAGTTGACCATCTTGCCGGGCACGGCGATCACCTTGCGGACGGTGGCGCCGTCGAGCAGGGCGGCGACCTTGTCGTCGGCACGGGCCGCCGCCTCGAGGGCGGCGGCGCCGGCGTCGGCCTCCACGATGATGCGGGCCTTCACCTTGCCGTTCACCGAGACCGGCAGCTCGACCGACGCCTCCACCAGCAGGTCCTCCCGCGCCTCCGGGAAGTCCTGGTAGGCGAGCGACCCGGGGTTGCCCAGCCGGGACCACAGCTCCTCGGCGATGTGCGGGGCCACGGGCGCCAGCAGCAGCGCCAGCGGCTCCGCCACAGAGCGGGGCACGCCGCCATCGGGATAGGCGGCGGTGAGGTGGTTGGTCAGCTCGGTGATGCGGGCGATGGACGTGTTGAAGCGCAGCGACTCCATGCCGTCGCGCACGGCGGCGATGGTGCGGTGGAGGGTCCGCAGCGTCTCGTCGCTCGGCTGGTGGTCGGAGACGCGGGGCGTGCCCTCGTCCTCGTCGACGAACAGCCGCCAGATCCGCTGCAGCACGCGGTACATGCCCACGACCGCGGTGGTGTCCCACGGTCGGCTCTGGTCGAGCGGGCCGCCGTACATCTCGTAGAGGCGCAGGGTGTCGGCGCCGTAGCGCTCGCACATGTCGTCGGGGGCCACCGCGTTCTTCAGCGACTTGCCCATCTTGCCGAGCTCGCGGCTGACCGCCTTGCCGTCGTATTGGTAGGTGCCGTCGGCTTCGACCACCTCGTCGGCGGGGACCGGGAAGCCGCGATCGTCGCGGTAGACGTGGGCTTGGATCATGCCCTGGTTGAACAACCGGCGGAAGGGCTCCTTCGAGGAGACGTGGCCCAGGTCGAACAGCACCTTGTGCCAGAAGCGGGCGTACAGGAGGTGGAGCACGGCGTGCTCCACCCCGCCGACGTACAGGTCGACGCCGCCGCCGTCGCCCTCGAACTGCGGGCCCATCCAGTAGCGCTCGTTCTCCGGGTCGACGAACGACTCGTGGTTGGTGGGGTCGAGGTAGCGCAGCTCGTACCAGCACGAACCCGCCCAGTTGGGCATGGTGTTGACCTCGCGCCGGTAGGTCTGGGGACCATCGCCCAGGTCCAGGTCGACCGTGGCCCACTCGGTGATGCGCCCGAGCGGCGGCTCGGGCTCGGAGTCCTCGTCGTTCGACGTCGTGGGGGAGAAGTCCTCCATGGGCGGCAGCAGCAGGGGCAGCTCGGAGGTGGGCAGCGCCTGGGGCTCGCCGTCGTCGCCGAACACGATCGGGAACGGCTCGCCCCAGTAGCGCTGGCGGCTGAACAGCCAGTCGCGCAGCTTGTACTGGACCCTGCCGGTGCCCACGCCCTTGCCCTCGAGCCACTCGATGATGGTGGCCTTCGCCTCGGCGACCGAGCGGCCGTCGAGCGACACCTCGGCGTTGGCCGAGTTGATGGCGACCCCGTCGCCGGTCCACGCCTGCTCCAGCGGCTCGTGCTCGTCGGGCGAGGCGATGACCGGTACGACGCGCAGGTCGAACGCCCGGGCGAAGTCGAAGTCGCGCTGGTCATGGGCGGGCACGGCCATGATCGCCCCCGTGCCGTAGCCCATGAGGACGTAGTCGGCGACGTAGACGGGGATGGACTCGCCGTTCACCGGGTTGGTGGCGAGCGAACCGGTGAAGACGCCGGTCTTCTCCTTGCCCTCGCTCTGGCGGTCCAGGTCCGAACGGCGTGCCGCCGCCGCGACGTACTCGTCGACGGCCGCCTGCTGCTCGGGCGTCGTGAGGGCTCCGACCAGCGGGTGCTCGGGCGCCACCACCATGTAGGTGGCACCGAACAAGGTGTCGGGGCGGGTGGTGAACACGGTCAGCGGACCGGCATCGGTGGAGAAGGTCACGTCGGCGCCGGTGGAGCGGCCGATCCAGTTGCGCTGCTGGCTCTTGATGGCCTCGGTCCAGTCGAGCAGGTCGAGGTCGTCGATGAGGCGGTCCGCGTAGGCGGTGATGCGCAGCATCCACTGCTTCATCGGGCGGCGGTAGACGGGGAAGTTGCCGCGCTCGGAGCGGCCGTCGGCCGTGACCTCCTCGTTGGCCAGGACGGTCCCCAGGCCGGGGCACCAGTTGACGGGCACCTCGGCCAGGTAGGCCAGGCGGTGGCCGTTGACGACGTGGCGACGTTCGGTGGCGTCGAGGTCCGCCCACCGCTTGCCCGACGGGTTCGTGCCCGCAGCGGGGTCGCGGGTGCCGGCGTCGAGCTCGGCCTCCAGCTCCGCGACCGGCCGGGCCCGGCCGGCGGTCTCGTCGAACCACGACCCGAAGATCTGCAGGAAGATCCACTGGGTCCAGCGGTAGAAGTCCTCGTCGGTGGTGGACACCGAACGGCGCCGGTCGTAGCCCAGGCCGAGGCGGCGGAGCTGGCGCTCCATGTTCTCGATGTTGCGCTCGGTGGTGACCCGCGGGTGGGTGTTGGTGGCCAGCGCGTACTGCTCTGCGGGCAGGCCGAAGGAGTCGTAGCCCATGGTGTGCACCACGTTGTGGCCGGTCATCCGCAGGTACCGGGCGAAGACGTCGGTGCCGATGTAGCCGAGCGGGTGGCCCACGTGGAGGCCGGCGCCGGACGGGTAGGGGAACATGTCCAGCACGTACTGCTTGGGCCGGTCGGCCACGGCGTCGAAGCCGTCGGCCAGGTCCCCGACCGGGTTCGGGGCGTGGAAGGTGCCCTCGGCCTCCCACCGCTCCTGCCAGCGGGCCTCGATCTCCTGGGCGAGCGCGGCGTCGTACCGGTGCTGGGGCAGGTCGGCGGAGGAGGTCGGTTCGGCCATCGCGTCACGGTACCTGTCGTCTCGATCCGCCCCGAAGCCCGATCGGCTGCGCTCGGGCCCGGGCCGTCCCTCGTCGTCCGGGGGAAACGTTCAACGTCGCAGCCCGCCGGCCGATACGAGGGGAGCGCTTCGAGATCATCCCGTCACCGGGCCGGTCCCGTGGCCAGCACTCGGTGGCGCCCCGTTGGATGCCCGCCGCACACCGCCTCCGACAGCGTGGTCGGGGGCGGTGCCGCGTCGAGCCCTCGAACCCGGACCCGGTCCGGTCCCGGTCCTTCATCGTCGGGGGCGCGATACCGTCGAGCGGTCGACCCGGAGGAACTGATGGCACCCACCCCGCGCCCCGTTGAGCTGAACCTTCCGGCGGACCCCCGTCTGCTGCGCGTGGCGCGCCTCACCGTGGCCTCGGTGGCCGCCGACCTGCCGCTGACGCTCGAGGACGTCGAGGACCTGCGCATCGCGGTCGACGAGCTGGCGGCGCTCGCCATCGACGGTTGCGGTCCCGACGCAACCTTGCAGCTGCAGATCGCCGCCGACGAGCGGGCGGTCACCGTCGTCGGCCGCGTCGCCGGCGCCGGACCCTTCCCGCCGATGCACCCGGTGGCGGCCGAGCTCATCGCCATGGTCGCCGTGGACCACGAGATGGGGTCCGACGGTGACGACCGGACCTTCCGCTTCACGAAGCGCGTCCAGGTCCCCACCTCGTGACGGGTGCCGACACGACGGGCGCCGCAGCCGACGAGGTCCGCGAACAGCTCCAGCGGTACCGGGCCACCTCCGATCGCGGGGTCCGCAACGAGATCATCGAGCGCCACCGCTCGCTGGCCGACGGGGTGGCACGCCGCTACGCGTCGCGGGGCATCGCCGTCGAAGACCTGCGCCAGACGGCGCTCCTCGCGATGGTGCGCGCCCTCGAGCGGTTCGATCCGAGCCACGGAGCGAGCTTCGCCACGTTCGCCAGCCGCACCATGGAGGGCGAGCTCAAGCGCGCGCTGCGCGACCGCTCCTGGACCGTGCGCCCGCCGCGGGCCGCTCAGGAGCGGTACCTCCAGCTCCGGGGGCGCGAGGAGCAGATGACGCACCGTCTGGGGCGGGCGCCCACCGTCGCCGAACTGGCCGAGGCCATGGAGGTCACGGTCGACGAGGTGCTGGAGGCGGTGGAGGCATCGGGCGCCCGATCGGCGGCGCCCCTCACCCGCGTCAGCGACGACGGCGACGAGACCGAGGCCGACTCGCTCCTCGGGACCGACGAGCGCGGGTTCGGCGGGGTGGACGACCAGCTGCTGATCGCGGGTCTCCTCGACCAGCTCGACGATCGGTCGCGCGCGGTGATCGAGCTGCGGTTCTACGAGCGGCTCGGCCAGGAGGAGATCGCCCAGCGCCTCGGCATCAGCCAGTCGTACCTGTCCCGGCTCCTGCGCAGGATCCTGGTGGACCTCCGCGGGCACCTCGACGAGGGCGGTGCTACTCGACCGCGATGAGCTCGGTGAGCCCGGTGACCTCGAGCACCCGGCGGATGTTGCTGCTCGGCGCGCGCAGGACGAGCGACGCCGACCGGGCCCGCAGGGCGTCGTTGGCCGCCACGAGGGACCGCAGTCCCGACGAGTCGAGGAACGTGATCCCGGCCAGGTCGAGCACGACGCTGCGGACACCGGCGTCGGCGATCAGCTCCCGGAGGTGCGCATCGAGCTCCGGCGCGGTGGCCGGATCCAGCTCGCCGGTGAGGGCGAGCGTGGTCTCCGGTCCAGAGCGCGCTGCGATGTCGAGCAGCGAGCGGCGCGGGGCATCGTCGGTCACGAGCAGGAGACTAGCCCGGGGAGCGGCCTGGACCGCTTTGGGTCGCGTGGCTCGGACGACGCGAATCGACCGCCGACGTACCGCCGCTCCAGCGGGCTCCGACGCAGACGGGGGCGCTGCCCCGCACCGAGACCGAGCCTGGACCCCTCGTGCTGGGGTCCTCGCCCCGGTGGCGGTGGAGTGGCTTCGTCCTGCTCGGCCGCCGGAGCCGTGTGATCCGCCGCTGAGCTGGGTGGAGGCGATCGCCCCCGCCCACCTGCGCCCGTCCGGCGTGACTGTCACTGGACCTGCGTAGGTTGGGCGGCGTGCCCGTACCTGGACCTGTCGCCCTCGGTCGCGGCGTCGTCATCAACGCCGGCGACGCCATCCCCGCCCCATGGATGAGCGCGCCCGTCGTCACGGTCGACGAGGCGGCGCTCGCCGCCCCCGCCACGGTGGTCGGAGCGCTGCACCGAGCGTGGGCGGACCGCACGCCGGTCGTCGTGGAGCTGGCGGTCGACCCCGCACGGTTCCGCGAGCCGGCGGCCATCGCCGATGAGCCGTGGTCGCTCGAGGCCGACGTGGAGCCGTGGTTCGACCGGCTGCACTTCCTGGTGTGGGCCAACACGTACGACGCCCGCTCGGGCACCTTGATCTGGTGGTGGGGACGCAAGGCGGTTCGTGCCGGGGCCACCGATGCGCCGGAGGGCGAAGCGGATGTGGTGCTGGCGGACGGCCGGGCGGCCTGGGTCGATGGCGGGCCGCGCCGGCCGTGGGCGCCCGAGCTGGTGGCCGGCCACCCCGTGGTGCACTCCGAGGCGGTGGAGCTGGGCCGCCTCGCCACCGGCCCGGACCCGGTGGAGCCCGGCGCAGACCTGGCGCCCGACCAGCTCGCGGCGGTCGCCCACCTCAGCGGCCCGGCTCGGGTCATCGCCCCGGCAGGATCGGGCAAGACGCGGGTGCTCACCGAGCGGCTCCGCCACCTGCTCGGCGACCGCGGCTGGGAGCGCGACGCGGTGCTGGCCGTCGCGTACAACAAGGAGGCCCAGCTGGAGCTGGAGCGGCGGACGTCGGCGTTCCGGCCCCGGGTTCGCACGCTCAACTCGCTCGGCCTGTGGGTGGTCACCCAGCACCTGGGCCGGGCACCCGCCCTGCTCGAGGAGCGCGACTGCCGCCGGCTGGTGGAGTCGCTCTTGCCCGGGCGGCGCCGTCAGCGGGCCAACACGGACCCCATCGGCCCGTACCTGGAGGCGCTCGGCCTGGTGCGCCTGGGACTGCGATCGCCCCGGTCGGTCGAGGAGTCGCGCGATGACGTCGACGGCTTGAGCGAGATCTTCGCCCCGTACCGCGAGCAGCTCCAGTCCCGGGGGGCGGTCGACTTCGACGATCAGATCTACGCCGCGATCGGCGCGCTCCTCACCGATGGACCGTTCCGCCGGTCCATGCAGCAGCAGTGCCGCCACCTGCTGGTCGACGAGTTCCAGGACCTCACGCCCGCCCACGTGCTGCTGCTGCGGCTGCTCGCCCTCCCGGCACTCGACGTGTTCGGCGTGGGTGACGACGACCAGGTCATCTACGGCCACGTCGGCGCCGACCCGGCCTACCTCATCGACTACGACGCCCTGTTCCCGGGGGCGGCCTCGCACCCGCTCACGGTGAACTACCGCTGCCCGGTCGAGGTGGTCGACGGCGCCCGCACCCTGCTCGGCTACAACCGGCGCCGGGTCGCCAAGGAGATCGTCGCCGGCCCCACCGCGGACCCCACCCAGGGGAGTCTCCGCACGGTCGAGCACGGCCCGGACCAAGGTGCGGCCACCACCGTGTCGGTGATCCAGGAGTGGCTGGCCGACGGGACGGTCGCGCCCGCCTCCATCGCCGTGCTCGCCCGCGTGAACTCACTGCTGCTCGCACCGCAGGTGGCGCTGGCCGAGGCCGGTGTGCCGCTCAGCTCGGTGCTGCGCCCCGAGGTGCTCGAGCGCACGGGGCTGCGCGCTGCGCTGGCCTACCTCCGACTGGCGGTGTCGGGCGACGCCATGAGCCCACGCGACATCGTGGAGATCATGCGCCGCCCCACCCGCGGGCTGCCCCAGTGGTTCCCGGACCGGCTGGAGCGGCGGACCTCGTGGTCACCGGCGCAGCTGCGGACCATCGCGGACCAGGTCCCGGACAAGGAGGCGGCCAAGGTCCTCCACCTCGCCGATGACCTCGCCCTGGTGGCGGGATCGGCTCGTGGCGGCACCACCCGGTCCATCCTCGAACTGGTTCGCGACCAGATCGGGCTCGGGTCGGCGATGTCGATGCTGGACCAGACGGGCGCTGCGCAGGGGTCGAGCCACCTCGACGACCTCGAGGGGCTGCTCGGTGTGGCCGACCTCCACCCGGATCCCGCCGGATTCGAGCCGTGGCTCCGGGGTCTCTTCGGCCGGGAGCGGGACCCCGACGGCGTGATCCTGTCGACGATCCACCGGGTCAAGGGTCGGGAGTGGGACCGCGTCCTGCTCTTCGGCGTGTCCGACGGCGTCATGCCCCACCGCCTCGCCGAGGACCGGGAGGAGGAGCGCCGCGTCCTCCACGTCGGTGTCACCCGAGGCCGCCACCGGGTCGCCGTGCTGACCGACGCCACCCGGCCGTCGCCGTTCCTCGGGGAGCTCGACGGCACGGCCCCGGTCCGCTCCGAACGCTCGGCGCCGGCGCCTCGTGGCAGCGTCGACCCGCTGTTCAAGAAGGGCCCGGCGGTCAAGGGCAAGGCCGCGCGCGCTGCGGTCGATGGCGTCGCCGCCGAGCACGGCCGCACGTTGAAGGTCCTGGGCGGCTACGAGGGCACGGTGGAATCCGTCGATGGACGGTCAGCCAAGCTCGCTCTGGTCGGGGGTGGGTCCCTCACCGTCCGCTTCGGCGAGCGGGTCGACCACGACGGGCGGACGGCCCCGCTCGCACCACCCACGGAGCTGTGGGGGCCGGCCGCTGCGGCCGAGGCGGCGCTGCGGGCCTGGCGCACCAAGCGGGCCAAGGCCGATGCCGTCCCGCCGTACGTGGTGCTGAGCGATGCCCACCTCCGTGGCATCGCCCTGGCTCAGCCCACCGACGCCGCCGGACTCGTGGCCTGCGACGGCATCGGCCCCACCAAGCTCGACCGCTACGGCGACGACATCCTGGCCATCCTCGACACCGTGGAGGCCTGAGGGGTCAGGCGGATCGGAGCCGATCGATGGCGGGGGCGAACGCGCCCGCCGATGCGGCGTAGGGGGCGTAGAAGCTGATGCGGTCCACCAGGTCGCCGAAGCGGGCGAGCAGCTCGTCGCCCACCTGGTCGGGCTCGGCGACCACGGCGAACGTGCGCAGGATCTCGTCGTCGATGAGGGTGCCCATCTGCTTCCACCCGCCCTGCTTCGACAGGGCGTTCAGCTCGGTCTGGAGGTCGCCCCACCCGTGGTGCTCGAGCACGCCGCGGTACGCGGGCGTCGAACCGTAGAACGCGATCTGCTCCCGCACGCCCTTGGCGGCGGCGGCCATCTCCTCCTCGCTGGTGCCGGTGACCACGAAGGCGGGGAGCGAGAGCTGGATGTCTGCTCGTGTCCGCCCGCCGGCCGCGAACCCCTCGTCCAGCGCCCGTGTGGTGACCTCGCGCAGGTACGACTCGGTGGTGAACCCGTGGCACAGCATCCCGTCGCACACCTCGCCGACGACCTTGGTCATCAGCTCGCCGACCGCGGCGAGGAAGACCTTGGGGGCGCCGAACTCGTTGGCCCCCGGGTCGAAGAACGGGGTCATGAGGGTGTGCTCGTAGAAGTCGCCCCGGAAGTCCAGCTTGGTGCCCTCCTCCCAGCTCGCCCAGATGGCCTGCATGGCGAGCACGAACTCGCGCATGCGTGCCGCCGGGTGCGACCACGGCATGGAGAACCGGCGGGTGATGTGGGCCTTGATCTGCGAGCCCAGGCCGAGCAGCAGCCGGCCCTCGGCGAAGGCGTTGAGGTTGTACGCCGTCTGGGCGAGGGTCATGGGGGACCGGGCGAAGGCGACGGCGATGCCCGTGCCCAGCTCGATGCGATCGGTGTGCTCGGCGGCGAGGGTCAGGGCGAGGAACGGGTCGTGGTTCGTCTCGGCGGCCCAGAGCCCGTCGAACCCGAGCTCCTCCTGGAGGCGGGCCTGGCCGGCGGCCTTGGCGAGGTCCGACCCGATGCCCCCGTCGACGAGCATCAGCGGCCCCGCTCGGCGTCCGTCCGGGCCTTGGCCTCGACGATGGTCAGGTTCACGGTTCGTCTCCTCGGGAGGCGGCTATTCGGGGCCCTGGTCACGGAGGAACTGCTCGACCTCGGCGGCCAGCTCGTCGGCGGAGGGGATCTCCGGCTCGGGCGTCGGCGCAGCCTGGGTCATCTCGTCGTGGCGGGCTTCGAGGGCGTGGAGCATCGCCAGGTGCTCGGGGTTGCCCTGGACCGCGGCGTCGAGGCGCTGGCGCGTGTCCTCGGCCTCCTGCGGCAGGGAGCCGAAGGGGAGCGAGAGGCCGGCGGTGCGCTCGAGCTGGCGCAGCAGGGCCAGCGAGCCGGCGTGGAACGGGGCGGGGTCGCCGCTCACGTAGTGCGGCACCTGGGCCCAGAGGCCGAGCGCCGGGATGTCCAGCTCATCGCAGCGCCGCTCCAGCACCGCCTGGACCCCGGCGGGGACGTCGAGCGTGCCGCGCAGCAGGCCGGTGACCGACGCCAGGTCGGGGGTGGCGGCGGTGACCGACAAGGTGACCGGGCGGGTGTGGGGGACCGTGGCCGGGTAGGCGCCGAGTCCCACCACCATGCGGGTGCCGAACCCCTGGGCCAGGTCCAGCGCGGCTTCGGCGAAGGCCCGCCACTGGTGGTCGGGCTCGGCGCCGAGGAGCAGCAGGAGGTCGTTGCCGGCCTCGTCGACCCCGGCGCGCAGCTCCAGGCTCGGCCACGAGAGGCCGGTGTTGACCCCGTCGACCAGGTGCATGACCGGGCGACGGGCCCGGTGGTCGAGCAGGCGGTCCGTGTCGAACGTGGCCACGGGGTACGAGTCGATGCCGCCGAGGAGGGTCTGGGCGGCGGTGGTGGCGGCGTAGCCCGCGTCGATCCAGCCCTCGAGGACCATCACCATGACGGGGTCCTCGAGCGATGGCTGGTCGTGCAGTTCGTACAGCACCTGCGTCAGGCCTCCATGCGGTCCAGGGCGTCGAGCGACACGCGCCCGAGGAGACGGACGGTATCGCCGAACGCCTCGGCATCGGCGCCGTCGTCGCCCATCGCGCCGGCCTTGTAGCGGATGTACACGCCCTCGAGGATGCAGGCCAGCTTCCAGTACCCGAAGGCCACGTAGTAGTCGAGGTTCCCGACCTCTCGGCCGCCGGCGTCCTGGTACGCCTGCACCAGCTCGGCCCGGCTCGGGAAGCCCTCCACCGTGGTGGCGCCGCCGAGCAGCCCGCCGAACTCGTCGCTGGCCTCGGACCAGTAGACCATCAGCACGCCGAGGTCGGCGAGGGGATCGCCCAGGGTGCAGATCTCCCAGTCGAGGACGGCGATGACCTGGCCGTCGGCGTCGACCATGCAGTTGTCGAGGCGGTAGTCGCCGTGGACGATGGTGGCCGGGCCCTGCTCGGGGATGTGCTCGAGGAGCCGCCGGTGCGCCGTGATCACCTCGGGGACCTCCCGGTCGGTGGCCTGCTCGAACTGCCCGTTCCAGCGCTTGAGCTGGCGGGCGATGTAGCCGTCCTTGCGGCCCAGCTCGCCCAGTCCGACCGCATCGGGGTCGACGGCGTGGATCTTGGCCAGCGTGGCGGCGAGCGACATCCCCGCAGCTCGGCGCACCTCCGGGGAGACCGCCTGGGCGACCGCCTGATCCCGGATCACGAGGCCGTCGACGAAGTCCATGACGTAGAAGGGGGCGCCGTTGACGGCCTCGTCCTCGCAGAGCCCGATCACCGGGGCGACCGGCACGTCGGTGGGGGCGAGGGCCGAGATGATGCGGTGCTCGCGGCTCATGTCGTGGGCGGTGGCGAGCACGTGGCCGGTGGGCGGCCGGCGCAGGACCCAGGCCCCTCCGGCGGTGTCGGTCACGCGGAAGGTGAGGTTGGACCGGCCGCCGGCGATCAGCTCGAACGCCAGCGGCGGAGCTGCGGCTGTGTGCTCGGTGAACCAGGCGGTGACCGCCGGGACGTCGATGCCGGTGATGGAGGTCTGGTCGCTCATCGCGGCCGAACCTAGTTCGGGGCCTCCCGGTATCGTGGCCTGATGGTCGATGTCACCGAAGCAACGTTCGAAGCCGAGATCGTGGCCCGGTCCCACGAGGTGCCGGTGATCGTCGACCTCTGGGCCGACTGGTGCGGCCCGTGCAAGGCGCTGACGCCGATCCTCGAGAAGGTCATCGACGAGACCGGCGGGCAGGTGGTGCTGGCCAAGGTGGACATCGATGCCAACCCGCGCCTCGCCGAGTCGTTCAACGTGCAGAGCATCCCGGCGGTCTTCGCCATCCGCGACGGCAAGATCGCCAACCAGTTCGTCGGCGCCCAGCCCGAGGCGGCGGTCCGCAGCTTCATCGAGTCCGTCCTGCCGAGCGCGGACGAGCAGCTCGTCGCCGATCTGATCGACGTGGGCGACGAGGTCGCGCTCCAGCAGGCGCTCACCGCCGTGCCCGGCCATCCCGTCGCCACCGTCGCCCTCGCCGAGCTCTACGTGGCCGAGGGCCGCGGCGACGAAGCCCTGGCCACCCTGGCCAAGATCCCCGAGACGGCCGAGACCCGGCGCGTGGCGGCGCTGGCCCGGGTGGGCGCCGAGCCGAACGCCGTCGATGCCGCCGACGGCCCCCTCGCCGATGTCGAGGCGACCCTCGACGCCCTCCTGCCCCAGGTCAAGGCCGACGACGATGCCCGCCAGCAGTACCTCGACCTGCTCGAGCTCATGGGTCCCGACGACCCCCGCACCGCCGCCTACCGCAAGCAGCTCAGCCGCCAGCTCTTCTGACCGACTCGGCTGCGGAGGGCGGAGGGCGGAGGGTCCCCGACCGGGCGGTGGCGGCCCGGCAGGCTGGTGCCGTGGGACTCGGGAGGATCGAGCGACGCCCCGGCCACCGCCTCTGGGTGGGTGGTCCGGTGCCGCCGGGAGCCGACGCGTGGACGTTGGGCGACCTGGTCATCGTGCGGGCGCGCCACGCCGCCAGCGAGCACCTGATCGCCCACGAGCTCGAGCACGTCCGGCAGTACCACGAGCTCGGGTTCGTCACGTTCCTCACCCGCTACCTGGTCGCGTACGTGGCCCTCCGGCTGAAGGGCTATCCGCACCCGGCGGCCTACCGCCGCATCCCGGCCGAGGTCAGCGCCGAGTGGCGGGCCCGCCGGCTGCTCCACATCGGGGACTGAGATGAGCCGGATGGGTCGCATCTGGGGTCGGGCCATGGGCATCGGGCCGCCGCGCTCCTAGGGTGACGCCGCCTTCCCCGCGCTGCTCGCACCTGCCTGCTCGGAGAAGACCGTGGCCCACCGCTCAGTTTCCGCCCCCACCTCGGACGTCGACACCGATGTCGACCCGTTCTGGCACGACGCCTTCCCCCACCAGCGCCCGCCGCTGCGGGAACGGGCGGCGGATCGGCTCCCGGCGATGCAGTCGTGGCTGGTCGCCGTCGTCGGCGTCCTCGGCGTCGTCGGCGCCGGGTGGTGGCTCCTGCGACCGGCGGCCGCTCCCGTCGAATCTGCGCTCCCGGCGGCGGAGGCGCCAGCGGCGCCCGGAGCACCGGATGGGGGCGGAACCGCCTCGTCGTCGCCGGCCAGCACCTCCACCACCGTCGCCGATGTGGTGGTCCAGGCGGCCGGGGCGGTGGCCGAGCCCGGCGTCTACGAGCTTCCCTCGGGAGCGCGCGTCGACGACCTGGTCAAGGCCGCCGGCGGGCTCACCGACCGGGCCGACGCGAACCGGGTCAACCTGGCGGCGCCGGTGGTCGACGGCGAGCGGGTGTGGGTGCCGGCCGAGGGGGAGGACGCCCCACCCGATGTGGTCGCCGGTCTGGGTGGGGGAGCCGGTGCGCCGGCTGCCGGCGGGGACGGAGGCGGCGGGGCCGATGGCGCCGTGCCCTCGGCGCCCGTGGACCTCAACACCGCCACCGCCGAGCAGCTCGACGGTCTTCCCGGGGTGGGTCCGGCCACGGCCACGGCGATCCTGGCGTACCGCGACGAGCACGGACGGTTCTCGTCGGTCGACGAGCTCCTCGATGTCCGCGGCATCGGCGACGCCAAGCTCGAGCAGCTGCGGCCCCTTGTGCGCGTGTGACCGAGACCGAGGCGACGCCGAGCATCCTGACCACGCTCCCGCCCGCACCCGAGGCGCGCCCGCAGCTCGACGACCGGGCCGCCGTGGTGCTGGCGATCGGAGCCTGGGTCGGCGCGGCGGCCCACCGTCCGCTCCCGGTGATCGGGATGGCGGCCGCGGCGGCCGTCGTCGCCCTGCTCCGTCGCCCGATGGTCCTGGTGGTCGGCGTGACCATCGTGGCGAGCGGCCTCGCCGCCCGATCGCACGCCGGCCTCCGGCCCGTCGCTGCGGGTCCGTGGTCCGGCGTGGTGACCCTGGTGTCGGACCCGGCACCGACGCCGTTCGGCTGGCGGGCGGATGTCCGCCTCGGAGGCCGACGGGTGGAGCTCGGTGCCGACGAGGCGGCTGGTGGCTCGCTGAGCGCTGCGCTCACGGGTGAGCGCATCCGGGTCCAGGGCCGCTTGGCCCCGCCGCGGCCCGGCTCGCCGTGGCTCGTCCCTCGCCATGTGGTCGGACGGCTCGATGCCGCATCGATCGATCGGGTCGATGCCGGTACCGCGCCGTGGCGTGCCGCGAACCGGTTCCGGCGACTGATCGAGTCGGGCGCCGCCGGCATGGGCGATCCGGAGCGCTCGCTGTACGCCGGGTTCGTCCTCGGCGATGACCGCGACCAGCCCCCCGAGATCGTCGATGACTTCCGCGGTGCCGGCCTCACCCACCTGTTGGTGGTCTCGGGCCAGAACGTCGCCTTCGTGCTGGTGCTGGTCTCCCCGTTGACGTCGCGCCTGGGGTGGCGGGGGCGCTGGGTCGCGACGGTGGCGGTCATCGTGGCGTTCGGCGTGGTGACGCGGTTCGAGCCCTCGGTGCTGCGGGCCTCGGCCATGGCCGCCGTCGCGGTGACGGCTGGGGCGCTGGGCCGGCCGGCGGGGTCGCTGCGCACCCTCGCCCTCGCCGTCACGGGCGTCGTGCTGGTCGACCCGCTGCTCGTGCACTCGATCGGGTTCCAGCTGTCGGTCGGCGCTTCGCTGGCCATCGCCCTGCTCGCGGCACGGATCGCAGCTGCGGTCCCCGGGCCGCGGGTGCTGGCGGAGGCCCTCGGCGTGACCCTCGCCGCA
This sequence comes from Ilumatobacteraceae bacterium, assembly GCA_025463265.1. GTDB lineage: Bacteria > Actinomycetota > Acidimicrobiia > Acidimicrobiales > Iamiaceae > Aquihabitans. The sequence continues at coordinate 23,734 of JAOBWH010000091.1, forward strand.
CAGTTCGGGGTGGCACCCGTGCTGGTCCCGCTCGCCGGCGGCCTCCCCGTGGTCTCGCTGCTCGCCAACCCGCTCGCGGTGCCGGTGGCCGGGCTGGTCACCACGTGGGGTCTGCCCGCCGGCGTGGCCGCCGCGATCGGCGGCCCGGGCGTGGCGGCCGTGGTCCACGCCCCGACGGAGCTGATGATCCGTTGGGTGGCCGCCGTCGCCCGCGTCAGCGCGTCCCTCCCGCTCGGGACGCTCGGCTGGCCCCACCTCGCCGGCGTCGCCGGCGCGCTCGTCCTGGCGACGCGTCGCCCTCCGCTCCGGTACCTCGCGGTGCCCATCGCCGCCGTGTCGCTGCTGGCCCCGGCGGCGGACCTCCGCTTCCCGCCGGCGGAGTGGCGAGCGCCGGGCCTCGTCGTCCACCGCTCCGGTGGCGCCACCGTGGTCGAGGCCGATGGCGTGCGGCCCGCCGATGCCCTGGAGCTCCTGCGCGCCACCGGCATCCGCCGGATCGACGTGCTGCTGGTGGAGGGCCGGGGAGCCCCAGAGGTGACCCGCATCGTGCGCCACCGCTGGCCGGTCGGACGGGTCATCGATGCGGCGGAGGCCCGGCCGCAGCGGATCCGCGTCGGCGCCCTCGTCATCACCGTGGCCCCGCCCGCGCCGCCCGACGTGCGGGTCCGGCCGCCCTGATCCGGACCTCCGAGGCGGGCGGTAGGGTCCGGACGTGGTCCGGGAACGTGCGTGCATCGAGGGCTGGGAGTCGGCATCGTGACCGCCCGGCGGCCCGTCTACCTCGTGAAGGGGAGCGACCCCGTGCTGCTCGGCGGGGCGGTGTCGACGCTGCTCGACCAGCTGGTCGCCGGCGGCGATCGGTCCCTGCTCGTCCACGAGTTCGACCTCGACAGCACCAAGTTGGCCGCGGCGCTCGGCGCCGCCCAGACCATCCCGTTCCTCACCGACTACCGGATCGTGGTGGTCCGCCGCTTCGGTCGCTACTCCAAGGGCGACGACGTCGCGCCGGTGGTGGCCTACCTCGAGGACGCCCTGCCGTCGACGACCCTGGTCCTCGTCGGGGAGCGGACCGCCCTCACCTCCGCCAACGACGACGGCGAGCCGTTCACCAAGACGCCGAAGATGCCGCCGGCGCTCGTCAAGGCCGTCACCGCTGCGGGCGAGGTCATCGAGACCGACGCCGCCAGCCGCAACATGTCGGGCTGGGTCGGCGACCAGTTCGCCGCCGCCGGGCTCGACATCGAGCCGGCGGTCCGGGACAAGGTCGTGAAGACCATCGGCGAGGACGGCGGGGCCGTCGTCGGCATCATCGAGCGGCTCAAGGGTGCGTTCGCGCCGGGGGAGCGGTTGCGCCTCGCCGACGTCGAGGCGTTCATCGGACCGCCCGGCGGCGTGCCGCCGTGGGACCTCACCGACGCCATCGACAAGGGCGACGTGCCCCTGGCCCTCGACCGGCTCCAGCGCATGATGGGCGCGGGTGATCGCCACTCGCTCGCCATCATGGCCACCCTCCAGTCGCACGTCCTGCGGATGGTCAAGCTCGACGGCGCCAACGTCCGAAGCGAGAAGGACGCCGCCGCCCTGTTGGGCATGAAGGGCTCGACCTTTCCGGCCAAGAAGGCCATGAACCAGGCCCGCAAGCTGGGATCACCGGGCGTGCGCCGCGCCCTGGCCCTGCTGGCCAAGGCCGACGTCGACCTGCGGGGCGCCCAGGCCTGGCCCCAAGAGCTGACGATGGAGGTCCTCGTCGCCCGCCTCGCCCGCAACTCCCGCTGAGCACCGGCTGCGGGGCCGAGCCGCCGCACTGAGCCCGGGCACCGGGGGCCGAAACGACGAACGACCCCGTCACCTGAGGTGAGCGGGGCCGGGTCGGTGGCCGCCGAGCGGCCGAAGATCAGGCGTCGGCGGAAGCGGCCGCAAGGCGCTTGGCCAGGCGGGACTTGCGGCGGGCCGCGGCGTTCTTGTGGATGACGCCCTTCTGGGCGGCCTTGTCGATCCGCTTGTAGGCGAGGCGCTCGGCCTCGGCCGCGTTCTCGGCACCGCTCTCACCGGCCGACACGGCGCTCTTGATGCGGGTGCGAAGCTCCGACCGGACGGTCTTGTTCGCGATGCGGCGCTTCTCGTTCTGGCGATTGCGCTTGATCTGGCTCTTGATGTTGGCCACGGTGGCTCAGGCTCCACTTCTGCGTTCTGAAAGCTGGACCATCGTAGTGGCGCCGCCCCACGTTGTCGCAACCCGCGCCGCTCGGGCCCCGAGGCTGACCACGAGGGTCACGATCGTCTTGGCGGGTGCTCGGCGCGGCGCTGGCGGCCTGAGCTGGCCAGCTGGGGGGTGGCTGCGGTCGGTTGGTAGCGTCGTCGGACCCCCGTTTCGCAGTCGAAGGCCCCATGGACCAGTCCCGCATCCGCAACTTCAGCGTCATCGCCCACATCGATCACGGCAAGACGACGCTGAGCGACCGGATCCTCGAGGTCACCGGTGCGGTCAGCGCCCGTGACATGCGGGCCCAGTTCCTGGACTCGATGGACATCGAGCGGGAGCGCGGCATCACGATCAAGCTCCAGTCGGTGACGCTGGGCTACGCCGGCCACACCCTCAACATGATCGACACCCCGGGCCACGTGGACTTCGGCTACGAGGTCAGCCGGTCGCTCGCGGTGTGCGAGGGCGTGATCCTGCTGGTCGACGCCGCCCAGGGGATCGAGGCCCAGACGCTGGCCAACTGCTACCTGGCGCTGGAGAACGACCTCGAGATCGTGGCCTGCCTCAACAAGATCGACCTGCCGGCCGCGGACCCGGACCTGTATGCCGCCGAGATCGAGAACATCCTCGGCATCCCGGCCGACGACATCCTCCGCATCAGCGCCAAGACCGGTGAGGGCGTGCCCGAGCTGCTCGAAGCGGTCATCGAGCGCATCCCGGCACCGCAGGGCGACGTCGACGAGCCGCTGCAGGCGCTCATCTTCGACAGCCACTTCGACCAGTTCCGCGGCGTGGTCTCCAGCGTCCGGGTCGTGAACGGCACCATGCGCACGAACGACAAGCTCCGGTTCATGCAGGCGGGCGTCACCTACGAGGCCGACGAGATCGGGGTGCGCAACCCGGTGAACACGCCGGTCACCGAGCTCGGGCCCGGCGAGACCGGCTACCTCATCGCCGGCATCAAGGACGTGGCCGAGGCCCGTTCCGGCGAGACGGTCACCACGGCTCGCAACGGGGCGGAGGCGGCGCTCGAGGGCTACCGGGACCCGAAGCCGATGGTGTTCTGCGGCATCTACCCGATCGACGGCGACCAGTTCCCGGACCTCCGGGAGGCGCTCGACAAGATGCGCCTCAGCGACGCCAGCGTGACCTTCGAGCCCGAGACGTCGGGCGCACTGGGGTTCGGCTTCCGCTGCGGCTTCTTGGGCCTGCTCCACATGGAGATCATCCGGGAGCGGCTCGAGCGCGAGTTCGACCTCAGCCTCATCGCCACCGCGCCGAGCGTGGCGTACCTGGTCAACAAGACCAACGGCGAGCAGGTCGAGGTCGACAACCCGTCGGAGATGCCGCCGGTCACCGAGATCGACAGCATCGAGGAGCCCTGGTTCGACGTCACGATCCTCACGCCGTCGGACTACACGGGCACGATCATGGACCTCTGCCAGACCCGGCGGGGCGAGATGGACAAGCTCGAGTACCTGTCGCCCGAACGGGTCGAGCTCAAGTACAAGATCCCGCTCGCCGAGGTCGTCACCGACTTCTTCGACCAGCTCAAGTCCCGCACCCAGGGCTACGCGTCGCTCGACTACGAACCGGCCGGCTACCAGGTGTCGAACCTGGTCCGGGTCGACGTGCTGCTCAACGCCACGCCGGTCGACGCCTTCTCGATGGTGATCCACCGCGACAAGGCCGACGACTACGGCCGCAAGATGTGCGAGAAGCTCCGCGAGCTGATCCCCCGCCAGATGTTCGATGTGCCGATCCAAGCGGCCATCGGGGGTCGGATCATCGCCCGCCAGACCGTGAAGGCCAAGCGCAAGGACGTGCTGGCCAAGTGCTACGGCGGCGACATCACCCGGAAGCGCAAGCTCCTCGAGAAGCAGAAGGAGGGCAAGAAGAAGATGAAGAACATCGGCCGCGTCGAAGTTCCCCAGGAAGCCTTCGTCTCCGCCCTCAAGCTCGACGACTGATCACGCGCCACGGCTGAGCTCGGCGAGCACCGCGCGGAAGGTGCGGTAGCGCTCGGCGCCGACCTCGGCCGCCCATCCGGCCTCCATCTCGGCCATCGCCACCTCGGTCAGGGCTCGGATCCGGTCTCCCTCGGGGGTCCGGCGCACGATCCGGGCGCGACGGTCGTCAGGGTCGGGCTCGATCGAGATCCAGCCCCGATCCTCGAGCGCCCGGAGCCGCTCGCCCAGCGACTGCTTGGTGATCCACAACCCATCGGCAAGCTCGGTCTGGCGGGCGCCATCGTCGGGGATGGTGCCGAGCAGGCGGCCGAAGGAACCGCGCATCGCCGCCACCTTCGGGGCGATCAACGTGCTCATCTCCCCGTTGGCTCGGCGCTGGAGGCGCTCGTGGTCGACGAAGAACACGGCGGGCTGCGGGGAGGGGGGAGCGACCATGGGTCGACAGGATAGTCAGGAACCCTTACCATCGGACCGATGACCGCGACCACCACGCAGCTGGACCACGCCCGGATCCGAGAGGTCGTCCGCCTCGCGCTCGACCGGCCCGATGCCGAGGTCGCCTCCATCGAGGTCGCACCCTCGGCCCACGTGGTCGACAACATGACCACCGAGAGCCTCCACCACGTGTCGGGGACCCTCGTCGACGGGACCCCGTGGCGGCTCTTCGCCAAGGTGCTCCAGCCGGCATCGGCATCGCCGGTCATGGCGTTCGTGCCGCCGGACCACCACGCCTCGTTGATGGCCAACCTGAACTGGCTCGACGAGCCGCGCGTCTACCGGAGCGATCTCCGCCACGACGTGCCCGACGGTCTGACCATGCCGGAGGTGCACGCCATCGACGAGGTCGGCGACCGCATCGTGCTCTGGCTCGAGCACATCGATGACACCGCGACCTGGGACCTCTCGCAGTACACCGACGCGGCCCACCTCCTCGGCCGGTTGTCGGGCCGGTGGCCCGAGGAACGGGTCGGCCGAGAGCTGGGCATCGAGCGGCGCGACCTGGGCTACCTGTTCTTCGGCAAGCTCTCGATGGTCGACATCCCGCTGGTCACCGACGACGAGCTGTGGCGGGACCCGGTCCTGCGCTCGGTGGCCGACGACGGCTTCCGAGAGGACCTGCAGCGACTGATCGAGCTCGGCCCGGTGCTCATCGGGATGGAGGCCCGGCTCCCGCACGGGCTGTGCCACGGCGACGCCACGCCGCACAACCTCCTGCGCGACCCGGCGGGGGACCTGGTGGCCGTCGACTGGAGCTACGGCTGCCGGGGCCCGTACGGGTCCGACCTCGGCCAGCTCGTCGCCGGCCGGTTCGACGCCGGTGACGCCGATCCCGCCGATGCACCCCGGATCGCTGCGGTCGTGCTGGACGCGTACCTCGACGGTCTGGCGGCCGAGAGGGCCGAGGTCGACCGGGCCGCGGTGGAGGCGGGATGGGCGATCCACCTGGCGATCCGCTCTGCGATCAGCGCCCCGCTCGTCGACCCCCGGGAGGACCTCGACGACGAGGCGCGTGCTGCCGCTCTGGCCCGGCGCATCGCTGTCGCCCGCATCGGCATCGACCTCGCCCTCGCCTGCGCTGGTTGACCGGCCCAGACCCTGACGCGCGACTGAACCGCAGGTCAGCCGGGAAGGAATCGGGTCATGGGAGACGACGTAGCGGTGATGTGGTTCCGGCGCGATCTCCGGGTGGGCGACAACCCTGCGCTCGTGGCCGCGGCCGAGGCGGGGCGGGTGGTGCCGCTGTTCGTCCACGACGACGTGCTCGCCCGCCCGTCGGGAGCGAACCGGGTGGCGTACCTGCACGCGACCCTCGACTCGCTGGCTGCGGACGTCGGTGGGGCCCTCGTCGAGCGGACCGGGGTCCCGAGCAAGGTGGTCCGGGCGGTGGCCGCCGAGGTCGGAGCGTCGGTGGTCCTGGCGGCCGAGGACTTCGGTCCGTACGGCCGGGGCCGCGACGACGCGACCCGCCAGGCGCTGGCCGGAGACGGACGCCTCCTGCGCTTCGTGGGCAGTCCGTACGCCGTCGCTCCCGGCACGGTGAAGACCAGGTCCGGTACGCCGTTCAAGGTGTTCACGCCGTTCTCCCAGATGTGGCGGCAGGACGGGTGGGACGACCCGGTCGCTGCTCCCGACGGCGTCCGGTGGGTCAGGGGAGTGGGGTCGGACCCCCGTCCCGAGACGCCGTCGCCAGAGGCCACCGAGGGGCTGCCGCCGGTGGGGGAGCACGCCGCCTGGGAGGCAGCAGAGCAGTTCCTGTCCGAGCGGATCGGTGCGTACAAGGAGGATCGCAACCGCCCGGACCTCGACCGGACGAGCCGCCTGTCTCCCCACCTGAAGTTCGGCACCATCCACCCCCGCCAGCTGCTGGCGCTCCTCGGCGACTCGGCCGGGGCCACCACGTTCGCCACCGAGCTGGCCTGGCGGGACTTCTACGCCGACGTCCTCGCCCAGCGGCCCGACACCGTGCACGCCAACTTCGTCGACTCGATGGACGTGCGCTGGGACACCGGCGACGCCGCCGATGAGCGCTTCGAGGCCTGGACCGCTGGACGCACCGGGTTCCCGATCGTCGACGCCGGCATGCGCCAGCTGCTCGCCGAGGGCTGGATGCACAACCGGGTGCGCATGATCACCGCCTCGTTCCTGGTGAAGGACCTCCACATCGACTGGCGGCGGGGCGCGGCGTGGTTCATGCGCCACCTCTTCGACGGCGACGTCGCGTCCAACACCCACGGCTGGCAGTGGACCGCCGGGACCGGGACCGATGCCGCCCCGTTCTTCCGGGTGTTCAACCCGGCCCTCCAGGGCCGGCGGTTCGATCCCGAGGGCGACTACGTGCGCCGCCACGTCCCCGAGCTGCGGTCGATCCCCGGCAAGGCCGTGCACGAGCCCCGCACCGGGGCCGACGATCTCTTCTCGGGAGAGGCGTCGTCCTACCCCGCTCCGATCGTGGACCACGCCGCCGAGCGCGACGAGGCGCTCGACCGCTACCGCCAGCGCTGAGCAGGGCGCGGAGGGGCAACCTGCCCGCAGTGGTTGGCACTCGGTAGGATCGAGTGCCAACCGATCCCAGCGAGGTCTCCGTGCTCGACGAGCGCAAGGCATCCATCCTCCGAGCCGTGGTGGAGGAGTACATCCAGACGGCCCAGCCCGTGGGCTCCGGCCACATCGCCAGCGCGCCCGGCGTGCAGGTGTCGTCGGCGACCGTCCGCAACGAGATGGCCGCGCTCGAGAGCGACGGGTTCCTCGCGCAGCCGCACACCTCGGCCGGGCGCATCCCCACGGAGAAGGGGTACCGCTACTTCGTCGACGCTCTCACCCGCCCGTCACTGGACCGCACCGCCTCCCAGCAGGTCCGGGCGTTCTTCGATCAGGCCCACGGCGAGATCGAGCAGATGCTGGCCGACACCACCCGCCTGCTGACCGGGCTCACGGACTACGCCGCCGTGGTCATCGGCCCCGCACACGAGGCGGCGGCGGTCCGCTCGGTGCAGCTGGTGTCGCTCGCTCCCCGTGTCGCCCTGTTCGTGGCGGTGCTCGGCAACGGCGCCATCGAGAAGCGCACGATCGACCTCGGCGAGGCGGTGGAGGAGGACGTGCTGGCCGCGGCCTCGGCCGCCCTGTCCGAGCACGTCATCGGCGGGCCGCTCGCGGCGACCATCGCCCTCGCCAGCGCACCCGATCCAGCGGTCGAGGCCGTGCTCGGCGCGGTCCGGACCGCGGTGGCGACTGCGGCGGGGGACGACACCGATCAGGTCTTCGTCAACGGCGCCTCTCGCATGGCGGCGTCGTTCGAGGCGGTGGAGACGGTCCGCTCCGTGCTCACCATCCTCGAGCAGCAGCTGGTCGTCGTGTCGCTGCTGCGCGACGTCGTCGACCGCGGGCTCGACGTCGCCATCGGCAGCGAGACGGGGATGCAGCCCCTCGCGGACTGCGCCCTCGTCGTGGCGCCCTACACCGTCGACGGCGAGCAGGTCGGCACGGTCGGCGTGCTCGGCCCCACCCGCATGAACTATCCGCAGGCCCTTGCTGCGGTGGCCGTCGTCGGCCAGCGCCTGGGCAACCGATTGAGCGAAGGCTGACGTGCCCACCGATTACTACGAGCTGCTCGACGTCGAGCGCGACGCGAGCACCGACGAGATCAAGCGGGCCTACCGCCTCGCCGCTCGCCGGTACCACCCCGATGCCAACCCCGGCGATGCGACGGCCGAGGCCCGGTTCAAGGAGATCGCCAACGCCTACGAGGTGCTGAGCGACGACGGCAAGCGGGCCAACTACGACCGCTTCGGCGCCGACGGCCCGCAGATGGGCGGGGGTGACCCGTTCGGCGGCTTCGCCGGCGGCGGCCTGGGCGACATCTTCGACGCCTTCTTCGGGGGCGGCGGTGCGGCCAGCGGGGCGCGCCCCGGGCGCCAGGCCGGGCCCGACCTGGAGGTGGCGGTCGACATCCCGTTCGAGTCCGCGGTCTTCGGCGCCCAGCAGGAGGTGAGCGTCCGCACCGCGGTCGCCTGCGAGACCTGCGAGGCCACGGGTGCTGCGCCGGGCAGCCACGCCGAGACGTGCGCGCAGTGCAGCGGCACCGGCCAGGTCCGCCAGGTCCGGCAGTCGATCCTCGGCCAGATGGTCACCGCGGCGCCGTGCCCGGTGTGCCGCGGCGCCGGGCAGGTCATCGCCGACCCGTGCCCCACCTGCAAGGGCGAGGGCCGCGAGGTCACCGACAAGACCTACACGATCGACATCCCCGCCGGGGTCGACACCGGATCCACGCTCCGGCTCAGCGGCTTCGGCGCGGTCGCTCCCCGAGGCGGTCCGGCCGGTGACCTCTACGTGCAGGTGCGGGTCCAGCCCCACGCCCGCTTCGTCCGCGACGGCGACGACCTCGTCCACCAGCTCCACCTGCCCTTCACGCAGGCCGCGCTCGGGGCGGCCATCTCCTTCGCCACCCTCGACGGCGACGAGGACCTGGTCATCCCCCGAGGCACGCAGGCCGGCAAGGTGTTCCGCCTCCGCGGCCGCGGCGTCCCCCACGTCCGAGGGCGCGGCCGTGGTGACCTGCTCGTCCAGGTCGTGGTCGACACGCCCACGGACCTCGAGCCGGAGGTGGAGGACGCGCTCCGCCAGATCGCGGCGGCGCGCGGCGAGGAGGTCGCCCCGGCGGACAAGGGCTTCTTCTCCCGCATCAAGTCGGCGTTCCACTAGACAACTCCGGTGCACGAGCCGCCCTTCGCCGAACCGACCGACGGCGTGCCGGGGGTGGAGCTCCCTTCCGGTGGCGGTCCGCTCGTCTACGTCGAGGACCTGGAGCATCCGGTGCTGCGGCTCGACGACCACCACCACCTCGCCCGCGTGCGACGGGTCCGCAACGGCGACCCGGTCATCTTGGGCGATGGGACCGGGAGCTGGCGGTCAGCCCGCATGCACGACGAGGAGCCCGAACCTGACGGTGGGGTGCAGTACTGCCCGCACCCCACCCCGACCGTCGGCGTGGCGTTCGCGCTGGTGAAGGGCTCCAAACCCGAGCTGGCCGTCCAGAAGCTCACCGAGCTCGGGGTCGACTGGATCTGCCCGTTCGAAGCGGCGCGCTCGGTGGTGCGCTGGGACGAGGGCAAGGCCGACCTGGCGCAGGCCCGCCTCAACAAGGTGGCGCGCGAGGCGGCGATGCAGAGCCGTCAGCCCTGGCTGCCGCGCATCGAGCCGGTGACCACGTTCGCCGCCGTCGCCGGCATCGAGGGCGCCTGCCTCGCTGAGCGCAGCGGCGACGCGCCGAGCCTGCACGACCCGGTCATCCTGGTCGGCCCGGAAGGTGGCTGGGACCGCGACGAGCTCGGGGCCGATCTCCCACGGGTGTCGCTGTCGACAGGCGTGCTGCGCGCCGAGACGGCCGCCATCGTGGCGGGTGCGCTCCTGGTGGCCCTGCGTTCGGGCCGCGTCGTCAGCCCCGAGGCGGGGCGGCGGCTCAGCGAGCCGGGTTGGTGAGCACCGGCGTGCCCTGGAAGAGCATCCCGAGCTGCTCGAGGCGCTCCGTGGCGTGATCCGGCGGCGTGTCGAGGATGCAGGCGATGGCCCGCAGGTCGTCGCGGCGGATGGTGAGCACCCGGCCGTTGAAGTCCTGGCGCTGGACCTGGATCATGGCCAGGTAGCGCCGGAGCATCTCGCCGGTGGGCCCGCCGATGTCGTCGAGGCGACCGAGGTCGATGACGATCTTGCGAGGTGCCGGCGCCGCCGGTGCGGTGAGGTCCAGGTAGGGCCCGTCGGAGCGGGGGTCGCCCGGGTCACGGGGGAGCAGCTGGTCGACCGGCACCTGGTACACGGTGGCGAGGCGGTGGAGGCGCGGCACGGAGATGGCCCGCTCGCCGCGCTCGTAGGCGCCGAGGACCGAGGCCTTGAACTCCTGGCCCGACAGCTCTTCCGCCTCCTGGAGCGACAGGCGCTTCTGCCGGCGGATCGCACGGAGGCGCTCACCGACCAGACGGGCGTACTCGGTGGACTCCGGGTCCAGATCGGTTTCCGATGACGGAGGCGTCATGTGCCTGTTCTCCCACTCTTGCTTCGGTGCGCACGCTTCGCGCTCGCCGGACACCTTAGCCCACGCAGCGCGGTTTTGTCACCATGCGTGGCTGAGCCAGAGGGGAATCTCGCAGAGCGTGCTGGGGTGGGTGCCGTCCACCGAACCTCGGTCCCGCCTTCGGAGGTCGCGTCCAGCCGCCGGTATCCTCCCTCGGTGGCGTTCGGGCTCTACCTCCACGTGCCCTTCTGCCGGCACCGGTGCGACTACTGCGCCTTCGCGACGTGGACCGACCGGCTCCACCTCGAGGAGCGCTACCTCGCCGCGTGCGAGCGCCAGATCCGATCCGAGGCGCCGGCCCATCCGCCGGTCACCAGCGTGTTCGTGGGTGGCGGGACGCCCACCCTCGTCGACCCGCACCGCCTGGTGCACGTGCTCGGAGCCGTACCGCTGGTCCCAGGTGCCGAGGTCACCATCGAGTGCAACCCCGACGACCTCGACGCCGATCGCGCCCAGATCTACGCCGACGGCGGTGTCACCCGCATCTCGATCGGCGTGCAGTCGATGGACCCGGAGGTGCTGGTCACCCTGGGGCGCGAGCACGATCGCGCCAACGTCCGTCGTGCCGTGGAGGCTGCGCGCGCTGCGGGCCTCGCCATCAACATCGACCTCGTGTACGGCGCGGCGGGCGAGACGCTCGGGCAGTGGGAGGCCACCCTCGAGGCGGCCATCGCCCTCGACCCGCACCACATCAGCGCCTACGCCCTCACCGTCGAGGCCGGCACCCCGCTCGCCGCTGATCCGGCCCGCCACCCCGACGATGACATCCAGGCCGACGAGTACCAGCTGGCCACGCAGCGGCTCGGCGCCGCCGGCTACGACTGGTACGAGATCTCGAACTGGTCCAAGCCCGGGCACGAGTGCCGTCACAACCACCTGTACTGGTCCGGTGGCGAGTACCTGGCCGTCGGGTGTGCGGCGCACGGCCACGTCGGGGGTCGCCGGTACTGGAACCACCGCACCCCCGAGCGCTACCTCGCCGCCATCGAGGAGGGCCGCTCGCCGGAGTCGGGGAGCGAGGAGCTCGACGAGGACGGCCGCCGGGTCGAGCACCTGCAGCTGGCCATCCGAACCCGCACCGGGGTCCCCGCCGCCGACGTGCCCGACGGGTTCGTCGACCAGCTCGAGGGCCTGGTGGAGCGCCGCGGCGACCGGGTGGTGCTGACCACCGAGGGACGCCTGCTCGCCAACGAGGTCGCCATCCGCCTGGAGTGATGCCTCAGCTGAGCAGGTCGACCAGCTCGGTGAGCGAGGCCATGCGCTCGCAGTCGGCGTCGGCGCGGATGCCGAGCGGGTCGATGAGGATGGGGCGGACGCCAGCGGCGCGAGCGCCGCGCACGTCGTACTGGTAGGCGTCGCCCACGTGGACCGCCCGGTCCGGCGTGGCGCCCACGAGGTCGAGGGCGTGGTGGAAGATCGCCGGGTCCGGCTTGGCGACCCCGACCGCCCCGGAGTCGACGATGGCGAACACCTCGACGCCGGCACCCGGACCCACCTGGAGCAGGCCGGCTTCGGCCAGGACCTGGTCGACGGTGCCGTCGGCGTTCGACACGATGACGATCGGCACCCCGGTGGCGGCGATGGCGGCAAGGCCCTCGGCCGCCCACGGCAGCGCCTGGCGCCACAGGCCGGAGGTGTGCCACAGGCCCTGGAGCACCTCGGCGGCGGCCAGCAGGGAGGCCTCATCGACGCCGACGTGGGCGGCGTAGGCGCGGTGGTAGTCGTCGAACACCTCGGGCTCGGCCTCGGCGAGATCGATGGCCTGCACCCCGCGGTAGTGGGCCTCGAACAACCGGGTGGGGTCGACCTCGAACCCGGCGGCACCGAACCGTTCGCAGATGACCTCGTGGGCCGGGACCACCAGCACCCCACCGGCATCGAGGAGCACCACGTCGACGTTCAGGTCGGTCATGCCCCCGAACGTAGACCGCAGCGGTAGCGTCGCCGGATGGGGTCCGGGAGGGGAGGGGTCGAGGCGCTTCGCACCACCCGTCCGTGGTCGGCGCTGGGCCTGGTGGCCGGGCCGGCGGCCTTCATCGGTGGCTGGGTGGTCGGAGGGGGCCGGACGCCGGACTACTCGCCCATCAACGACGCGATCAGCCGCATCGCCGCGGTGGGGGCACCCGACCGGGACCTGATGACCGCGGCGTTCGTGGCCTACGGGGCCTCGGTGCTCGTCGGTTCGACCGCGCTGCGCACGTCGCCGCTGCGCCGGGTCTGGCCGCTGGCGGCGGTGAACGGCGTCGCGACCATCGCCGTCGCCGCCCTGCCGCTGGAGCACTCGTCGTCGATGGACACCTGGCACGGGGTGGCCGCCGGGGTCGGGTACGTCTCCATCGCTGCGCTCCAGCTGGCATCGGCCCACCCCCTCCGGGAGACCGGGCACGACCGGGCGGCCGCCCTCGCCGTCGCCGGCGGCCTGGTGACCGGCGCCGCCCTGGTGGCCACGACGGTGAGCGACGCCAACGGCTTGTTCCAGCGCCTCGGCCTCACGGTCGGCGACGTCTGGCTCATCGCCGCCGGCCTCGCCCTGTTCCGAGCCGGGCGGGCCGGTCAGCCCGGCAAGGCCGCCCGCCGGACCTGACGCCGGTCCCGGTGACCTGCGGCCCGGGACCGGTCGCCCACCTAGCGGGACAGCTTCTTGTAGGCGATGCGGTGCGGCTGGTCGGCCTCGGCGCCGAGCTCCTTCTTGCGGAAGGCCTCGTACTCGGAGAAGTTGCCCTCGAACCAGCGGACCTGGGAGTCGCCCTCGAACGCCAGCATGTGGGTAGCGATGCGGTCGAGGAACCAACGGTCGTGGGAGATGACCACGGCGCACCCGGCGTAGGCCTCCAGCGCCTCTTCGAGCGCACGGAGCGTGTCGACGTCGAGGTCGTTGGTGGGCTCGTCGAGGAGCAGGACGTTGCCGCCCTCCTTGAGGAGCTTGGCCAGGTGCACCCGGTTGCGCTCGCCGCCGGAGAGCACGCCCACGGCCTTCTGCTGGTCGGAGCCGGTGAAGTTGAACGACGCCACGTAGGCCCGGCCGTGGATCTCCCGGCCGCCGACGACGAGGTCGTCCTTGCCGCCGGTGATCTCCTCGTAGACGGTCTTGGTGTCGTCGAGGCTGTCCCGGCTCTGGTCGACGTAGGCCAGCTGCACGGTGGAGCCCACCGTGATCGAGCCCGCGTCGGGCTGCTCCTGGCCGGTGAGCATCTTGAACAGGGTGGTCTTGCCGGCGCCGTTCGGGCCGATGATGCCGACGATGCCGGCCTTCGGCAACGAGAACGACAGGTCCTCGATGAGGAGCTTCTCGCCGAAGCCCTTGTTGAGGCCCTCGACCCCGATGACCTGGTCGCCGAGGCGGTCGCCCGACGGGATGAAGATCTGGAGCTTGGCGTCGCGGCCCTCGGCCTGCTTCGACTCCTCGAGCAGCTTGTCGTAGGCCGCGAGGCGGGCCATGCCCTACGACTGGCGGGCCTTGGGCGACATGCGCACCCACTCGAGCTCCTGGTTGAGGGCCCGCTGGCGGTTCGACGCCTGCTTCTCCTCCTGGGCGAGGCGGGCCGACTTCTGCTCCAGCCAGCCGGAGTAGTTGCCCTCGAACGGGATGCCCCGCCCGCGGTCGAGCTCGAGGATCCAGCCCGCGACGTTGTCGAGGAAGTAGCGGTCGTGGGTGATGGCCACGATGGTTCCGGCGTAGTCCCGCAAGAAGCGCTCCAGCCAGGCCACCGACTCGGCGTCGAGGTGGTTGGTGGGCTCGTCGAGCAGCAGCAGGTCCGGAGCCGACAGGAGCAGGCGGCACAGGGCGACGCGTCGCTTCTCGCCGCCGGAGAGGTTGGTGACCTCGGCGTCGCCCGGCGGCAGCCGCAGCGCGTCCATGGCGATCTCGATCTTGCGGTCCAGGTCGTTGGCGCCCTTCGCCGAGATCTCGGCCTCGAGCCGAGCCTGCTCCTCGCCGATCTTCTCGTAGTCGGCGTCGGGATCGGCGTACCGGGCGAGACACGCGTCGTAGGCGGTGAGCAGCCCCGCCACCTCGGCCACGCCGTCCATCACGTTGTCCTTGACGTTCTTGGACTCGTCGAGGTGCGGTTCCTGCTCGAGCATGCCGACGTTGAAGCCTGGCGTGAGGCGGGCCTCGCCGGTGAAGCCGTCGTCCTTGCCCGCCATGACCTTGAGCAGGGAGGACTTGCCGGCCCCGTTGGCGCCGAGCACGCCGATCTTGGCTCCCGGGTAGAAGGACAGGCTGATGTCCTTCAGCACCTCGCGGTCCGGCGGGTAGAACCGGGTGAGCTTGTGCATCGAGTAGATGTACTGCGCCGCCATGGGGGCGGACCTCCTGCGCTGAGCGGGGGCCGGGGGAGCCCGGCCGGCGCTTGATCCTAGGAGGTCAGCGGCTGGCGGCCGTCGGGGAGGAACAGCCAGTTGACGTACCGGTTGTTCGGGTCGCCGTCGATGCGGTCGCGGGCGACGGGCCCATCGGCGCCGAGCCACCAGGTGCGGTACCCCCAGCCGTCGACGAGGGCCTGCAGCCGGTCCTCGGTCCGCCCGGCCAGCACCTCGCAGAAGATCACGGGCTGGTCGCGCCCGACGGTCTCGTGGAGGCCCCGGAGCACGTCGGGCTCGGTGGACTCGGTGTCGATCTTGATGAGGTCGACGGTCCGGCCGGCGAGGCGCTCGGCGACCACCGCGTCGCCCCGGGCGACGGTGACGGTGCGGGCGACGCTGCCCGGACGGAACTCGGCGTTCAGGGAGGAGTCGCCCTCGCTGGCCGACTCGTGGAACTCGGCGGTGCCATCGTGGTCGGACAGGGCGGCCTCGATCACCTCGATGCGGTCGCCGACCAGGGCGGCGTTCGCGCTGATGTTGTGGCGCATGCGCTCGAGCTGGCGGAGCCCGGGCTCGAAGGCCAAGATCCGCGCCTCGGGACTGACCGCCGCCGCGAAGATCGAGTACACGCCGTCCGCCGCGCCGATGTCGAGCACCGACGAAGCCCCGGCGGCGTACCGGACGAAGAGGGGGAGCGTGTCCGCCTCGTACTCGCCGGTCCAGTAGAGCTCCCGGAGGGTGCCCTCGAGCTGCAGCGTGATGGGGTGCCGGTCGAGCAGCTTGTGGGTGAAGTCAGCGCCCGACGGCGGGATCTTCTTGGTCACCTTCAGGTACATCCGGTGGCGCGTGTCCTCGGACAGGGCCGGGTTCGTGTTCACCCAGCGCAGCGCCGACGCGACCGCCGGTGCCTGCAACGCCCGCTTCGCGATCTGCTTCGCGCTCACCTGACCCCATTCCCCCTCGGGTCCAGCGGACCGCTCTCGCGCCGATGTTAGCGATCGGCGCCGAACTCCTGGATCGGCAGGTCTGAGCCGGAGGGACCTCTCGTTAGGATCGACGGTGATGGGTGAGAACCACAGCAACGATGCACTCGGGCCGAACGCATGGCTCGTAGACGAGATGTACGAGCAGTACCTCGAGAACCCGGGAGCGGTCAGCGAGAGCTGGCGCGACTTCTTCGCCGACTACCAGCGGGACTCCGATGTCACCGCCAGCACGCTCGATGCGTCGCTGCCCGCCACGGGTCGGACCGCAGAGACCGGGCAGCTCCCGGTCGTGAAGGCCGGCGCGCCGGCGCCCGTCGCCGCCTCGGCCCCTCCTGCGGCTGCGCCTGCCCCCAAGTCCACCGGCATCGCGCCCGACGGCACCGAAGCCGTGCCTGGCGAGCCGCTGCGAGGCGCCGCCGCCCGCATCGTCACCAACATGGAGGCGAGCCTCGCGGTCCCCACGGCCACCTCCTTCCGGGAGGTCCCGGCCAAGCTCCTCGAGGTCAACCGCAAGATCATCAACGGCTACCTCGGTCGGACGCGCGGCGGCAAGGTCAGCTTCACCCACATCATCGGCTACGCCATCGTCCGCGCCGTCGCCGACAAGGTCCCGGTGATGAACGCCTCGTACCTCGAGGGGCCCGACGGGAAGCCCCGCGTCGTGCGGCACCCCACCGTCGGCCTCGGTCTCGCCGTCGACGTGGAGAAGAAGGACGGTTCGCGCACGCTGCTCGTCCCCGTCATCCGCGACGCCGACACGCTGGACTTCCGCGGCTTCCACGGGGCCTACGAGGACATCATCCGCAAGGTCCGCTCGAACAAGCTGACGCCTGACGACTTCGCCGGGGCCACCATCACCCTCACCAACCCGGGCACCATCGGCACCGTCCAGTCCGTGCCGCGCCTCATGCCCGGCCAGGGCGTGATCGTCGGCGTCGGCCGCCTGGACTTCCCGGCGGCGTTCGGCGGGTCCGACCCCAACGCGCTCGCCGAGATGGGCCTGTCGAAGGTCATGACGGTCACCTCGACCTACGACCACCGCATCATCCAGGGCGCGGAGTCGGGCCTGTTCCTGAAGCGGATCCAAGAGCTCCTCATGGGGGCCGACGGCTTCTACGACGCGATCTTCCGCTCCCTCGGCGTGCCGTACGAGGCCGTGGAGTGGCGCACCGACGACAACCCGGTCGACAAGGAGCAGTCGCGCCTCGAGAAGCAGATGAACGTGCAGACGCTCATCAACCAGCACCGGGTGCGAGGCCACCTCATCGCGGATCTCGATCCGCTGGCGTGGAAGGAGCCCGTGATGCACAGCGAGCTCGATCCCGCCACCTACGGGCTCACCATCTGGGACCTCGAGCGGGAGTTCCTCACCGATGGTGTCGCCGGCTCCACCCGCATGAAGCTCGGTGACCTGCTGCACGTGCTGCGCGACGCGTACTGCCGCACCATCGGCATCGAGTACATGCACATCTCCGAGCCGGAGCAGAAGGAGTGGATCCAGGCGCACGTCGAAGGCGTGAACGACCGGATCGACCCCGACGAGCAGCGCCACATCCTCGGCCGGCTCAACGCCGCCGAGGCCATCGAGCGGTTCCTCGCCACCAAGTACGTCGGCCAGAAGCGGTTCGGCATCGAGGGCGCGGAGTCAGCGATCCCGATCCTCGACGCCGTGCTCGACGCCGCGGCGACCGACGGCCTCGATGGCGCGGTGCTCGGCATGGCCCACCGCGGTCGCCTGAACGTGCTCACCAACATCGTGGGGAAGCGCTACGAGGAGCTGTTCAAGGAGTTCGAGGGCTTCATCGACCCGGAGTCCACCCAGGGGTCCGGCGATGTGAAGTACCACCTCGGCCAGACCGGCACCTTCACGGGTCGCAACGGCCACACCATCGAGCTCGAGCTGGCCGCCAACCCCAGCCACCTCGAGACCGTCGACCCCGTGGTGGTCGGCATGGTCCGCGCCAAGCAGGACGCCATCAACGATCCCGAGGCGTTCTCGGTGCTGCCGGTGCTGCTGCACGGCGACGCCGCCTTCGCCGGCCAGGGCGTGGTGGCCGAGACCCTCAACTGCTCGACCATCAAGGGGTACCGGGTCGGCGGCACCATCCACCTGATCATCAACAACCAGCTCGGGTTCACCACCTCGCCCGAGTCGGCCCGCTCGTCGGAGTACTCCACCGACGTCGCCAAGATGATCGAGGCCCCGATCTTCCACGTCAACGGCGACGACCCCGAGGCGTGCGTCCGGGTCGCCCGGCTCGCCTACGAGTTCCGCAAGGCGTTCCACAAGGACGTCGTGATCGACATGGTCTGCTACCGGCGCCACGGCCACAACGAGGGCGACGACCCGAGCTACACCCAGCCGCTCATGTACAAGCGCATCGACGCCCGTCGCTCGGTCCGCAAGCTGTACACCGAGGCGCTCGTGAAGCGCGGCGACATCTCCCTCGACGAGGCCGAGCAGGCGCTCGACGACTTCAGCGCCCGCCTCAACACGGTGCTCGCCGAGACCCGGGACGCCAAGCCCGAGTCCGAGATCATCGCCCTCCCGGTCCCGCCGGCCATCGGGGTGCTGCCGCACGTGGAGACCGGCGTGGCGATCGATCAGCTCGAGCGCATCAAGACCGGCCTGGTCGCAGTGCCCGAGGGCTTCTCGATCCACCCCAAGCTCATCAAGCAGTTCGACACCCGGGCGAAGATGGTCGATGGCGGCGAGGTCGACTGGGGCACCGCGGAGGCCATGGCGTTCGGATCGCTCCTCCTCGAGGGCACCGACATCCGCATGGCCGGTCAGGACTCCCGGCGCGGGACGTTCTCGCACCGCCACTCGGTCCTGTCCGACTACGCCACGGGCGCCGAGTACGCGCCGCTGGCCAACCTCGCGCCCGAGCAGGGGAAGTTCCACATCTACGACTCGCTGCTCAGCGAGTACGCGGCGATGGGCTTCGAGTACGGCTACTCGGTGGTGGCCAAGGACGCCCTCGTCTGCTGGGAAGCCCAGTTCGGCGACTTCGTCAACGGCGCCATGATCGTGATCGACCAGTACCTGGTGGCCGCCGAGGACAAGTGGGGCCAGACCTCCGGTCTCGTCCTGCTCCTCCCGCACGGCCTCGAGGGCCAGGGCCCGGAGCACTCGTCGGGCCGCGTCGAACGCTTCTTGACCCTCTGCGCCGAGGACAACATCCAGGTCGCCAACCCCACAACGGCCGCCCAGTACTTCCACCTCCTGCGCCGCCAGATGCACCGCAAGGTGCGCAAGCCGCTCGTGGTGATGACGCCGAAGTCCCTGCTCCGGGCCAAGGCCGCACGGTCGCCGATCTCCGCGCTCACCGCGGGCTCGTTCCTGGAGCTCCTCGACGACGAGGGCGTCGCCGACCCCGCTGCGGTGCAGCGCCTCGTCTTCTGCTCCGGCAAGGTCGCCTACGACGCCATCGCCCGCCGTGACGAGAAGGGGCACGCGGCGGCGGTCATCCGCATCGAGCAGCTGTACCCGTTCCCGTACCGCCAGGTCACCGAGCTGCTCACCCGCTACCCCAACGCCTCCGAGGTCGTGTACCTGCAGGAGGAGCCCGACAACATGGGGCCCCGTGCGTTCGTCAACGAGCGGCTCTGGCCGCTGGTGGGTGAGGGCGTCAAGTACCGCCAGGTCTCCCGCACCGGGTCGGGCAGCCCCGCCACCGGATCGCACGCCATCCACCTCCAGGAGCAGTCCCAGATCCTCGACCAGACCTTCGACGGCCTCTAGGCGAGGTTTCGCCCGGATGTCGATCGGCACGCCGCCCACCGGAGACCCTGAGGCGCGGCGCGGGGCGAAGGACTGGCTGCTGTCGCCGCGGGTGGACCAGCACGACGGGCGCATGGTGATCCGCTACGCCGGTGTCGTGGTGGTCGGGTGGATCGGCCTGGCGTTGGCCGGCCTGGTGTTCGGCTTCCGGTCGGCGGGCGGCGATGATGCCCAGGCGGGCTTCATCGGGTTCGGGCTCGGGGTCATCTGCGCGTTCGTCGCCTGGTTCGCCGCCCGGCCGGTGGTGGTCGCGGACCGGTCCGGGCTGGAGGTGCTCCCGCTGTTCGGGACCCGCACCGCGATCGGGTGGAGCGAGGTGCAGGGCATCGCGGTGCGTCGGGTTCGAGCCGCTCGTGGCCGGGGCGAGGCGCTGCTCATCGAGGCGTCCGACGACCGCGAGATCAGGGTCGACGGGCTCTGGGTCGGGCTGACCGGCGGAGCCCTGAGCCAGATCGAGCGGCAGATCGGTGCGTTCGCCGGAGCCATCGGCGTCGTCCGACCGCTCGAGCCGGGTCCGGTCCCCGACGCCTGGTGATCGCTGATCGCAGAAGCGCCGCAGGGCCCGGGTGTAGAAAAGGGCGGTGAGCGAGCAACCGGCGGCGGGCGAAGCGGAACCTGGGGCTCCGCCCGGAGTCGTTCCCCAGGCACCTGATCGCGTCGGCGTCCCGTGGGCGCGGCGGCCGTGGGACCCCCAGCCGGTCAGCCCCGAGCCTGGCGACTGGTGGGCGCCGGGTGCGGTGAACCCGCATCCGCCCGTCCGAGCGGTGGCCGGAGCCTCGTCCTACACCCCGCACGCCGGCCGCCGCATCGACAGCAGCGGGCCCTGGCGGGTCCTGGACCTGGGTGCGTCGGTGTCGCTCTCCTGCGGCCCGCCGACGCAGGAGCTGGTGTTCCTCGGCGTGCAGGTGCGACCTCGCCGCGACCGGACCGTGCTCACCGCCGACGGCGCCGGGCTGCACCTCGTGCCGGAGGGCGACGCCGGCGCGGAGCGCACCGTGGTCGGTTGGGGGCAGATCGCCCAGCTGGTGTCGGTGCGACCACCGGGGCTGGACACCGAGGTCTGGCACGTCGAGCGGCTCGACGGGAGCCGGCTGCCGGTGGTGTCGGCGCCGCTGCCGGGCGGCCTCCGGGCGAGCCAGCTGCGGTCGATCGTGCAGGGGATCGCGGTCATCCCGACCCGCTTCGGCGGTCCGGCCGTGGCGGTCGACGGCGTGGTGGACACCAGCCCGGGCCGCTACGCCCGGCTGACCGCGCCACGCCGTGCACCTGCCTAGCCGGAACGAGAACGTGTTCTAGTCCGGGGCTAGGGTCCGGCCATGCCCGAACCGACCGGCAACGCCGCCTTCGACGCCGCCCGCGCGGGGGGCGTGACCGACACCTTCCTCTCGTTCCCCGACGTCCGGGAGGCCAAGGCCAAGGTCTACGACTACATCCGCAAGGCGTCTCTGGACAAGGAGACCCAGACGATGGAGATGCCGGCCGGGTACATGTTCAAGGACATCCCGACCTACGACGAGATCGACGATCCGCTCGAGCTGGTGCTCGCCGAGATGGAGCGGTTCCACATCACCCGCTTCTTGACCAACGTGACCGAGAAGGATCTCGCCAAGCGGGCGCTCACCGATCACCCCGACAAGTTCTGGGGGATCCTCAACGTCGACCCGAACACCGGCATGGAGGCGCTCCGCCAGATCGACAAGGCGGTGGAGACGTGGGGCCATCAGCTCAAGTCGGTGCACGTCTGGGGGACGGCGCTGCTCCCGCAGGTGCCGCTCGACGACAAGAAGATGTACCCGATCTACGCCAAGTGCGTGGAGGCCGGGCTGCCGATCGTCGTGTACGCCGGCGTCCCAGGGCCGAGGCTGCCGATGGGTGCCCAGCTCCCGATGCAGCTCGACGAGGTCTGCTGGTTCTTCCCCGAGCTGAAGATCGTGACCCGCCACGGCGCCGAGCCGTGGACCGAGCTCATGGTGAAGCTGCTGCTCAAGTGGCCGAACCTCTACTACTCGACCTCGGCCTTCGCGCCGAAGCACTACCCGAAGGACATCATCGACTTCGCCAACACCCGGGGGAGCGACAAGATCATGTTCGCCGGGTACTGGGCGGCCGGGCTCACGCTCGACCGCATCTTCGCCGAGCTGCCCACCGTGCCGTTCCGCGACGAGGTGTGGCCGAAGTTCCTCCGGGAGAACGCCGAGCGGGTCTTCGGCGGCGCACCGCACCCGTACCCCGCCTGATCAGGGCACGGCTCAGCGGTCCTCGGGCGCGATGGCGAACACGAACGTGGCGTAGGGGCGGGCTCCCGACACGCTGCCCGCCGTACCGGCGAACACGTAGTCGTCCGTGTGCACCAGCGTGAGCCGCTCGCCGACGCCCCTTCCGAGGAGGCCGTCGGCCAGGTCGCGCATCTCCGGGTCGTCGCCGTCGACGACGTCGCCGTGGTTGGCGAGGTGGGTGATGCCCGCGTCGCGCAGGAACGCGGCGGTGGCCTCGGTGCCCTGGTCTCGGGCCTCGTTCCACTCGTAGGAGTTCACGAGGCCGTCGAGGTTGATCACGGGACGGCCGGCGAAGTAGCCGAGCGCGCCGGCGTCGAACGAACCGACGACCGCGTCGGCCGGCAGGTTGGCGTCGATCCACTCGCCGGCGGCTCGGTCGCCGATCTGGGCGCTGACCTGCTCGCGGTCCGTGAAGCTCCGAACCTGGTAGAGCCCGCCGAGCAGGAGCGGGATGATGAACACCGATGAGACCGCCACGGGGCGCCATGCGGCGGAGGGGTCATCGAGCGGCCGCTCCACCACGGCGCTCTCGGCCATGTCGGACGCGGCGTGCAGGAGCGTGGCGGCGATCCACAGCATCTGGGGCGCGAAGTGCCAGAGGTACACCTCGCTGGTGAGCACGAGGTCGTACGCCGTCAGCAGGACCAGGCCGGCCGGATACCAGGCGGTGCGGGCGAACCAGGCCTTCGTGCGGGGGAACTGCGCAGACGGCGTCCGGGCAGCGCGGAACCCCGCGACGGCGATGCCCACCGTCGCGAGCACGCAGAGGGCGAGCACCACGGCCTTCGGCCCATCGAGGGGGACCCGCTTCACCTCGCCGCTGATCTGCATGGGATGGCCGACGATGATCAGGTTCGACACGAGGTAGGCGGAGCCGGTGACGGCGAGGGCGGCGACCACCCCGACGAGGCGACGGTCGATGCCGCGGTTGCGGACGGCGAGCCAGGCGATCAGGACACCGATCCAGAGCACCGCGTCGGTGCGGGCCAAGAAGCTGAGGCACAGGAGCACGGCCAACGGCACCGGCCGTTCGAGGGGGTTGCCGTCGGTCCGCACCGCCAGGGCCAGCACGAGGGCGCCGAGCAGGGCGACGAGCCCGGATTCCATGCCGTTGACGAACAGCTTCAGCACGTAGGGGTTGGCGGCAACCAGGAACCAGACGATGGAGACGAGCACGGTGCAGCGGCGCCGGGTGGTGGTCGCATCGGGCCGGTCGGCGAGCCGGGTCCACCCGGTGCGCGACGCGGTGTCGGCCAGCACCCACAGCGCCGCGGCCCAGAGGGCGAGCTGGGCGACGAGGATGGCCCGCACCGCTGCCAGGTCGTCGAGCCCGACGGCGGAGAAGACCGTGCAGACCAGCAGCCAGAGCGGGTGGTAGCCGTTCGTGGCGTTGAGGCCGTCGAACGACGATCCCCGGCCCTCGGCGACGTTGCGGGCGATGCCGAAGTAGTACCAGGCGTCGTCGAACGTGATGGTGTGCGGCAGCGGCCCCCACAGGACCAGGACCGGGAGCCACACGGCCGCCACCGCCACCGAGGTGGTGCGCAGCGCCCGGCGGGGGTCGTCGAGGAAACCGGTCGGCACGCCGTCACGGTAGGTGCTTGCAACGGTGGTGTGACGCATGGCCTGTTCCCAAAGCGGCCTGGACCTGCGATAACGGTTGTTATCCGACGTGGGCTGCCGATGGGTGGCGCGCGTCCTGTTCGCGAACAAGGGGAACCCGGTCATGTCGACCACCGAGTCATCGTCCAACGAGCGCCTGATCGGCCGGGAGGACATCAACGACATCGAGGCGATCCTCGCCGTCGCGGCAGACGAGGGCGAGGCCAACGTCCGCGCCGTCAAGGACAACGCCGACGCCATCTTCACCTGGGACTACGAGAAGGGCCGGCGCCCGGCGCTCAACAAGCTCTACGAGAAGGCCAAGCACAGCCAGTGGAACGGCGAGACCGACCTGGACTGGTCGATCGAGGTCGATCCGCTGGAGCTGGTCGAGATGCAGCGCCACTCGTTCGGGCAGACCCCCGAGACCCGTGCCGCACAGACCGCCGGCACCCCGTTCGAGAAGTGGGGCGACAAGGAGTTCGACCGGCTGGGCATGGAGTCCAACAACTGGATGCTCAGCCAGTTCATGCACGGCGAGCAGGGCGCCCTCATCTGCACGGCGAAGATCGTCGAGACCGTCCCGTGGATCGACGCCAAGTACTACGCCGCCACCCAGGTGATGGACGAGGCCCGCCACGTCGAGGTCTTCGCCAAGTACCTCGACACCAAGCTCAAGGGCCACTACCCGCTCAACGTGCACCTCGGCCTGCTCCTCGACGACATCATCGAGGACTCCCGCTGGGACATGACCTACCTGGGCATGCAGATCATGGTCGAGGGCCTCGCGCTCGCGGCGTTCGGCCTGATGCACATGGTCACCCCGGAGCCGCTGCTCAAGCAGCTCCTCCGCTACGTGATGAGCGATGAGGCCCGCCACGTGGCCTTCGGCGTGCTCTCGCTGAAGGAGTACTACGAGGAGCTCACGCTCGACGAGATCCGCGAGCGCCAGGAGTTCGCCTTCGAGGCGGCGGTGCGCATGCGCGACCGCCTGCTGCAGCAGGAGGTGCTGGCCCGCATGGACATCGACACCAAGGAGGCGGTCCAGTTCGTGATGAACGATCCGGGCCGTCAGATGTTCCAGCAGATGCTGTTCAGCAAGATCGTGCCGAACTGCAAGAAGCTGGGCCTGCTCGACGCCGGCGACGGCTGGCTGCGCACGAAGTTCCAGGAGCTCGGTGTGATCCAGTTCGAGGACCTCACCGACACCAGCGACGAGTACGAGTCGTTCGCCCTGGGGCAGTCCGAGCTGTCGGAGTCAGCCACCGCGATCGCCTGATCTGCGCTGAACGCGCAACGAGGGGCCCCGATGGGGCCCCTCGTTCGCGTCTCGGGGGTCGGCTGCTAGGGAGCGACCGTGGTGACCGTGGCGGGCGGCGCCGTGGT
>JAOBWH010000123.1 GCA_025463265.1 Ilumatobacteraceae bacterium
TGGCCGAACTGGACCGCAAGCTGTACTCGACCTCGCTGCCGGCGTTCGCCTCGTGGTGGCGCGGCGAGCAGGCGGCGGCGAACAAGGTGAGCAGGGCCACCATCGACCGGTGGCTGGCCACCTCGCCGGGCCGACTCGACTCGGCGGCCGCTCGAGGTCGGGCGTGGGATGTGAGCACCGACCTGTGCTCGTTCGCCCCCAACACCGGCCCGGTGTTCGACTTCCGGGTGCCGTGCATCCGCCACGACTTCGCCTGGCGCAACCTGCGCCGCCTCCAGGCGAGCCGAGGGGGATCGATCAACACGCAGGCCCGACGCCTGCGATCGAGCCGCCAGTTCCTGCGGGACATGGACACCACCTGCGCCGCTCGCCATCCGCTGCAGCGCACGTCGTGCCGGGCGGTGGCCCGGGCCTACTTCACCGCGGTCTCCGCCGTGTCGTGACCGGTCGCGGCGGTCGTGACCCGTCGCCACCTCACCTCGGTATCGTCGGAGCCATGACCTCGAGCGACTGGTACTGGTGCCTCACCCACGGCCGGGCCGAGGAGGCCGCACTCCGCGACGACCCGGACAACGCCCTCGGCCCCTACCCCTCCGAGCAGGCCGCCGCTGATTGGCGCCGCCTCAACGAGGAGCGGGCGCTCAAGTGGAAGGTCGAGGACGAGGCGTGGTCGGGCGAGGACGCCGACTCCTAGATGCCTGAGGGCGACACCCTCCACCGGACCGCCAACCGGCTGCGGCCGGCGCTGACCGGCAAGACCCTGACCCGGTTCGAGGCGCCGCGCCTCCTCGGCGACCGCCCCGTGCCGGGGGCGGTGATCACCGACGTGGAGGCGGTGGGCAAGCACCTGCTGATCCACTTCGACGGTGGCCTGACGCTACGGACCCACCTGGGCATGCCGGGGTCGTGGCACCTCTACGAGGACGGTCAGCGCTGGCGCAAGCCTCGTCACCTCCTCCGGGCGCTCGTGGCGGTGCCCGGTTGGGAGGCCGTGTGCTTCTCGGCCCCGACGGTCCAGACCTACCGGCGGGATCATCCGGGCGGCGCGCTCGGCACCGACCTGGACCCGGTGGGCCACCTCGGACCCGACCTGTGCACGCCCGACCCCGATCTCGACGAGGCCCTGCGCCGCTACGCCGAGCAGGTGGATCCGGCCACCGAGATCGCGGTCGCCCTGCTCGACCAGCGCCTGGCCTCGGGCATCGGGAACGTCTACAAGTCCGAGGTGCTGCACCGGTGCCGGGTCGATCCGTTCGCTCCGGTGGGGTCGGTCCCGGTGGAGGTCCGGCGCCAGCTCCTCTCGGCGTCGAACCGCCTCCTGCTGCACAACCTCACCACCACCCGGCGGACCACGGTGTCGGGGCCGGCGGGCTCGGTCGCGGTGTACGGGAGGGAGCGCCAGCCCTGCCGGGTGTGCGGGACGCCGATCCGGATGGTGCACCACGGCGAGCAGAACCGCAGCACCTACTGGTGCCCGCGCTGCCAGCCGCCGGGCGCCGTGGGCCGGGTGTCGTCGCCCGAGCGAAGCGCGTAGGTCCACCCTCCGGCGCCGGCGCTCACCTACGGGTTCGAGCGGGGTCCGGCGGCCTCGGGGAGCACCCAGGCTGCAGCGTGGGCGTGGCCCTCGCGGACGGCGGTGGCGCTCACGTGGAGGTGGGCCTCCTCGAGGTCGAGCAGCTCGACGCCCTCGGGCCGGTCGGCGCCTCGGGGTGCGACGAGGACGAGGGGGAGCGCGGCGATGGCGGCGTCGCGGGCGTCGGCATCGATGTACCAGGCGGGGTCGTTCACCTGCCGCCACTTGTCGGCGCCCATGACCACCGCGTCGTAGGAGCGGGCGATGTCGGCGATGAGCCGGGCATCGGTCACCACCACGCCCAGCCACGGGCGGGTGGCGGCGACCGCCTCGAGGACGGCGACCCGGTCGGCGAGCGTCGGCACGTCGAGGCCCTCCTTGCCGAGCGCGACCCGGCTGACCACGAGGTCGAGCCGGTCGAGCCCGGCTGCTCGCACCGCTGCCTCGGCGACGGCGAGGTGGGCGACCGTCGGCGGGTTGAACGAGCCGGGGTAGCAGCCGATCATGACCGACGACCCCGCCGGCGGTGTCGGGTTCGACTGGCGCTCATCGACCCCAGTGTGCCCGGTCGGGCGTGGGCCGGTCGTCCGCTCCAGCTCTTGTGAAAAGAAGCACAAAGCCCGGCGCTCCGTCCGTAGGCTGGGGGCATGGACCGGTTGCACGTGGTGATCGTGGGTGCGGGATTCGGTGGGCTGGCGGCCGCCCGTGAGCTGGCGGACGCACCGGTCGACGTGACCCTGGTCGACCAGAACAACTTCCACACGTTCCAGCCGCTGCTGTACCAGGTGGCCACCTCGGGACTGGCGAGCGCGGACGTGGCGTACCCGGTGCGCGGGAGCGCAGCCCGCCAGGAGAACCTGGCGTTCCGGCAGGCGACGGTCATCGGCGCCGACCTCGATGCCCGGGTGCTGCACCTGCAGCACCCCGAGCACGAGGTCGAGGACCTGACCTACGACCACCTG
The DNA here is from genome assembly GCA_025463265.1 of Ilumatobacteraceae bacterium. GTDB lineage: Bacteria > Actinomycetota > Acidimicrobiia > Acidimicrobiales > Iamiaceae > Aquihabitans. The sequence continues at coordinate 2,536 of JAOBWH010000123.1, forward strand.
GTCGTGGCGGCCGGAGCCACGACCAACACGTTCGGCATCCCGGGCGTCGACCACCACGGCTTCCCCCTGTACAACCTCGCTGATGCCGTGCGGCTGCGGAACCACGTGCTGGAGCGGTTCGAGGCGGCGGACGCGGACCCGAGCCTCATGGACGATGGCGCCCTGACGTTCGTCGTGGTGGGCGGTGGACCGACGGGCGTCGAGGTGGCGGGGGCGCTCACCGAGCTGTTCCAGGTGGTCCTCCGCAAGGACTTCCGGCAGCTCGACGTGGACCGGGCGCGGGTCGTGCTGGTGGAGATGCAGGACCAGCTGCTCGGGCCGTTCAGCCCGGTGTCTCAGGCGCACGCCCGCGAGGCCCTCACGCAGCGCGGCGTCGAGGTGCGCACGGGCGTCCAGGTCGCCCGGGTGCGCGCCAACCGCGTCACCCTCGCCGATGGCGAGGAGCTGGCGGCGCACACCCTCGTGTGGGCCGCGGGGGTGAAGGCCAACCCGATCGGTGCCGCCCTGGGCCTTCGCACGGGCCGGGCGGGCCGCATCGAGGTGGGCCCCGATCTGGCGGTCAGCGACCACCCCGGCGTCTGGGCGATCGGTGATGTGGCCGCCATCGTCGATGGCCGAGGCCGAGACGGCACCCTCCTGCCGCAGCTCGCTCCGGTGGCGATCCAGTCGGGTCGCCACGTCGCCCGCCAGATCTGCTGCGTCGCCGCTGGCCAGGCCCCGCCGCGGTCGCCGTTCCGCTACCGCGACAAGGGCACGATGGCGACGATCGGCCGGAGCCGGGCCGTGGCCGAGCTGCCGTTCGGGATCAGGCTCCGCGGGTTCCCCGCCTGGCTCGCCTGGCTCGGGCTCCACCTCCTGATGCTCGCCGGGTTCCGGAACCGGATCTCGGTCTTCGCCAACTGGTTCTGGAACTGGCTCACCTACGACCGAGGCCCTCGCCTCATCTTCCGCTCTCGCCCCCGAGCCGACGACTGAGCGTCAGGGGGTCGCGGTCAGGGCGGTGAGAATGGCGGCCCAGCGGGTGAGGGCGATGAGGTGGCCGTCGCCGGGGAACACGTGGAGGGTGGCGTCGGGGAGGGCCTCGGCCCACCATTCGCCGAACGCCGGTGGCGCCGTGGTGTCGCGGGACCCGTACCAGAGGCCGACGGGGCCGGTGGCGTCCGCCCAGTCGACGTCGGGCGGCTCCACCTGCAGCTCCAGGTCGCGGATGATCCCGTCCATGCCCTGGGCGACGGAGTCGGCGACCCCGGCGGCGAGGGCGGCGATGGCGCCGGGGATCTCGGCCAGGGCGGCGCGGCGGTCGGGGGTCAGCTGCTCGGCGACGTGCTCGAGCGCCAGGGGGAGGTCGCACGGGTACGGCACGAGCATCGGCGCCGCCATCTCGGCCAGACCGGCGGGACCGAGCTCGGCGCCCAGCTCGGCCACGAGGTGCCGGCCGCCGTCGGCATCGTCGAGGATCCCCCGGGTGGCGTACGCCTCGAACGGGACCAGTCCCGCAGCGACCGCCGTGCGCACGACCCGGTCCGGGTGACGGGCACCGATCGCGACGGCGTGGGTGGCGCCCCCCGACCAGGCGAACGGCCGCCATGCGGCGACGCCGAGGTGATCGGCCAGGGCGATCGCGTCGTCGGCGAACGTGCCGACGGTCCCCGTCGGGTGCGGCGACGAGAGGCCGAACCCGGGCCGGTCCACGGCGACGAGGCGCACGCCGACGCCGGCGGCGACCGAGTCGTCCGGGTGCCGGGCCCGCCGTGAATCGGGGGTGCCGTGCACGTAGAGCACGGGCGTGCCGCCTGGGTCGCCGACGTCGTCGAAGCCCAGGATCCGGCCGTCGGAGCGGGTGAGGGTCTCGGCCATCGGCATAGGAAGCGGCATGGTACCGGTGCACACCACCCGTCGGTCCCGGCAGGATGGACCCGTGGAGCCGATCGTGACCCCCGACGAGATGGCGGCGACCGACGCTGCGGCGCCGGACCCGGTCGACGAACTGATCGAGCGGGCGGGGGCCGCGGTGGCGCGCTCGGCGCTCCGGCTGCTCGGTGGCGCCTACGGCCGCCGCGTGGTCGTGGTCGCAGGCAAGGGCAACAACGGCGCCGACGGCCGGGCCGCCGCACGGCGCCTCGAGCAGCGAGGGATCCGCTGCACCGTGATCGACGCGGCGGCCGCTCCCGCGGTGCTGCCGGCCGCCGACCTGGTGATCGATGCGGCGTACGGCACCGGCTTCCGTGGCACCTACGAGGCGCCATCGCCCGGGCGGCGGGGTGCGCCCGTGCTCGCCGTCGACATCCCGTCCGGGGTCGACGGGCTCACCGGTGTCGCCGCCGGGCGTCCGCTCCGCGCCACCCGCACGATCACGTTCGCCGCGTGGAAGCCCGGGCTCCTCCTGGCCGACGGCGCCGACCTGGCCGGCGAGGTGGAGCTGGCCGACATCGGGCTCGACGCGTCGGCCGCCCGTTCCTGGCGGGTCACCGCCGCCGACGTCGCCGGCTGGCTGCCCGATCCCGAGCGGGACACCCACAAGTGGAGGGCGGCGGCGTGGCTCATCGCCGGCTCGCCGGGCATGACGGGCGCCGCCCGCCTCGCGGCCGCCAGCGCGATGCGCAGCGGCGCCGGCTACCTGCGCATCTCGACGCCCGGAGCGGGAACCGAGGTCGACGCCCCGATCGAGGCGGTCGTGAGCCCGCTCGAGGGCGACGGCCACGCCGGCGGCCCCGACGGAGGATGGGCGGCGACGGTGCTCGACGGCCTGGACCGGTTCCGGGCGATCGCAGTCGGTCCGGGCCTGGGCACCGACGAGCCCACCGCGGACCAGGTCCGCTCGCTGGTCGTGGGCTCGACGATCCCGACCGTGGTCGACGGCGACGGCCTGCGGGCTCTGGGAGCAGCGGCCGCATCGGTCATCCGCAGCCGCCCTGCCGGCGCAGCACCGGTCGTGCTCACCCCGCACGACGGCGAGTTCGCCGCCCTCGACGGCGCCGCTCCCGAGGCGGACCGCTTCGCCGCCGTCCGGGGTCTGGCCCGGGCCACCGGCGCCGTGGTGCTCCTGAAGGGTCCCACCACGCTGGTCGCCGCCGCTGACGGCCCGATCCTCGCGGTCGACCAGGGCGACGCCCGTCTCGCCACGGCCGGCAGCGGCGACGTCTTGACCGGCCTCATCCTGGGTCTGGTGGCCTCGGGGGTGGCCCCGTTGCAGGCGGCGGCCGCCGGTGCCTTCCTGCACGGACGGGCCGGGGACCTAGCCTGGCGCCGCGGCTTGGTGGCCGGCGACCTCGTCGACCACCTCCCGGCCGCGTTCGCCGAAGTCGCCGGAGGCTCGATTGCCACGCACCACGCCCGTCTCTGAAGTCATGACCACGGACGTCTTGTCGTTCGCGCCCGACGACAACGTGGGCGACGCCATGGCCCGGCTCGTCGAGCGGAGCATCGACGGTGCCCCGGTGGTCGACGCCGGGAACCAGGTGGTCGGCATCATCTCCACCGGCGACCTCATCGTCCAGGAGACCGAGCTCCACGTCCCGACCATCATCTCGCTGTTCGGCGCCACGCTCGAGCTGCCCAGCGCCCACAAGCACTTCGAGGACGACCTCCGCAAGACGCTCGGCGCCACGGTCGCCGATGTCATGCAGGCCGAGCCGGTGACCGTGGGACCCGACGAGACGATCGAGGCCGCCGCCACCAAGCTGCACGACCACAGCGTGTCGCGGCTCCCCGTGGTCGGCCCCGGCGGGCTGGTCGGCATCATCTCCCGCGTCGACGTGCTCCGCGAGATCATCCGCGACGAAGAGCCGCCGGCCGACGCCTAGGCCGCCCCTTCGTGCGTCCCGTCTGGGCCGAGGTCGACCTCGGCGCGATCTCTGCGAACACCGCCGCCCTGCGCTCGGCGGTGGCACCGGCTGCGCTGTGCGCGGTCGTGAAGGCCGACGGCTACGGCCACGGGGCCGTGGCTTCGGCCTGGGCCGCCCTGGCCGGCGGCGCCGACGTGCTGGCGGTCGCCCTCGTCGCCGAGGGCGTCGAGCTGCGCGACGCCGGCATCGACACCGTGGTGATGGTGCTGTCGCAAGCCTCGGCCGACGAGATCGGCACCCTGGTCGACGCCGACCTCGACGCCACCGTCTACACGCCGTCGGGCGTGCAGGGCCTGGCCGATGCCGCGCGCCGCGCCGGTCGGACCGCCCAGCGCCCCGTGCGCGTCCACCTCAAGGTGGACACCGGCATGCACCGGGTCGGGGTCCAGCCCGCCGATGCCGTCGCCCTCGCCCGCACGGTCGCCGACGAGCCGGCGCTCGAGCTGCGCTCGGTGTTCACCCACTGCGCGGTGGCCGACGAGCCCGGCAACCCGTTCACGGCCGTCCAGCTCGAACGGTTCGACGCCGTCCTGGCCGCCATCGCGGCGGCCGGGATCGAGGTCGCCTGCACCCACGCGGCCAACACCGCGGCGGCGATCGACCACCCGGGGGCCCGCCGGGACCTGGTGCGCTGCGGCATCGGCATCTACGGCATCGCCCCCGCACCGGCCCTCGAGGGCCGGGTGCCGCTGACCCCCGCCCTGTCGTTGCACGCCCGCGTGTCCCACGTGAAGCGGGTGGCGGCCGGGGAGGGGATCTCCTACGGCCTGCGCTACCGGCCGGAGGTGGAGACCACCATCGCCACCGTCCCCCTCGGCTACGCCGACGGCCTGCCCCGCCGCCTCAGCAGCCAGGGCGGCACGGTGCTGATCGGCGGCGTGCACCGTCCCATCGCCGGGTCCGTGACCATGGACCAGATCCTGGTCGACTGCGGCGACGACCCGGTGGAGGTGGGCGACGAGGTCGTCCTCATCGGTCGGCAGGGCGCCGAGACCATCGGTGCCGGGGACTGGGCGGAACGCCTCGACACCATCGCCTACGAGGTCATGTGCGGCATCAGCCCGCGCGTCCCGCGCCGCTACCTGGAGGTCCCGTCGTGAAGCACCCCAAGCTCGTCCTGCTCGGCGCCACCGCGCTCGGCGTCGGCGCCGCAGCGGTGGGCGCCTACCGGTCTACGCACCCGAAGGGCGCGACCGGGTCCCTCTCCGTGGACCCGGGCCGAGCTCGCCGGCCGCTGGCCGATGACCTGTTCGACCTCCCGGGCGATGTCATCGACCACGAGATCCCGACGCCCGACGGCGGGAGCGTGCACGTCATCGAGAAGGGCGAGGGCCGGCCCCTCGTGCTGCTCCACGGCATCACCCTGCGCGCCGACGTGTGGGCGCCGCAGTTCCACCAGCTGACCGACCGCTACCGGGTCATCGCCGTCGACCTCCGCGGCCACGGCACGTCCCGTGCGGGCAGCACCGGCTTCGGGATCCCTCGCCTGGCCGACGACCTCGCCACCGTGCTCACCGAGCTGGACCTCCACCACGCCGTGATCGTCGGCCACTCGATGGGCGGCATGACCGCCATGCAGTTCTGCGGCGACCATCCCGATGTCCTGGCGGAGCGCGTCGACGGCCTGGTCTTCGTTGCCACCCGCGCCCACCAGGTGCTCCCGCCCTACGTCGACCGGGGTGCCCGCCGGCTCGTCGCCCAGGGCCAGTCGCTCGTCGACGGTGGCCGGGCGCTGCCATCTCGGGCCACGGTCACCACCCGCGCCGCACGCCTGGCGTTCGGCGATCGGCCGTCGAAGCGTGCGGTCCAGATCGTGGCCGAGATGGGCCAGGCCATGACGCCCGAGTCGCTGGTCCCGTCGCTGAGCGGACTCATCGAGCACGACGCACGCGAGGCGCTCAAGGCCACCCGCACCCCGTCGCTCGTGATCGTCGGCACCCGGGACCTGCTGACCCCCGTCCCGTCGGCGAGCCACCTCGCCCACCTGCTTCCCGATGCGGAGCTGGTGGTGCTGCCGAAGGCCGGGCACCAGCTGATGCAGGAGCGCCCCGACGAGCTGGCCGAGCTGCTCGACGGCTTCGTCGCCCGCATCGAGGCCTGACTCCACCTCAGCCCACCGCGAGGCGGGCGCCGGCAGCGAGCTGCCACCGGGCGAACGAGCCCGCCTCGGCCTCCACGACCGTGCGCACCGCGCGGCGGGGGAGCACGAGCGTTCCCGGTTCGAGGGTGCGCACGCGGAGGACCTCGAGCTCCGCGGTGCAGAGGGCGATGTCGATCGCGAAGCGCATGGCGAACGTGTGCACCGAGGACGTGGCGGGAAGCAGCAGCGCGCCGTCGATCCCGGCCCGTCCGAGCAGACCCCGGGCGCGGGCGCGGCGGGTTCCGGCGACCTCCACGGGGGCGACGGCGCGGCCGTCGACGAACAGGACGAGCGGGCTGGATGAGGTGGGCGGCGCCATGCGGCGACCGTTCTAGGCACCGGTGACCCCGCGGCCGCGCGATGCGACGGATCTGGCGCTGCCGCGCCAGGTTCGCCTGTCGCGCACCGGTCCGTAAGATCGTGCGGTGACCTGCTCCTCCCGCCTCCTCGTCGCCACCCCGGCCGGGTGTGCGCCGGAGGCCGGCCGATGAGCCGCGACCCGCTGGTCGTCGAGACCTCCAGCGCCGCCCAGACCCAGGAGCTGGCGGCCGCGCTCGCTGCGATCGCCCTGCCCGGCGACCTGGTCCTGCTCGCCGGCGAGATGGGAGCCGGCAAGACCGCGTTCGCTCAGGGGTACGCCCGGGGCCTCGGGATCACCGACCAGGTCACCAGCCCCACGTTCACCATCGTGCAGGAGTACTCGGGGGGCCGCCTCGGGATGCACCACCTCGACGTCTACCGCCTGGAGACCCTCCGGGAGGTGGCCGACCTCGGCGTCAGCGAGATGCTCGACGAGGACGCGGTGATGCTGGTCGAGTGGGGTGATGCGGTGCTGCCCGCCCTGCCGGACCAGTACCTGGAGCTGAAGATCGCGTTCGGCGACGACGACGATGCGCGCCGCATCGAGCTGCGCGGCGTCGGTGGCTCGTGGCCCGCCCGCGCCCGCCAGCTGGCCGAGGCGGTCGCACCGTGGCGGGTCGGACCGGGAGGCGCGCCGTGTTGATCCTCGGGCTGGAGAGCGCCACCGCCGAGGTCGGCTGCGCCATCGGCGGCCACGAGGGCGTCCTGGCGTCCTCGCACTCGGCCCGCGGCAAGCGCCACGCCGAGAACCTCACCCCGGCCATCGAGTTCGTGTGCCGCCAGGCCCGCGTGGAGCTGTCGGAGATCTCGTGCGTGGCCGTGGACAACGGTCCCGGCCTGTTCACCGGCCTGCGCGTCGGGGTGGCCTCGGGCAAGGCCATCGCCCAGGCGCTGCGGGTGCCGATGATCTCGGTGTCGAGCCTGGACCTGCTCGCGTTCCCCCTCCGCTTCACCGATCGCCGCATCGCCACGGTGATCGACGCCCGCCGCAACGAGGTCTTCTGGGCCTTCTACCGGCAGGTGCCCGGCGGGATCCAGCGCATCAGCGAGCCCACTGTGGGCAGCGCCGACGACCTGGCCGCCGAGCTCCAGGCCCAGCCCGGCGACACGCTCCTGGCCGGTGACGGTGCCGTCCGCTACGCGGACACGTTGAGCCTCCGCCCGGGCATCGAGGTCGCCGGCGGCGACCACGCGTACCCGTCGGCCCGGTCGCTCGTGCAGCTGGCCCACGCCAAGGCGCTGCGCGAGGACTGGGTCCGGCCCGAGCAGATCGAGCTGCTGTACCTGCGCAAGCCCGATGCCGAGATCAACTGGTCCGTCCGGGAGGGCGCGTGAGCGCCGCACCCGTCGCCGGGTCCACCGCCTTGGCCCTCACGGTCTCGCCGATGCGGCCGCGCCACCTGCCCGAGGTGCTCGCCATCGAGGCGCAGGTGTACCCGCGCCCGTGGTCGTCCCGGCTGTTCGAGGAGGAGCTCGACCGCTCCGGCCGCTTGTACCTCGTGGCCCGGCTCGGCGCCACGGTCGTGGGCTACGCCGGCGTGCTGATGATCGCCGACGACGGCCACATCGCCACCATCGCCGTGGACCCGGCGTGGCAGCGCCACGGCATCGCCCGCTGCCTGTTGGTGGAGCTGGTGCGCCAGGCCCGGCTGCTGGGTGCGGAGCAGCTCACCCTCGAGGTCCGGGTGTCCAACCGCGGGGCGCAGGAGCTGTACCGCAGCCTCGGGTTCGCTCCCGGCGGTGCCCGCAAGGCGTACTACTCGGACAACGGCGAGGACGCTCTGGTCATGTGGGCGCACGGCATCGCCACCGACGAGTACGACACCCGGCTCGAGCGGCTCCAGAGCCGGTCCCGCTGGCCCATCGTCCGCCAGGGCTTCACCGACGCGCCGGCGGGGCGCCCCCACCCGGCCGTGCCACCTCGCGCCGGCACCGCCAGCGGCCAGGAGGCCTCGTGACCACCACCGTGCCCTCCACCATGGGCTTCCCGATCCACGCCGGCACCAAGATCCTCGGCATCGAGACCTCGTGCGACGAGACCGCGGCGGCGGTCGTCGTGGGCGGCCACCAGGTCCGCAGCTCGGTCGTGTCGAGCCAGGTCGACATCCACGCCCGCTTCGGCGGCGTCGTCCCCGAGATCGCCAGCCGCGCCCACGTCGACCTGCTGACCCCGGTCATCGCCGAGGCACTGGTGGAAGCCGGCCTCGAGGGCATCGAGCTCGACGCGGTCGCGTCCACCGTCGGGCCGGGCCTGGTCGGCGCGCTGCTGATCGGCGTCAGCACCGCCAAGGCCCTCGCCCTGGTGTGGGACGTGCCGTTCGTGGCGGTCAACCACCTCGAAGCCCACCTGTACGCCGCGCTCGTCGAGGATCCGTCGCTGGAGCTGCCGCTCGTGGTGCTGCTGGTGTCGGGCGGCCACACGATGCTCATCTCGATGGAGGGCCACGGTCGCTACCGCCTGCTCGGCTCCACCATCGACGATGCCGCCGGCGAGGCGTTCGACAAGGTCGGCCGGTATCTCGGCCTCGGCTACCCGGGCGGGCCCGCCATCGACCGCATCTCGATGGAGGGCGACCCGCACGCCATCGCGTTCCCCCGGGCCATGTACAACGACGGCCTCGACTTCTCGTTCTCGGGCCTGAAGACCTCGGTCATCAACCACGTGCGCAAGCACCCCGAGTCCGCCACGGCCGACGTGGCCGCCAGCTTCCAGGAGGCGGTGGTCGACGTCCTCGTGCACAAGGCCCGCAAGGCCGCCCAGCAGATCGGGGCCAAGGGCCTCGTGCTCGGCGGCGGCGTGGCCGCCAACTCCCTGCTGCGCGAGCGCTTCTTGTCGGCCTGCGTCGAAGACGGCATCCACGGCTTCCTGCCGAGCCGGGCGATGTGCACCGACAACGCGGCGATGGTGGCCGCGGCCGCCTGGTGGCGGCTGGGTGCCGACGGCCCCAGCGGCCTCGACCACGGCGCCGACCCCAACCTCAAGCTCCCCCTCCTGAGCTGAGCGCCCAGGCCAGAGGGGTGGGCAGCGGCCTCCACGGGCCGAATTAGCACTCTCGGGCCTCGACTGCTTGCGATCGGGGGGAGCGCGCCGTAGGGTTAGCACTCGCTAGAGACGAGTGCTAACGCCCCATTCGGAGGGCGTGGCACCAACCACACGCCCAGGAGGCGAAGCATGGCCCTGAAGCCGCTCGAAGACCGCATCATCGTGAAGCCCGGTGACGCAGAGGAGACCACGGCCTCCGGCCTGGTCATCCCCGACACCGCCAAGGAGAAGCCCCAGCAGGGCGAGGTCCTGGCCGTCGGTGAGGGTCGCTGGGACGAGGACGGCGAGAAGCGCATCCCCGTCGACGTCGCTGTCGGCGACACCGTCGTGTACTCCAAGTACGGCGGCACCGAGATCACGGTCGACGGCCAGGACGTGTTGATCCTGAACGCCCGTGACGTGCTCGCCATCGTCGAGAAGTGAGCTGAGGAACCCCTATGGCAAAGATCCTGAAGTTTGACGACGAGGCCCGCCGCGGTCTCGAGGCGGGCGTGAACAAGCTCGCCGACGCCGTGAAGGTGACGCTCGGTCCGAAGGGCCGCAACGTGGTGCTCGAGAAGAAGTTCGGCGCCCCCACCATCACCAACGACGGCGTGTCCATCGCTCGCGAGATCGAGCTCGAAGACCCCTACGAGAACATGGGCGCCCAGCTGGTGAAGGAGGTGGCCACCAAGACGAACGACGTCGCTGGTGACGGCACCACCACCGCCACCGTGCTCGCCCAGGCCCTCGTCAAGGAAGGTCTCCGCAACGTCGCCGCCGGCGCCAACCCGATGGCCCTCAAGCGGGGCATCGACAAGGCCGTCGCCGCCGCGGTCGAGTCCATCGCCGAGCAGGCCAAGGAGATCGACGACCGCAGCGAGATCGCCCAGGTCGCCACCATCTCGGCCAACAACGACAAGGCCATCGGCGAGGTCCTCGCCGACGCCATCGACAAGGTCGGCAAGGACGGCGTGGTCACCGTCGAGGAGAGCAACACCTTCGGCATCGACCTCGCCTTCACCGAGGGCATGCAGTTCGACAAGGGCTACCTGTCGCCGTACTTCGTCTCGGACCCGGAGCGCCAGGAGGCCGTCCTCGACGACCCGCTGATCCTCTTCACCGAGTCGAAGATCACCTCGGTCCAGGACCTCGTGCCCGTGCTCGAGAAGGTCATGCAGACCGGCAAGCCGCTCCTGATCGTCGCCGAGGACATCGAGGGCGAAGCCCTCGCCACCCTCGTGGTGAACAAGATCCGCGGCACCTTCAACTCGGTCGCCGTCAAGGCCCCCGGGTTCGGCGAGCGCCGCAAGGCGATGCTCGGCGACATGGCCACCCTCACCGGCGGCCAGGTCATCTCCGAGACCATCGGCCTCAAGCTCGAGTCGGCCACGCTCGACCTGCTGGGCACCGCCCGCAAGGTCGTCGTCACCAAGGACGAGACCACCATCGTCGAAGGCGGCGGCGAGTCCGGCGACGTCGAGGGCCGGATCGCCCAGATCCGTCGCGAGATCGACGACACCGATTCCGACTGGGATCGCGAGAAGCTCCAGGAGCGCCTCGCCAAGCTGGCCGGTGGCGTCGCCGTCGTCCAGGTCGGTGCGGCCACCGAGGTGGAGCTCAAGGAGAAGAAGCACCGCATCGAAGACGCCCTCTCCGCCACCCGTGCGGCCATCGAGGAAGGCGTCGTCCCCGGTGGCGGCACCGCCCTCGTCCGGGCCCGCGCTGCGGTCGCCAAGGCCCTCGAGGGCCTCGAAGGCGATGAGGCCACCGGTGCCCGTTCGGTGCACAACGCCCTCGACGCCCCCGCCCGCCAGATCGCCAGCAACGCTGGCCTGGAAGGTGCGGTCGTCGTGCAGCAGATCGAGCGCGAGACCGGCAACATCGGTCTCAACGCCGCCACCGGCGAGTTCGAGGACCTGCTCAAGGCCGGCGTGCTCGACCCCGCCAAGGTGACCCGTGCGGCCCTGCAGAACGCGGCGTCCATCGCCGCCCTCCTGCTGACCACCGAGGCCATCGTCGCCGACAAGCCCGAAGAAGAGGGCGCTGGCGGCGGCATGGGTGGCGGCATGCCCCCCGGCATGGGTGGCATGGGCGGGATGATGTAGTCATCTCGTCGCTCACCCGAGCGATGTGTTCACGAAGGCCCGGCCGCAAGGCCGGGCCTTCGTCGTTCTCGGCCCGACCGAGCCATCGAGCGGTGGGACCCGTCACCGCGGCGGTCCGTCCGATCGGCGCGGCCAGCCAGGTCACACCCCCAGGCCGACCTAATCGGCGCTGGCGATGCGTTCGTCTCGTTGGGGGGCGGGGTAGAGGGGCTTGACCGCGACGTCGGGGTCGTTCCAGGCGGGATGGTCGCTGCTGGGGAACTTGGCTTCCAGGTAGGCGAGGAGGACGTCGGTGTACTCGTGGGTGAGCACCTGGCGCCGCTCGTCATCCACATCGCCGTCGGCCGCCGCGGCGATCACGAGGTGGGCGAGGGTCACGGTGACCTCGGCGGTGCGGTCGCGGATGTCGTCGGGGATTCCGGGCACCCGCAGCTCGATCAGGCCGCGGATGTGGCCCTCGAGCCCGGCGCGCATGCGGGCGCCGGCGGGCGAGCGGTTGCCCGGTACCATGGCCGACACGAGCAGGGCGGGCAGGGCCTTCTGGCCGCGCGTCTCGACGACGAGGCTGGCCATGACGCGGTGGAGGAAGTCGCCGATGCGCTCCTCGGGCGGGAGGTCGGTCAGGAGATCCCGGTACAGCGCGACCAGGCCGTCGAGGTAGCGATCGGTGAGCGCCTCGGCCAGGGCGGCCTTGTCGGGGAACCAGCGGTAGAGCGTGCCCACCGGGACGCCGGCGCGGGAGGCGACCAGGTTCGTGGTGGCGGCGTCGTAGCCGACCTCCTCGAACACCGCTTCGGCCACGTCGAGCAGCAGCTCCACGCGGGCGGCCGAGCGCGCCTGGCGGGGACGGTTGCGCAGGTGGCTGGGTGGTTCAGCCGCCACGGGTTCCTCCCTGCCCAGACGTCGACTCGACCCGGGGAACGTTACTCGGCCCTCAGCTCGGCAGATGCCGACCGATGGTCGGATCGGTGCGGCTCGGTAGCATGGCGGCATGGACCGTCCGCCCACTGATCCCGCCAAGCTGCTCGCCTCCTGGATGGAGTGGGAGAAGGGCGAGATCACACCTGGCCGGGTGATGGCGGACCTCAAGATGGGTGGCCTCCGCGAGGTGCTCGAGCACCTCGCCGCCGAGGCCGCCCCCGCCGGCTCGTAGCCGTCCGATGAGCAGCGCAGCTGCGGCTGATGGTCCCGCCGCACGGCGCGGGGGTGCCCAGCAGATCCCGCGACCGCCCGATGTCCGCCCCGGCGGTCCGCCGCCGTGGGCCGGCCTCGGCGAGGCCGAGCGCCAGGTGTCCATCGCCCAGATCCGCTCGCGGTTCGCCGAGCTGGGTCCGCCGGTGCGCTCCCCGCGCGAGGGCCATGTCGACCGGGCCTCGGCGGTGCTCGCCGCGGTCTACGAGGACGAGGGCGACACGTGGATCATCTTGACCCGCCGATCTGCCGCCCTGCGCGTGCACAGCGGTGAGGTGTCGTTCCCGGGCGGCGGCCAGGACGTGGGCGAGGACCTGCGCGACACGGCCCGGCGGGAGGCGTGCGAGGAGATCGGGCTGGACCCGTCGCTCGTCGAGATCATCGGCGAGCTTGACCACCTGAGCACCATCACGTCGAACTCGTTCATCGTCCCCTACGTGGCGGTGCTGGCCCAGCGGCCGGTGCTGCACCCGAGCCCGGCGGAGGTGGCGGCGGTCCTCACCGTCTCCCTGTCCGAGCTGCTCGACCCGGAGGTGTTCCGCGAGGAGCGGTGGGTGCTCCGCGGCGAGGACTGGTCGCTGTTCTTCTTCGAGCTGGTCGGCGACACGGTCTGGGGCGCGACGGCGGCGATGCTCCGGCAGTTCCTCGGCTTCATCACCGGCACCGTCGAACGCGGCGGCATGGCGCACACCTGAGCGATCGTCAGGCGGCCGGCTCCACGCGGAGGTAGATCGCCACCTCGGTGTCCTGGGCGGCGAAGAAGCGGCCGACGGCGTCGCGCTGGATCGCCGCCACCAGGTCCGGGTCGACCTCCGGCGAGACCACCAGGCCGTTGGACTGCAGCTCCAGGAACGAGTCGATGCTGACCCACACCGACGGCAGCGTGTTCTGGTCCGGCGGGGGCGTGTCCCAGCGGAAGAACTCCCGGCTGACATCGGCGACGGACACCCGATCGGTGTCGCGCAGCTCGATCTTCCCCGCCGCGTCGAGCTGGCGCCGCAGCGTGACGCGGCGGACGGCTGCCTTGGAGAAGCCGCCCCCCTCCACCAGATCGGCCCGTCCGACGAGGACCGCATCGGGTTCTGGTGGTGCGGGCTCCTCGTCGTCGCTCACGATCCAGAGCGTCGCCGTGGGTGCCCGGCGGCCATCGCCTCCCCGGCGGAAGACCCGCTCGTCGTCGGTGGTGCGGGTGTCGGTGCCGTGGCGCTCGAGGTCCTCGATCACGGCGTGGCGGAGGTAGAGCCGCGCCGCCCAGCCGGTCGCGTTGACCTGCACCATCGGCTGGCCCCCGACGGCCGCCTCCACCTTGGGCTCCAGGCCGGCGATGGGCGCCATGAGCCCCTCGCCGTACCCACCGAACTTGGCGGGAGCGAACACGGTGACGGCGACCAGCACGAGCGCCGCGAGCGCGCCGATGACGGTTGCGGCCCGGTGCACCGGCGGTCGGGCCAGGTCCGCTTCGACCTTCGGCTCGACGATCCGCCAGATGCCCCAGCCGACCCCCAGCGACACGATGGCGGTCACCGGCCGGAGCAGGAGCATGGGGTCGGCGGCCAGCACGGCGCCGCCGAGGGGCGTGCGGGTGACGACGAGCGTTGCGCCGGCGAGGGTCAGCAGCGCACCCTGCAGCAGCGTGATCGTGAGCTCGTCCGACCGGCGCCGCGCGGCGGCGTAGACCCATGCGAACAGCCCGACGGTGACGGCGAAGGCGGCGAGGTCGAGGAGGCTCGGTCCCCGGAGCAGGACGAACGGATCGTTGATCTCGCGCAGCCAGGCGGGTGGAGCCCCGAGCGCGGAGATGATGGAGCGGGCCCCGACGCGGATCCCCTGGCCGTCCTGACCCGAGAAGGCGAGCATGCGACCGAGGTTGCCGGTGCCGGAGACCTGGTCCACCAGCATGGGCACGCTGAGGAGGAGGCCGAGGGTGAGCGACCAGAGGAGCGCGGGCCGGCGACCGCGGGCGAAGCGCCGCCGGGTGGCGGCGTCGCGACGCCGGTGGTCCACGTAGCAGAGGGCGGCGGTGCCGAGCCCGAGGACCGCGGTCATCGGGACGTAGGCCACGTGGCCCTGGGCGACCCAGGACCCGGCGAGGACGGCGAGGGGCAGCGAGTGCCACGCGCCGAGGCGCACGTCCCAGCACAGCAGCACGAGCGCGAACCACGGGAGCAGCTCGATGTGGCTGTTCAACGGGTCTCGGATGACCGTGGTGCCGAGCGACCACGAGAGCAGGAGGCCGGTGGCGGTGATCGCGATCGCAAGCGGTGGACCGCCGCGCCTCCACCCCACGGTGACCGCCAACACGAGCGCGGCGGCGTTCACGAGCGCCACGGTGAGCACGAGCCCGGCCGGCCCGAACAGGGCGTAGGGGATGGCCGCCAGCCACATCTCGATCGGGCCGGGGTGGAAGAGGGCCTCGTCGGTGATGGTGTCGGACGTGCTCGGCATCCCCGTGAGCGGCGGGTCGCCTCGGAGCACATCACCGCTGCGCAGCGCGATGGTGGCGTTGTCGCCGACGGGGGTCCACCCGTCGTGGAGGAGCATCGCGGTGGACGCCAGGATCGGGAGCACCACGATCACGCAGAGGCGCACCAGCATCGGCGCCGGGCGGGCCCGGCTCCGTAGCCGGCTTCGGGGCCGGTTCGGTGCAGCGGGTGCTCGCCGGGGGCGCGGGGGAGCCGCCTCGCGCGCTGGCCGGGGGTCGTCGGCGACGACAGTTCCCACGATGCACCCTCCCGGTCACCCACTGACCTGGTGGGAACGGTAGCAACGATGTCCCCCTCGCGGGTGAGAGACCGTCCCAGGGGGCCATCGGGGATCCGCCGGTAGCCTCGATCCCGTGACCGCGCACCGGACGAGACCCGCTGGTGGCCCGTGAGCCACGCAGGCCGCCTCCTGGTGGCCACCCCGCTCATCGCCGACCCTTCGTTCGAGCGGACGGTGGTCCTGCTGCTCGCCCACGGCCCCGACGGCGCGTTCGGCATCGTGTTGAACCGGCCCAGCGACACCCCGGTCGACGAGGTCGCGCCGGCCTGGTCAGACCGGGCGGCGGCGCCCGGGGTGGTGTTCGTCGGCGGACCGGTGGGCCGCGACTCGCTGATCGCCCTGGGCCGCTCTCCGCTCGTGGGCGCCCACACCGATGCCCGGATCGTGGGCGACTGCGCCGCGGTCGACCTCGATGCGCCCCCGGAGGGCGGGCCCCCGTGGGCGGGCGTGCGGATCTTCGCCGGCTCGGCCGGCTGGGCGCCCCGCCAGCTGGAGGACGAGCTGGCCGAAGGCGCGTGGTGGGCGGTCGACGCCGACGCCGCCGACGTCGTCACCAGCGACCCCTCGGGCCAGTGGCCGGCCGTCCTCCGGCGCCAGCGCGGCGAGGTCGCCTGGTTCGCCAACCACCCGGAGGACCCGAGCGAGAACTGACGGTCCGGTTGCGTCGGTGGGCCGCACGGGTAGCGTGCCGCCCATGGCCACCATCTCCTTCGAAGGTGAGACCCACGGCGAGCTCGTGGTGAAGGTGCGGCGCTGGCTGGCGTCGGTGGAGGGTCAGGAGGAGGGGAGCCTCACGCCCCACGAGGCCATCAACCAGGGTGCGGAGCTCACCAAGGAGGCGCTGCGCATCATCGCCGCGGCCGCCCCGGAGCCCGTCGCCCAGAGCGAGGTCGTCAAGGCCCTCACGAACGCCGGGTACAAGGCCACCGACATCACGAAGCAGGCGGTGGTCGACGGGCTCGACTCGGTCGAGGAGGTCACCGGCGGCAGCGTCGTGAAGCTCGCCCGGGACGCGTCGAAGACGGCGGTGTACCAGATGAACACCACGATGGCGCGAGCCATCTTGAAGTCCCTGCGACGCTGAGCCCCAGGCGTCAGCTGTTCCGCGGCTTCCCGCCGACGGCCTGCGCCCGGTAGCCTGCGGCAACGACACGCCGCCCGGGAGCGCACATGGCTGACACGCCGTCCGACCGATTCGCCAACGAGGGCCTGACCTTCGACGACGTGCTCCTGGTCCCCTCGGCCAGCGACGTGCTGCCGAACGAGGTGTCCACCGCTTCGTTCGTGACCCCGGGCATCGAGATCCAGGTCCCCATCTTGTCGGCCGCCATGGACACCGTCACCGAGGCCAGCCTCGCCATCGCCATGGCCCGGGCCGGAGGCCTGGGCATCGTGCACCGCAACCTGTCGGTCGAGGACCAGGCGGGCGAGGTCGACAAGGTGAAGCGGTCGGAGTCGGGGATGATCGTCGACCCGGTCACCCTCGGGCCCGACGCCCTCGTGGCCGATGCGCTGGACCTCATGGCCCGCTTCAAGATCTCCGGTGTCCCGATCACCGACGGCGACCGCCGCCTGGTGGGCATCTTGACCAACCGCGACCTGCGCTTCCACGAGGATGTGAACGAGCGCATCGGCAACGTGATGACGAGCGAGGGGCTCATCACCGCCGCACAGGGCACCACGCTCGAGGAGGCGCAGGCCATCCTCGGCCGCCACCGCATCGAGAAGCTGCCGGTGGTCGACGGCGAGGGGCGGCTGTCGGGCCTCATCACCGTCAAGGACATCCAGAAGCGGATCCAGTACCCGGAGTCCACCAAGGACGAGCAGGGCCGCCTGCGCTGCGGCGCAGCCGTCGGCACCGGGCCCGACGCGTTCGAGCGGGCGCTGGCGCTCATCGATGCCGGGGTCGACCTGCTCGTCGTCGACACCGCCCACGGCCATTCGGCCGGCGTCATCAACCTCGTCGCCAAGATCGTCGAGGAGTTCCCCGTCCCGATCGTGGCCGGCAACGTCGCCACCCACGACGGCGCCAAGGCCCTGCTCGACGCCGGTGCCTCGGCCATCAAGGTCGGGGTCGGACCGGGCTCGATCTGCACCACCCGCGTCGTCGCCGGCGTCGGCGTCCCGCAGCTGACGGCCGTCGCCGACGCCGCCAGCGCCGCTGAGGGCTACGACGCCTGCGTCATCGCCGACGGCGGCATCCAGTTCTCGGGCGACATCGCCAAGGCCCTTGCGGCCGGCGCGGACACCGTGATGCTCGGCAGCCTGCTCGCCGGGGTCGACGAGAGCCCGGGCGACGTCGTGCTCTACCAGGGCGAGCGGTTCAAGGAGTACCGGGGCATGGGGTCGATGGGTGCCATGAAGACCCGTTCGTACTCCAAGGACCGGTACTTCCAGGGCGACGTCATCGACGCCGAGAAGCTCGTCCCCGAGGGCATCGAGGGACGTGTGGCCTACAAGGGCCCCGTCCGCCGGATCATCTTCCAGCTGGTGGGCGGCCTCCGCCAGGCCATGGGCTACTGCGGGGCCGGCACCATCGAGGAGCTGCAGGCCGCCCGGTTCGTCCGCATCACCGGGGCCGGGCTCCGCGAGAGCCACCCCCACGACATCACCATCACCGCCGAAGCCCCCAACTACCGGGGCCGCTGACCCCCGGCCGGGCCGGCCCACCGCGGACGTGCTGGTAGCTTCGTGGGCCGGTTCCGGCGGATCGGCCCCCGGACCGTGGCGCCCCTCATGTGGGGCGGGAGAGCGGGTCCCCGGTGCGAGCACGAGCACGAGCAGCTGCGGTCATCGCAGCGATGGCGGTCACGGCGGGACTCCTGGCGACGGCGGCGCCCGCCGGCGCCGTGTCGGACGGCTACTGGGACTACCGGTCGCTGAGCGTCTCGGGCACCTACCAGCCGCTGGTCGGATCGTTCGGCGGTGACGGTGCCGACGACATCTTCTGGTACGCCCCCGGCACCACGGCGGACTCCCTGTGGCTCGGCCAGGCGGCGAGCCGCGGCGCCAGCGCGTTCACCCGCAAGCCGATGGCGGTCTCGGGCTCGTTCAAGCCCACGGTGGGCGACTTCGCCGGCAGCGACCTCGATGACATCTTCTGGTACGCCCCCGGGGCCGGCAAGGACTACCTCTGGATCAACAAGGGCGACGGCACCTTCACATCGAAGGCGTACACCATGGGCGGGAACTTCACCCTCCACCGGATGCTGGACTACCGGGCCGACCACAAAGACGACCTCTTCGTCCACTGCGTGAACTGCAGCGCCACGAGCTACGAGTGGCACTTCTCCGATTCCGGGTCGGGGAACTACACGTCTCGTCAGATGGGCGGCATCGGCGGCAAGCGCCCCGTGATCGGCGACTGGAACGGCGACGGCATCGAGGACCTGTTCCTCCACGGACCGGGGAACCAGAACCCCGATCTTCGCTGGTCGATGACCGATGACGGCACGTGGGAGCAGAAGGTGTACTCGATCTCGGGGACCTACGAGCCGGTCGTCGTGTACCAGGTGCCCAACGACGCCATCTTGTTCTGGGGCGGCGAGCGCGGGCCCGAGGCCTACTGGTGGAGCGACGGCACGAACTTCGCCAACAAGGCGGTTCGTTCCGTCACCGGCTCGGGCCGGGTCACCCCGTTCCCGCTCGGGGCGGCGGTCGTGTCGGGGCCCTACGTCTACGACGCCCTCTTCATCGGCACCGAGTCCGCCGGCGAGTTCTACGACCTCGCCCAGACCGGCCACGAGAAGGCCAACGAGGTCCCCATCATCGGCGACTTCAACGACGACGGTTGGTACGACATCGTCTGGTACAAGGCCGGACCGGGCACGGACGAGGTCTGGTACCTCGAGCCCCAGACTGCGGACCGCGCTGCGCTGCGGGGCCTCCAGGTGGGCCCCCGCCGCGACGCCGAGCCATCGGCTGAGGCAGCGACGCTCGACGGCACCTCCGCCCCCTGACCCGGGTTCGGCGACCAGGCCCGCACAGTCCTGCATCGAGTCCATGCTCGGAGCGTGACCGCGCCCACACGGGGTGTGGTGTCCACTGCTAGGTTGCGCCCGGGCTTCCGGCGGATCCGCCGCCGCCCTCGGCGCTCCGCTCGGCGGGGAGAGAGCAGAAGAACGTGAAGACACGAGTTGCGGCCGTCCTGTTGGCGGCAGCGGCACTGGCGGGCCTGCTGGCCTCACCTGCCGCCCACGCGGAGACCGATCAGATGTGGGACTACCGCGCCATGACGGTCAGCGGGTCGTTCATCCCGCTCACCGGTCAGTTCGGCGGCGATGCCGCCACCGACATCCTCTGGTACGCGCCCGGGACCGGCGCCGACTCGCTGTGGATCGGCAACAAGGCGAAGCGCGGTTCGGCCGCGTTCACCCGGGTCCCGCTCACCATCAACAAGACCTACACGCCGATCGTCGGCGACTTCTACGGCGACGACTACGACGACATCATCTGGTACGCCCCGGGCACCGCGCCGGACTCGGCGTGGGTCTCCGACGATGTCCCCGGCTACTTCACGAACCGGTCCATCAAGATCAACGGCACGTTCAAGCCCACCGTCCTCCACGACTACAGCGCGATGGACCGCAAGGACGACATCGTCTGGTACGCCCCCGGGTCGGCCAAGGACTACGTGTGGCACATGAACGAGATCGGGGACGGCTCCTACACCACCGTGAACCTCTCGATCTCCGGCACGTTCCAGGTGGTGGCCGGGGACTGGAACGCCGATTACCTCGAGGACGTCGTGCTGTACGCCCCCGGCACCGCCAAGGACTACCGCTGGGCCAGCAAGGCCGACGGCTCCTTCGCCGCCTCGTCGCTCACCGTCAACGGCAACTTCCGACCGCTGACGATCTACCAGACCACGGGTGACGGCATCTTGTGGTGGGGCGACGGCACCGCCCCCGACGCCTACTGGGTGCGCCAGGGAGCCACGTTCCGGTCGATCTCGATCCCGCAGGTTCCGGTGCGCGGCGCGACCTACACCCTGGGCCTCCAGGGCGCAGCGGTCATCGTGCCCGACGACATCGACGGCTACTTCTACGGCGAGCAGTCCAAGGGCGACTGGTACGGCCTCACCATGGGCGGGCACGACATGACCACCCAGCGAGCGATCGCCGGCGACTTCGACGACGACGACTGGACCGACGTCCTCTTCTACGGCAAGGGCGCCACGAAGGACGAGATCTGGTACACGAACGCTCCGGCCCAGGCCGACGGCGGAGCACCCACCCAGAAGCACGGCGAGAAGGCCACGCCGGTGGCCGTCCGCTGAGGCGCTGACGCCCCATCTGAACCCTGCGGCCGCCCTCCGGGGCGGCCGCAGGCGCGTCCGGAACCCGTCGCCGGCCAGGGTTCGGGGCCCCCGGGGCCGTTGCGTAGACTCCTACCTTTCCCCAACCGGGTTCGAGGAGATGTCCGTGGCTGAAATCGAGATCGGCATGGGCAAGACCGGTCGTCGGGCCTACGGCCTCGACGACCTGGCGCTGGTCCCGTCGCGGCGCACCCGGGATCCCGAGGACATCGACCTGTCCTGGGAGATCGATGCCTTCACGTTCGACCTGCCGATCATGGCGTCGGCCATGGACAGCGTCGTCAGCCCGGCCAGCGCCGTCGCCATCGGGGAACTGGGCGGCGCGGGCGTGCTGGCCCTCGAGGGGCTGTGGACCCGCTACGACGACCCCGAGCAGGTGCTCGCCGAGATCGCGGGCCTCACCGAGGCCGGCGTGGCCGACGACCGGGCCACGGCTCGCCTGCAGGAGCTCTACGCCGAGCCCATCAAGCCCGAGCTCATCCGGGACCGCATCAAGGAGATCCGCGGCGCCGGCGTCACGTCGTGCGCATCGATCACGCCCCAGCGGCTCCCGGCGCTCGCCGATGCCCTCCTCGCCGCCGAGCTCGACCTGCTCGTCGTCCAGGGCTCTGTCGTGTCGGCCGAGCACGTCACCAAGGACGGCGACCCGCTCAACCTCAAGACGTTCGTCCGCCGCTTCGACATCCCCGTGATCGTCGGCGGCTGCGCCAGCTACCAGGCGGCCCGCCACCTGATGCGCACCGGCGCCGCCGGGATCCTCGTGGGGGTGGGCTCGGGCGCCACCTCCACCACCCGCCGGGTCCTCGGTGTGGGTGCGGCCCAGGCCACCGCCATCGCCGACGCCCGCGCCGCCCGCATGCGCCACCTCGACGAGACCGGCGTCTACGTGCACCTCATCGCCGACGGTGGCATCCGCACCGGCGGCGACATCGCCAAGGCCGTCGCCTGCGGGGCCGATGCCGTGATGATCGGCGCACCGCTCGCCGCCGCCTCCGACGCACCGGGCCGCGGCTGGCACTGGGGGCTCAACGGCGGTCACGCCGATCTGCCCCGTGCCGAACGCGTCCCCGCTCCGCCGGTGGGCACGCTCGAAGAGGTGCTCGTCGGACCCGCCCACCGCAGCGACGGGAGCACGAACCTCGCCGGCGGCCTCCGCCGCTCGATGGCCTCGTGCGGCTACCGCACGCTCAAGGAGCTCCAGAAGGCTGAGCTCACGATCACCCCGGTGCACCCATGACGAACCCGACCGACCCGACGAACCCGACCGATCCCATCGCCGCCCTGGCCGCCTCGGAGACGGGGCCCATCTTGGTGGTCGACTTCGGCGCCCAGTACGCCCAGCTCATCGCCCGGCGGGTCCGCGAGGCGCACGTGTACAGCGAGATCGTGCCCCACACGATCACCGCAGCCGAGGTGGCCGCCCGCAACCCGGCGGGCATCATCTTCTCCGGCGGACCCAAGTCGGTCCACGTCGAGGGCGCGCCGGTCATCGACCCCGCGGTCTACGACCTCGGGACCCCCGTGCTGGGCATCTGCTACGGCGCCCAGCTCATCGCCCAGCAGCTCCCGGGCGGCGTCGTCGCCAACACGGGCGTCGGCGAGTACGGGCGCACCGAGCTGACCGTGTCGGCCCCCGACGCCGTGGTGTTCGGCGGCGGCCAGCCGGCCACCCAGCAGGTCTGGATGAGCCACTTCGACTCGATCTCGACCCCGCCCGACGGGTTCTCCATCACGGCCTCCACCCCGGCCGCCCCCGTCGCCGCCATGGAAGATGTGGCCCGCAAGATCCACGCCGTCCAGTTCCACCCCGAGGTGGTGCACACCCCGCACGGCCAGGCGGTCCTCCAGCACTGGCTCTACGACGTGTGCGGCTGCCCGCCCTCCTGGGTGATGAGCTCGGTCATCGACACCCAGATCGACCTCATCCGCAAGCAGGTCGGCGACGCCAAGGTGATCTGCGCGCTGTCCGGCGGGGTCGACTCCGCCGTGGCGGCCGCCCTCGTGCACAAGGCCATCGGACCCCAGCTGACCTGCGTGTTCGTCGACACCGGGCTCATGCGCCTCGGCGAGGGCGAGCAGGTCGTCGAGACGTTCCAGCGCCACCAGGGCATCGAGCTCATCCACGTCCGCGCTGCCGAGCGCTACTTCGAGAAGCTCGAAGGCATCACGGACCCCGAGGACAAGCGCAAGGCCATCGGCGAGCTGTTCATCCGCATCTTCGAGGATGTCTCCGGCGGCATCGAGGACGCCAAGTACCTCGTCCAGGGCACGCTCTACCCCGACGTCATCGAGTCCGGCACCGCCAGCGCCGCCAAGATCAAGAGCCACCACAACGTGGGCGGCCTCCCGGAGGACATGCAGTTCGACCTGGTCGAGCCGCTCCGGGCCCTGTTCAAAGACGAGGTCCGGGCGGTGGGCAGCGAGCTGGGGCTCCCCGACGAGATCGTCTGGCGCCAGCCCTTTCCCGGACCGGGGCTGGGGGTGCGCATCATCGGCGAGGTCACGCCGGACAAGGTGGCCATCCTCCAGCGGGCCGACGCCATCGTCCGCGAGGAGATCCGCTCGGCCGGCCTCGAGCGCGAGATCTGGCAGGCGTTCGCCGTGCTGCCTGACATCCGCTCGGTCGGGGTCATGGGCGACGAGCGCACCTACGGCTACCCGGCCATCATCCGAGCCGTCACGTCCGAGGACGCCATGACCGCCGACTGGGCCCGGCTCCCGTACGACCTGCTCGAGCGGATGTCCTCTCGCATCATCAACGAGGTCGACGGCATCAACCGCGTGGCGTACGACGTGACCTCCAAACCCCCGGGCACCATCGAGTGGGAGTAGCCGCCTGGCGCTGAGCCGGGGGCGGAGCGCAGGTCACGTCGCTCCACACGGCTCCGCCGCCCAGGGGTGTGGTCACGTCCGATGACCTGAGAACCCTGCAGTTCGGGACGGATCCGCCGATAGGAGATCCACCCAGGTGGGTGACCACAACGCGGCAAGGTGCCGTTACGGTGCGAAGGAACGTATGGATCCGGACACGACGGCCGAGGGAGGGCGGGTCGGTGCCTCGGGCAGCGAGGCCACCAACCTCGGTGACCGTCACGCCGATGACGTCGCCGCGCTCCACCGCGTCGCCAGCCTCCCGCCCGGTGATCCCGACGAGCGCCTGATCCAGCTGGTCGGCGCCGGCTGTCGCGCCTTGGGCGTGGGACGCGGGTTCGTGCTCCTGCGAGCGCCGGTCGGGCTCAGCGTGCGCATCGTGGCCGGACCGGACCCGGTGGGGCCCGCGGCCGGGGACACCGTGTCGGACTGGCGCCTCGACGACGTCTTGTCCCGGCAGGCCACGGTGGCGACGCTCGGCGGCCCCGGGGCCAACCACGAGCAGGCCCCGCTGGGCGGCGGCTCGATGGTCGCCTGCCCGCTCTGGGTCACGGGCCGCGTCGCCGGCGCCATCGCGTTCACCGGCGCCACGGCCCGCGAGCCGTTCTCCTCGTGGCAGCTCGCGCTCGTGGACCTGGTGGCTGACGGCGTGTCGCGGGTCCTCGAGCACGAGGCCGACATCCGCGCCATGGTCCGGCTCGAGTCGCAGGCCCAGGCCATGATCGATCTGATGCCGGACCCCGTGGTCCGGCTCCGGCGCGACGGCCAGCAGTTGTCCGACGACGGCGGTCACGTGCTCGGCGTGTTCGACCCCACGGCTGGCGCCCGGCCCGCCGGAACGCCGGCGGACCCGGCCACCCTGCAGCTGGTGCAGCAGGCGGTCGCCGCCGCCCTCGACACCGGTCGTCTGCAGACCGATGTCTACGCGGCCGGTCCCGGGCTCGACGCCCGCCGGGTCGAGGCCCGCTTCGTCCCCGGCGACGGCGACGTGGTCCTGTGCATCGTCCGCGACATCACCGAGCGCCACCGAGCCGAGCTGGCTCTGGCCGAGCAGGTGGCCTTCGAGGCGCTCGTGGCCTCCATCTCCACCCGGCTGATCGGCTGCGCACCGCTGCTGCTCGACGATGCCATCGAGGTGGGGCTGGGAGAGATCGCTTCGTTCTTCGGAGCCGACACCGCGTTCATCGACGAGCTGGCCCCCGACGGGTCGACGCTGCGCGTCTCGCACCAGTGGTCGCGCCGGAGCACGGTCCCGACCCGGGTCCGCGGCCAGAAGGTCGACGTCAAGGGGTTCGGCTGGCTGACCGCCCGCTTCGAGCGGGCGGGGCACGTGTTCGTGCGCGGCCCGGGGACCATCCCCCGCGAAGCCACCGAGCAGGCCCTCGTCGACGCGGACGACAAGGGCGTGCTCTGGGTCCGCCTCGGCTACGGCGGCGAGCTCGTGGGCGTGCTCGGCCTCACCTGGCGCACCCACGAGCCGCCGCCGTCCGATGAGGTCCTCGGCCTGGTCCGGTTCGCGGCCGACGCCTTCCTCGGTGCGCTCCGACGCCGCAGCGTGGCCCTGCTCGCCGACGGCCAGGCCGAGGTGTTCGAGCTCATCGCCCGCGGCGCCCCGGTCGCCACGGCCATCATCGCCGCCCGGGCCCTGCTCGAACGGCACACCCTCGGCGCCAAGGTCGTCATCGCCACGGTCGAGGAGGAGGGACGCCTGTCGCTCGTGACCGAGTCCGACGAGCCCGACGAGGAGGCCCTGGCCGCCTGGTTCGCGGCACTCGAGCCCGGCCTCGGCAACCCGTTCGGCCAGGCCGTGATCACCGGCGAGCCGGTCATGGTGGCCAACGCGCTCGGGGACCCCCGCTACACCCACCCCGTGCTGC
Source organism: Ilumatobacteraceae bacterium (assembly GCA_025463265.1). Classification (GTDB taxonomy): domain Bacteria; phylum Actinomycetota; class Acidimicrobiia; order Acidimicrobiales; family Iamiaceae; genus Aquihabitans. The sequence goes on from JAOBWH010000123.1 coordinate 28,030, forward strand.
CCGATGACTCCTGGCGATCGGCGACCATCCTGCCGGTCCGCTCGCCTCGCAACGGCCGGACCCTGGCCCTCGTCGGCCTGCTGGCCGCCGAGCCCGGTGCGCCCATCGCCCGCCCTGCGGTGCGGGACTCGGTCCTGTCCCTGGTCACGGTGGCCGTGGAACGAGACATCGACGAGCGGCGTCTGGCGCACCAGGCCACCCACGACCCCCTCACCGGTGTCGGGAACCGGGCCGCCCTGCTCGACCGGTTGACCCTCGCCCTCGCCCGGGCCCGGCGGTCGGGCCGCAACGTCGCCGTGCTGTTCTGCGACCTCGACGGCTTCAAGTCGGTGAACGACCGCTTCGGCCACGACCGCGGCGACCGCCTCCTCGTCGAGGTGGCCGAGCGCATCGGACGCGCCGTGCGGCCGTCGGACACGGTCTGCCGGACCGGGGGCGACGAGTTCGTGATCGTCTGCGAGGACCTCACCGACGCCGATCAGGCCCACACCATCGCCGCCCGCGTCCGGTCGGTGGTCGAGGGCAGCGCGGTCGACGTGGGCGAGCGCCACCTCCACGTGACGGTCAGCGTCGGCGTCGCCCTGGCCGACCTGCCCGCCGACGACCCCGACCGCCTGCTGCGCACCGCGGACCTGGCGATGTACGCCCACAAGCAGGCCCGTGCCGCGGGCGAAGGTGGAGCCGAGGTCGTGGTCGCCGACCTCAGCGGCGACGGCGACGTCGCCTCGGACGCAGCCGGCGGGGCCGAGCCGCACCTCCGTGCGCCTGGCGCCCACCCCGTGGCGCAGCGCACGGACCCGTTCGGGATCGACCTGGCCGAGGCCATCGAAGGCGACCGTCTCCACCTCGTGCACCAGCCCCTCGTCGGCCGGGACGGCTCCTTGGCGGGCATCGAAGCCCTGGTGCGCTGGAACCACCCGGTCCTCGGTGCCGTCGGCCCGATCCGGATCCTGTCGGCTGCGGCCAACGACGACCTGGCCGGCCCCCTCGGGCGCTGGGTCCGCCGGGCGGCGCTGGCCGACCGCCGCCGCTGGCTGGGCCACCTCGGGCCGGCGGCGCCGGTGCCGGTCCACCTCAACCTGTCCGAGGCCGAGCTGGCGCTGCCCCACCTCACCGACGCCCTGCTGGGTGAGCTCGAGGAGGCCGGCGTCGGCCCCGACGCGGTCGTGCTCGAGATCCGCGAGCGGCACCTTGCCGACCCCGACCTGCGCGCCGTCGTGGCCACGCTGGCCCGAGCAGGGCTGGCCGTCCTCGTCGAGAACGCCGGCCAGGGCGGCCTGTCGCTGGGCGAGCTGGCCACCCTGCCGGTGCGGGGCTTGAAGCTCGGCCCCGCCCTCGTGGGCCAGATCAGCCTGGACGAGCCCGCCGGCGTGGAGGTGGCCCGCTCGCTCGTGATCCTCGCCCACGGCCTGGGGTGGCGGAGCCTGGCGGTCGGCGTGGAGACGGAGCACCAGCGCGCCGTGCTGTTCGGCTTCGGCGTCGAGGCCGTCCAGGGCAAGGTCGCCACCATGCCGCTCGATCGCGACGACCTCCTCGCCTGGCTCGATCACCGCTCCAGCGCCTGATCGCCCGTAGCGTTCGGGCGATGAGCGCGCTGGACGGCTACGACGAGACGACCTTCACCTTCGAGGGCAAGACCCGGCAGGTGTTCCGGCGAGGGGAGGGTCCTGCGGTCCTCGTGATCTCGGAGATCCCCGGCATCACCTCGCTGGTGGCCGACTTCGGGCGGCGGGTCGACGAGGCCGGGTTCACCGCCGTGCTGCCGTCGCTGTTCGGCACGCCCGGGAAGGACCTCACCCAGGCGTACGCGGCCCAGACCCTGGCGTGGGCGTGCGTGTCGAAGGAGTTCGCCACCTGGGCCCGCAACCGGACCTCGCCCGCCACCCACTGGTGCAAGGCCCTGGCCCGTCACGAGCACGAGCGGTGCGGCGGCACCGGCGTCGGCGTCGTCGGCATGTGCCTCACCGGCAACTTCGCCCTGGCCATGATGGTCGACCCGGTCGTGCAGGCGCCGGTGCTGGCCCAGCCGTCGCTCCCCTTCGTCCTGAACGGGGCTCACAAGCGAGACCTGAACCTGTCGCCGGAGGACCTGGCCGCGGTCAAGGCTCGCTGCGAAGACGACGAGGACCTCTGCGTCCTCGGCCTTCGCTTCTCCAACGACTTCATGGCACCGAGGGAGCGGTTCGCCCGCCTCGAACAGGAGCTGGGCGATTCGTTCGTCGGCGTCGAGATCGACTCATCGCCGGGCAACGTCCACGACATCGGGAAGACGGCTCACTCGGTCCTCACCGAGGACCTCGTCGACGAGCCCGGCCATCCCACCCACGACGCGCTCAACCAGGTGCTCGACCTGTTCCGCACCCGACTCATGACCGCCTAGGCGGACCAGGGCGCCGTCAGATCGGGCCGGCGGCCACGTGCGGTCCGTCGTCCTCGAGCTCGTCATCGTCGCGGTCCTCGTCTGCCGAGGCCTCCGTCGAGGCTGCGGGCCCCGGGTCGTCGAGGTCATCCGGCCGCGGATGATCGGGCGGAGGTTCGAGCGACAGGTGCGCGCCGTCGTCGCCGGCCAGGAGGGCCTCGGCCGTCGCCGCCTTCACCACCCGGTACTCGCCGGTCTGCTGGTCCCACACGCGGACGCGGGCGTTCTCGCCGGCTTCTCGGGCCAGTTCCCGCACGGCCGCGAGCCGTTGGCGCCGCCCCAGCGGCCCGAGCTTCAGCGATGCGTACGAGAGGCCGCCCACCGGGATCGGCATCCAGAACTGGATGAGCCGCCACGCCAGCACGGCGAAGGTGGCCGCCTGCGGGGGCGCGCCGAACGTGGCGAGGAGGGCGGGCAGGGTGAACTCGACGACGCCGAGGCCACCGGGCGTCAGCGGGATCGACGCCACAACGCTGACGACGCCGTAGGCGACGACGAGGTTGATGGGGTTCATCGTGTAGCCGAACGCGTGGAGCAGGACCCAGAGGCACGACGCGTCGAGCACCCAGTTGGCGGCCGCCCACAGCACGCCTCGGCGTACCAGCTCGGGCTGCCGGGCGAGGTCCTGGATGCGGTCGGCCGTCTGGTGGACGAACCGGGCCGCCGTCTCCTCCTCGACGTACGGGAGCTTCCGGAAGATCGCCCGCAGCACCCGCTCGGCCAGATCACGGCCTTCGATCAGCAGGTAGACGAGACCGGCGGCGAACGCGAGGAGCAGCACGCCGACGATGGCCGCGGTGACGTAGGCGGGCCGGAACCCGTTCATCGGGATCGAGATGAGCAGCGTCACCCACAGGATCAGGTTGAGCACGACCGCCGAGCCCAGACCCACGCTCGCCAAGGTGAACCCCGCCGCCGCCGGCGGGACCCCGGCCGTGGTGAAGAGGCTGTAGCCAAGGGTTCCGCCCGCTGCGGACCCGCCCGGGACCAGGTTGCCCACCGCTTTGGTGGACATCTGGACCCGGAAGATCGTGAACAGCGACAGCCGCGGCTCGGACGGGAGCGTGACCCGCGTGAGCACCGTGTAGCAGAGGAGCGAGGCGACCTCGAGGCCGATGGCGAGCACGATCCACAGCGGATTCAGCTGGGCCAGGCGGTCGGCTGAGTCCCGCGACCGGGCGAAGGTCGGGATGACCACGTAGTAGAAGACGAACAGCGTCACGACCAGCAGCAGCGTCCGTTTCACGGCGCGGCTCTGCACCGACTGCTTGCGCCCGCGCTTGGTGCGGGCGCTACCGGTGGGGGCCCCCACCGGGGCCGGGTCGACGGAAGAGATGGGAGCCATTCTTCCCGGCCCGTACCCCCTTCTCCGCCATCGCGAGCCGGATTCCGCTGTCAGAGGCCCCCGGTAGTGTGGCCCTGATGCCTGCCCTGCCGTCCGACGCCGAGCTCCTCGATGGGCTGAACCCCGTCCAGCGGGAGGCGGTCATCCACGACGAGGGGCCGCTGCTCGTCATCGCCGGTGCCGGGTCGGGCAAGACCCGGGTGCTCACGTCGCGCATCGCCCACCTCATCCAGACCGGCGTGTCGCCGTTCGAGATCCTGGCCATCACCTTCACCAACAAGGCCGCCCAGGAGATGAAGCACCGCGTCGGGGCCCTCGTCGGGCCGGTGGCGGAGAAGATGTGGGTGTCCACGTTCCACTCGGCCTGCGTGCGCATCCTGCGGCGCGACGGCCACCGGCTCGGCTACCCGTCGTCGTTCACCATCTACGACCAGGCCGATGCGGTCCGCCTCACCGGCTACGTCATCCGAGACAAGGGGCTCGACGCCAAGCGCTTCCCGCCCCGCTCGGTCCACGCCACCATCTCCGCGGCCAAGAACGACGACATCGGGCCCGAGGCGTTCGCAGCCCGGGCCGAGGTGGTGTTCGAGCGCAAGATCGCCGAGGTCTACGCCGAGTACCAGGAACGGCTGCTCAAGGCCGGTGCCATGGACTTCGACGACATCCTCCGCAACGCGGTGGAGCTGTTCCGCAAGGAGCCCGAGGTCCTCGACCACTACCGCCGCCGCTTCAAGCACGTCCTGGTCGATGAGTACCAGGACACCAACAAGGTCCAGAACGAGCTGATCCTCCAGCTCGCCGGCGAGCACCACAACGTCTGCATCGTCGGCGACAGTGACCAGTCAATATACAGATTCCGCGGTGCGGACATCCGGAACATCCTCGAGTTCGAGGAGGCGTTCCCCGACGCCACGGTGGTGGTGCTGGAGCAGAACTACCGGTCGACGCAGACGATCCTCGATGCGGCGAACGCCGTCATCACCAACAACCTGAGCCGCAAGCCCAAGGAGCTGTGGACCGACGAGGGCGACGGCCACGCCATCATCCGCTACCACGCCGACACCGAGACCGACGAGGCCCAGTGGGTGGCGCACGAGATCGCCAAGCTCCACGACTCCGGTGACCACGTGTGGGGCGACGTCGCCGTCTTCTACCGGACCAACGGTCAGAGCCGGGTCATGGAGGAGCACCTCCTGCGCGCCGGCATCCCCTACAAGGTGGTGGGCGGCACCCGCTTCTACGACCGGCGGGAGATCAAGGACGCCCTCGCCTACCTCAAGGCGGTGGTGAACCCCGCGGACGAGGTGGCGGTCAAGCGCATCCTCAACATCCCCAAGCGCGGCATCGGCGACTCGTCGGTCGCCAAGCTCGACGCGTGGGCGGCCATGCGCGGCTACTCGTTCATGGAGGCGCTGCGGCGCGCCGACGAGGCCGGGATCCAAGGCCGGGCGGTGAAGGGCATCGCCGACTTCTTGTCGGTGATCGACAACTCGGCCGAGGTGGCCGATCAGGGGCCCGGCCCGCTGCTCGAGTCGGTCCTGAACCGGTCCGGGTACCTCGATGAGCTCCAGGTGGAGCACTCCATCGAGGCCGAGGGCCGGCTGGAGAACCTGTCGGAGCTGGTGGGCTCGGCCCGGGAGGCGGAGTCGGTCGACGAGTTCCTGGAGCAGGTGAGCCTCGTCGCCGACTCGGACCAGATCCCCGACGACGACTCGCAGGTGGTGCTCATGACCCTGCACTCGGCGAAGGGCCTGGAGTTCCCGGCGGTGTTCCTCATCGGGCTGGAGGACGGGATCTTCCCGCACATGCGCTCGCTCGGGGAGCCCATCGAGCTGGAAGAGGAGCGGCGACTCGCCTACGTCGGCATCACCCGGGCCCGCGAGCGGCTCTACCTGACCCACGCCTGGAGCCGCACGATCTTCGGGTCCACCCAGTACAACCCGCCGAGCCGGTTCCTCGACGAGATCCCCCAGCGGCTGGTCCAGTCCATCGACGGAGACCGCCGCGGGTCGCGCGCCGGCAGCTGGGCGGACAGCTCGGGAACGGACTCGTCGACATCGAGCTGGGGCGACCGGCCCAGTCGCCGCAGCGGCATCTCGTCAGAGCAGCGCCAGGCCAACCGCGACCGCATGGTCGACCAGGCCATCGCCGCCGGCCAGCGGGCCGTGTCGGCGAGTGCGTCGAGCCCGTCGGGGGCGACGTTCAAGCTCGGCGAGGACGTCGTGCACGGCAAGTGGGGCGAGGGGGTCGTCATGGACCTGAGGGGATCGGGCGACAAGACCGAGATCACGATCCACTTCCCCACCGTCGGCCAGAAGACGCTCCTGCTCGCCTGGGCACCCCTGAAGAAAGCCTGACCGCGCCTCTAGGGTGATCCGCATGCGGCTCACCGATCGGATCGACCTGGCTCGCGGGCGGGGCCTGACGCTGGGCCGGCTCATGGAGCTGGTCGCCGGAGCCCACCCGAGGCGGGCGCTCGTCTCCGAGGCGGGGTCGGCGCTGGACCTCACCACCACCGATGCTGCGGAGCTGGTGGATCTCTGGGCGGGCGGCGTGGCGGCTCGAAGCGAGCTGGGCGACCGGGTCGTGGTCGCCACCGCCAACGGCTACGAGCAGTTCCTGCTCACCCTCGCCGTCTCCCGCGCCGGCCGGCTCCCGGCACCGGTCAACGCCCAGATGGCACCGGGCGAGGTCGACCACGTGGTGGCCGACTCGGGGGCTGCGCTGGTCATCCGCAGCACCGACGACGTTGCCAGCGACGAGGGCTTCGGCCCCGCCGTCCCCGCCGAACCGAAGGATGTCGGGGCGCTCTTCTACACCTCGGGCACCACCGGCAAGCCCAAGGGCGCCGAGCTGACCCACGCCGGCCTGCTGGGCGGCATGTCGCTCGCGGCCCTGGTGCCGACCGAGCTCCACCGCGACGAGCTGGTGGTCGCGCTGCCGGTCGCTCACATCTTCGGTTTCGCCATCGTGGTGGGTGCCGCCTGTGCGGCGATCCCGGTGCGCTTCCTGCCGCGGTTCAACCCGGTGCAGGTGCTCGACGAGATCGAGCAGCGGCGAGCCACGGTGTTCGCCGGGGTCCCGGCCATGTACCGGATGCTCGAGGAGGCCGGCGCCGTCGACCGAGACCTCAAGTCGGTGCGCCTGTGGATCTCCGGCGCCGACGCCATGCCCGCTGATCTGGCGCACCGCTTCAAGCGGATGGGGGCCTCGGCGACGCTGCCGCTCCTCGGCTCGGTGGGCGAGGCGATCTTCGCCGAGGGCTACGGGATGGTGGAGACGGCAGGCGGCGTGGCCGTCCGGGTGTCGCCGCCCCTGGTCCCGGCGTCGCTCGGCGGCTCGGTCGGCATGCCGCTGCCGGGCGTGCGGTTCAAGGTGGTCGACGAGGACGGCGCCGAGGTCTCGATGGGTGCGGTGGGCGAGCTGTGGCTCAGCGGGCCCGGCGTGCTCAAGGGGTACCACGGCGCACCGGAGGCCAGCGCCGGCGCGCTCACCGATGACGGCTGGCTGCGGACCGGCGACCTCGCCCGACGCGGCCCGCTCGGGATCATCAACTTCGAGGGCCGGATGAAAGACGTCATCAAGCGGGGCGGCTACTCCGTCTACGCCGTCGAGGTCGAGCAGGCCCTGGAAGACCATCCGGACGTCTTGGAGGCAGCGGTGGTGGCCGTGCCCGACGAGCGCGACGGCGAGGTCCCCGTCGCCGCGGTCCGCCTCTCGGTCGGATCCTCCGTCGAAGCCCTCGAGGCCCTCGACCTGCCGTCCTGGGTGGCCGACCGCCTGAGCACCTACAAGCAGCCCGTGCGCTACGTCGCCGTCGACGAGCTGCCGCGCACCGGCACCGACAAGGTCCAGCGGCGCGAGGTCGTCGCCCTGGTCACGAACGAGTCCTGAGCGGATACTGGGGTTTCCATGGAGCAGCGAGTGTCCCTGATCACCCTCGGCGTGGCGGATGCCGCCCGGGCCAATGCCTTCTACGAGGCGCTCGGCTGGAAGGGCCAGACGCCCGATGACGACGTGTGGTTCTTCCAGGTCGGTGGCATGGTCATCGGCCTGTGGAGCCGGGAGAAGCTGGCGGCCGACAGCGTGGTCGACGACCGAGGGGGCTGGGGCGGAGTGACGCTCGCGTACAACACCCGGTCACCGGAGGAGGTCGACGCGGTGCTGGCCGAGGCGGAGGCGGCGGGCGCCACCATCGGCCGGTCGGGCGCCCCCACGGACTGGGGCGGGTACTCCGGCATGTTCCTGGACCCGGACGGCCACGCCTGGGAGGTCGCTCACAATCCCGGCTGGACCATCACGGGCGACGGCGCCACCCTCCTCCAGGGCTGACCGCACCCGCCCGGCGCGCCGACGGCGTCGACTCGACGGGGAATCGCCGGGCAAGGCCGACGGGTGCGCAGGTCAGGGCACCAGCACCGTCTTGCCGGTGAGGCGGCGGTCGAGCAGGTCCCGCAGGACCGCGCCCGCCTCGATGAGGGGCCGTTCGGCCGGCGGGGTGGGGTGCAGCTCACCGAGGCGGACCGCGTCGAGGACCTCGTCGAGCACCACGGCCTGACCGGCCGGGTGCTGCATGGCCCAGGCCCCCCAGTCGACGCCGACCACGGTCCGGTTCTTGAGCAGGACCTGGTTGGCCGGGAGCGTGGCGATCGAGCCGGCGGCGAAGCCGATCACCACGAGTCGACCGAACACGCCCAGCGCCCGCAGCGCCGGGTCGGTGTGGGGGCCGCCGACCGGATCGACGACCACGTCGACCCCGCCCTCGGAGAGCTCCCGGGCCCGGACCTTCAGATCCTCGGTCTCGTAGGCGATCGTGTCGGTCGCGCCCATGGCCCGGGCCGCCTCGAGCTTCTCGGCGGTGGAGGCTGCGGCGATGACCCGGGCGCCCATCGAGCGGGCGACGTCGATGGCGGCCAGGCCCACCCCGCCCCCGGCACCCAGGACCAGCACGGTCTCGTCGGGTCGGACCGTGGTCCGCCGCTGCAGGGCGAACCAGGCCGTGCAGTAGGACTGGACCAGCGCCGCCGCCGTGGTGAGCGCCAGCGAGTCGGGGGTCCGGGTGACGCCCAGCGCAGGAAGCACCGCATGGGACGTGAACGCGCCGAGGCCGAGCGACGACAGGACGCGGTCGCCGACCTGGAGCAGCTCCACGCCCGGCCCCACCGCCGTGACGATGCCGGCCAGCTCGCTCCCCGGCGTGAAGGGCGGCGGCACCTTGATCTGGTAGGTCCCGGCCACGAACAGGGCGTCGACGAAGTTCACCCCCGCCGCCGCCACCTTCACCGCCACCTGGCCCTCGCCGGGAACGGGATCGGGTTCGTCGACGACCACCAGATCCTCGGGTGGGCCCCACCCGGTGCACACGATCCGCTGCATGCGCGCACCCTAGGGCGCGGTCAGTCCCCGGTGGTCGAGGTGGTCGAGGTGGAAGACGCCGCCGCCCGGGCATCGGCGTTCAGGTCGACGTCGAGCTGGCCGTCGATCACCTTGACCTGGAACTGCGGAAGCCCCTTGCCGTCGGCGGGGGCGGTGAGCTCGGGGTCGCACTTGGCGCGGAACAGCTCCTCGTCGGCCTGCCACTCCCAGGTGCAGTCGCGGGCCTTGTCGATGGGCGCTGCGAGGAACGCATGCCAGCCCTTCGCGGGGTTGGTCCCGGTGTGCTGGAGGATCATGTCGCGGTCCTTGCGGCCGGACACATCGGCATAGATGATCGGACCGGACCTGGCGATCAGCTCGGCCTTGTCCTGGGCGCTTCCGGCCTGGAACGTCTGGTCGCCGATGTTGAGGTCGCTGCTGTTGCGGCCGCCCAGGGCGAGCGTCACCAGGCCCAGCGCCAGGCCGAGGACGACCACGCCGACCAGGGCGACCGTGGCCGCCCGTCCGACGTGGTTGCGGGATTGGTCGACGGGGCTCACGCAGCGCCCTCGCTGCGCAGGCTCGGATGAGAACAGGTTCCAGGCACCTGCCTAGTATCGCCCGGTCACGCGCTGAACCTCATCTCAGGAGTCCGAGTGGACCTTCTCGAATACCAAGGCAAGCAGTTCTTCGCCACCTACGACATCCCGGTGTCCGAAGGCGAAGCGGTCACCACGGTGGAGGATGCGGTGGCTGCGGCCGATCGCATCGGCTACCCGGTGGTGGTCAAGGCCCAGGTCCACGTCGGTGGGCGGGGCAAGGCGGGTGGCGTGAAGCTCGCCGCCAACACCGCCGAAGCCCGTGAGCACGCCGAGTTCATCCTCGGCCTCGACATCAAGGGCCACATCGTCAAGACGGTGTGGATCGAGTCGGCCTCGGACATCGCCGAGGAGTACTACGCCAGCTTCACGCTGGACCGTGCCGCCAAGAAGCACCTCGGCATGTTGTCCGCCGAAGGTGGCGTGGAGATCGAGTCGGTCGCCGAGACCAACCCCGACGCCATCGCCAAGATCTGGATCGACCCGGTCGACGGCCTCTCCGAGGAGACCGCCCGGTCGTGGGTCGAGGCCGCGAACCTCAACCCGGCCGCCAACGACGGCGCCGTCGACATCCTCCTCAAGCTCTACCGGGCCTACACCGAGGGCGACTGCGACCTCTGCGAGATCAACCCGCTGATCCTCAAGCCCACGGGCGAGGTGCACGCGCTGGACGCCAAGGTCACCTTCGACGGCAACGCCGAGTTCCGCCACGAGGGCTGGGACGTCATCGACGCCACCCAGATCCGCGACGAGCGCGAGCAGGCCGCCCACGACAAGGGCCTCCAGTACGTGGGCCTCGACGGTTCCGTCGGCGTGATCGCCAACGGCGCCGGGCTGGCCATGTCCACGGTCGACATCGTCAACCAGGTCGGCGGCTCGCCGGCCAACTTCCTCGACATCGGCGGCGGCGCCAACGCCGAGGTCATGGCCGGTGCTCTCGAGGTCATCAACAACGACCCGAACGTGAAGTCGATCTTCATCAACATCTTCGGCGGCATCACCAAGGGCGACGAGGTGGCCAACGGCATCGTCACCGCCCTGGGCCGCGTCCAGATCGACGCTCCGATCGTGATCCGCATCGACGGCACGAACGCCGAGCAGGGGCGGGCCATCTTGGCCGAGCACGCCTCCGACAAGCTCCAGTCCAAGTCCACGATGATCGAGGCGGCCAAGACCGCTGTCGAGCTGGCGAAGTAGAGGAACCCCCATGGCCATTTTCGTCGACGAGAACACCAAGGTCCTCTACCAGGGACTCACCGGATCGCAGGGCAAGTTCTACGGCCTGCGCAACCGCGACTACGGCACCCAGGTGGTGGCCGGCGTCAACCCCAAGAAGGCCGGCACCGACGTGGACGGCATCCCCGTCTACGCCACGGTGGCCGAGGCCAAGGAGGCCACCGGCGCCACCGTGTCGTGCGTCTTCATCCCGGCACCAGGCGTGCAGTCGGCCGTGCTCGAGGCGGCCGAGGCCGGCATGGAGCTGGTGGTCGTCATCACCGAGGGCGTCCCCGCCCAGGACGAGGCCTACTTCTTCAACAAGGTGAAGCGCGACTTCCCGAACACCCGGATCCTCGGGCCGAACTGCCCGGGCATCATCAGCCCCGGGAAGGCCAACATCGGCATCACCGCCGGCGAGATCGCCAAGCCGGGCGGCCCGGTCGGCATCGTGAGCCGCTCCGGCACCCTCACCTACCAGGCGCTCTACGAGCTCAAGCTCCAAGACATCGGCGTCACCACCTGCGTGGGCATCGGCGGCGACCCGGTCCCCGGCACGTCGTTCATCGACTGCCTGGAGGCCTTCGAGGCCGATCCGGAGACCAAGGCCGTGATGCTGATCGGCGAGATCGGCGGCTCCGCCGAGGAAGAGGCGGCGGAGTTCATCAAGAACAAGATGACCAAGCCCGTCTCCGCCTACATCGCGGGCGTCACCGCCCCTCCCGGCAAGAAGATGGGCCACGCCGGCGCCATCGTCTCCGGCGGCAAGGGCACGGCGGCCGCCAAGATGGAGGCCCTCACCGACGCCGGGGTCAAGGTGGGCAACAACCCCACCGAAGCCGGCGAGCTGATGGTCGAGATCGTCCGGGGCCTCGGTCTCTGACCCGTCTCGTCGCAGCGCCGGGTCTCGGCGCTCCACGGATCGAACGGTGCCCGCCCCTCGAGGCGGGCACCGTCGCGTCCACCCACGGGTTCTAGAACGGGGTGGGCGGGGCTCCGCGGCCCGAGCCGACGGGCGGGGCCTCGTCGGTCTCGTCCCTGCCCAGGAACGCCCCGACGGCCATCGCCGCGGCGAGCAGGAGGGCGGCGTAGGCGCCGAAGCCGAGGTAGTCGGTGTCCAGCGCCAGCTTGATCAGCAGCAGGCCGAAGACCGCGGCGGTCGCACCGAGGGTCACCTCGCCGATGCGACGGGGAAGCGTCGGCAGCGAGGTGTCCGTGAAGCGCCGCACTCCTGTGACCACCAGGATCGCCGCGGTGAGCAGGGCCGCCGCCGTGCCCCACCATCCGCCGGGTGCGTCGACGGCGCTCGCCGAGAACGAGAACACCTGGTGCCAGGGCAAGAAGAGCAAGGCGATGATCAGGCCGACGCCGGAGCCGGCGAGGACCTTGTCGCCTGCGGTCACCCTGCTCATGTCCATCGGGGCAAGGTACCGCCCGGATCGAGGGCCTCCGGCCGGCTGGTAGCGTCCCGGCACGTGCGAGTGGGCGTGTTGGTGTCGGGAACGGGGTCCATCCTCGACGCGATGATCGAGGCGGGTGTCCCGGTCGCCCTGGTGGTGGCCGACCGGCCGTGCGCCGGGCTCGGGATCGCAGCGCGGGCCGGCATCGCCACCGAACTGGTCGAACGAGACCGCTTCGACGGTGCGTTCGACCGCGACGCCTACTCCTCCCAGCTGGCCCAGACCCTGGTGGCCCACGGCATCGACCTCGTGGCGATGGCCGGGTTCGGCACCGTCCTCACCCAGCCGATGCAGGCTGCGTACGCCGGCCGCCTGCTGAACACCCACCCGGCGCTGCTGCCGTCGTTCAAGGGCTGGCACGCCGTGCGCGACGCGCTCGCCTTTGGCGTCAAGGTCACCGGCTGCACGGTGCACATCGCCGGCCTCGACGTCGACACCGGCCGGATCCTCGCCCAGGAGGCGGTCCCGGTCCTCGACGACGACACCGAGTCCTCGCTCCACGAGCGGATCAAGGCGGTGGAACGAGCGCTGTACCCGGCGACGCTGCTCCGTCTCATCTCGACGATCGAATCCGAATCCGAATCCGAATCCGAAGGGGTCCGCCTGCCATGAGGGCGCTGCTGTCCGTGTACGACAAGACCGGGATCGTGGAGCTGGCCACGGGCCTGCACGAGCTCGGCTGGGACCTGGTGTCGAGCGGTGGGACTGCCCGATCGATCCGCGAGGCCGGGATCCCGGTGGCCGACACCGCCGAGGTGACCGGCTTCCCCGCGATCCTCGGCCACCGGGTGGTCACCCTCCACCCGAAGATCCACGGCGGCATCCTCGCCGACCGGTCGAACGCCCATCACGTCACGGAGATGGCCGACTACGGCATCGAGCCGTTCGACCTCGTGGTCGGCAACCTGTACCCGTTCGGATCGGATCCCTCGGCGTTCGCCCACGGCGGCGGAACTGCGGAGGACGTGATCGACGTCGGCGGCCCGGCCATGGTGCGCGCGGCGGCCAAGAACCACGCGCACGTCGGGGTGCTGACCGATCCGTCGGAGTACCCCTCGATCCTCGAGGAGCTGCGCTCGTCGTCCTCCGGCACCCTCTCGGATGAGACCCGGCGCCGCCTGGCGCGAGCGGCGTTCGCCCACACCGCCGCCTACGACGCCGCCGTCGTCGCCTGGTTCGACGAGGCCGACGACCCGGTGCTCCCGCCCACCCTGCACGTCGCCGCCACCCGCGAGGACCGGACGCTGCGCTACGGCGAGAACCCGCACCAGCGGGCCGCGCTCTACCGCACCGAGGGTGCCGATCCGTGGTGGGCGACGGCGACCCAGTACGGCGGCATCGCCCTCAGCTACCTCAACCTGTACGACGCCGACGCCGCCTGGCTGCTCGCCCACGACCTCGGTGCTGCGGCCGGTGACCGGCCGGCCGTGGCCATCATCAAGCACGCCAACCCCTGTGGTGCGGCGGTGGCCGACACCCTCGCCGAGGCCTACCAGCGGGCGTTCGACTGCGATGCCCGCTCGGCCTTCGGCGGCATCGTGGCCCTCAACCGGGTCGTCGACGACGAGACCGTGGTCGAGATGGTGGCCGCGGCTCAAGCCGATCTCGTCATCGCCCCCGGCTACGCCCCCGGGGTCGTCGAGGCCCTCCAGGGCAAGCGCAAGAACACCCGGTTGATCGAGGCCGTGGCCCCGGTGCCGGCAGGCCGTCACCTGCGACCGATCAGCGGGGGCTGGCTCGTCCAGGAGCCGCACCGGCTCGTGGCCCGGCCTGCTGACTGGCAGGTCGTCACCGAGCGGGTGCCGACGGCCGCCGAGCTGGCCGACGCGGCCCTCGCCTTCCGGATCTGCGCTGCGGTCACCTCGAACTCCGTCGTCCTGGTGAAGGACGGGGTGGCCTGGGGCATCGGCGCCGGGCAGCAGAACCGGGTCGAAGCCGGCCAGATCGCCGCGCAGAAAGCCGATGGGCGTGCCGCCGGGGGTGCGTGCGCCAGCGACGCCTTCTATCCGTTCCCCGACGGGATCGAAGCGGCGGCATCGGCCGGTGTCGCCGTGATCGTGCAGCCGGGCGGATCGGTGAAGGATGCGGCCAACATCGCTCGGGCGGACGAGCTCGGCGTGGCGATGGTGTTCACCGGCGAGCGCCAGTTCAAGCACTGACCGCGGTGGCCTAGCCTCGGAGCACCATGACCCGGATCTCCGACCTCCTCGCCAAGGGCCCGACCTGGTCGTTCGAGTTCTTCCCGCCGAAGACCCCGGCGGGCATGGCCTCGTTCGATCTGGCGGTCAACGAACTGTCCGCGCTCGAGCCCGCCTACGTCTCGATCACCTACGGCGCCGGGGGCTCGGCCCGCGACACCACCTACGACCTGGTGGTCCGGGTCAACGAGGAGCAGGCCTTCCCGGCCATGCCGCACCTGACCTGCGTCGGCCACACCCGCGCCGAGCTGATCGACCTGCTGGAGGCCTACCGCGACCACGGCGTCGAGAACGTGCTGGCGCTGGCCGGAGATCCGCCGAAGGACGGGTCGGAGCCGGGTGGCGATTTCGTCTACGCCACCGAGCTGGTCGCCCTCGCCCGCGAGGTCGGCGACTTCTCGGTGGGCGTCGCCGCCTTCCCCGAGGTCCATCCTCGATCCTCGGACCGGGCCACCGACCGGGAGTTCCTGGCCGCCAAGCTCATGGCCGCCGATTTCGGCATGACCCAGTTCTTCTGGGAGGCCGACCACTACCGGGTCATGGTCGACGAGCTCGCCGCCCTCGGGTGCACGACGCCGGTGCTCCCGGGCGTGATGCCGTTCGTGAGCGTGGCCGGTGCCCGGCGCATGTCGGCCATGAACAACACCCAGATCCCGACCTGGCTCGACGAGCGCATGGACCAGGTCGACGGCGACGCGGAGGCCACCCGCCAGCTGGGCGTCGAGGTGGCCATCGGCCTCATCGAGCAGCTGCTCGAGATCGGGGTGCCGGGCATCCACCTGTACGCGATGAACCGGGCCCAGTCGATCGAGGAGATCTACGGCCACCTCGGTCTGCGTCGCTGAGCCCTCCGCGCGCTCGGTGCGCAACGGTCGGTCAGCTCAGCAGGGCGATGGCCGCGTTGAACGTGGGGCTCGGGCGCATGGCAGCGGACGCCCTGGCGGCGTCGGGGGCGTAGTAGCCCCCGATGTCGACCGGTGCGCCCTGCACGCCGTTGAGCTCGGCGACGATGGCCGCCTCGCCCTCGACCAGGGCGGCGGCCACGGCGCCGAAGCGTCCGGCGACCTCGGCGTCCGCGGTCTGCGCGGCCAGCTCCTCGGCCCAGTACCGGGCGAGGTAGTAGTGGCTGCCGCGGTTGTCGAGCTCCCCGGCCTTGCGGGACGGCGAGCGGCCCTCGTCGAGGAAGCGGCCGGTGGCGGCATCGAGGGCGTCGGCCAGGACCTGGGCGCGGGCGTTGCCCGCGGTGGTCGCCAGGTGCTCGAGGGACACGGCCAGAGCCAGGAACTCGCCCAGGGAGTCCCAGCGCAGGTGGTTCTCCTTGGTGAACTGCTGCACGTGCTTGGGTGCTGACCCGCCGGCCCCGGTCTCGAAGAGGCCGCCGCCGTTCATGAGCGGGACCACCGACAACATCTTGGCGCTCGTGCCCAGCTCGAGGATCGGGAACAGGTCCGTGTTGTAGTCACGCAGCACGTTGCCGGTGACCGAGATGGTGTCCTCGCCCTTGCGGATGCGGTCGATCGAGTACTGGCACGCCTCGGCGGGCGGGAGGATCTCGATGGTCAGCCCATCGGTGTCGTGGTCCGCCAGGTAGGTCTGGACCTTGGCGATGAGCTGGGCGTCGTGGGCGCGGTCAGCATCGAGCCAGAACACGGCCGGCGTGCTCGAGGCATGGGCTCGGGTGACGGCGAGCTTCACCCAGTCCTGGATGGCGGCGTCCTTGGCCTGGCACATCCGCCAGATGTCCCCGGCGCCGACCTCGTGCTCGAGGATGGTGGACCCGCTGCTGTTCACCACCCGGACGGTGCCGGAGGCCGCGATCTCGAAGGTCTTGTCGTGGCTTCCGTACTCCTCGGCCTTCTGTGCCATCAGGCCCACGTTGGGGACCGAGCCCATGGTGGTCGGGTCGAAGGCGCCGTGGCGCTTGCAGTCCTCGATGACCACCTCGTAGATGCCCGCGTAGCTGCTGTCGGGGATCACGCACTTCGTGTCCTGCTGCTCGCCGTCGGCGTTCCACATCTGCCCGGAGGTCCGGATCATGGCCGGCATCGAGGCGTCGACGATCACGTCCGACGGGACGTGCAGGTTGGTGATGCCGTGGTCGGAGTCGACCATCGCGACGGCCGGCCCGGACGCGTACGCCCTGGCGATGGCGCCTTCGATCGCGTCGCGCTGGTCAGCCGGGAGCCCGGCGATGGCGGTGAGCATGGCGCCGAGGCCGTCGTTCGGGTTGGCCCCGATCTCGTCGAGGAGCGCGCCGTGGGCGGAGAACAGGTCGGCGAAGAACGCACGGACCACGTGACCGAAGATGATCGGGTCCGAGACCTTCATCATGGTTGCCTTGAGGTGCACCGAGAACAGGACGCCCTTGGCCTTGGCGTCGGCGATCTGGGCGGTGAGGAAGTCTTCGAGCGCCACGCGGCTCATGACCGTGGCGTCGATGATCTCACCGGCGAGCACCGGCAGCGACGCCTTGAGCACGGTGACATCGCCGTCGGCGGCGACGTGCTCGATGCGGAGCGTGTCGGCGGCCTCGAGGGTGAGCGAACGCTCGTTGTGGCGGAAGTCCCCTGCGATCATGGTGGAGACGTGGGTCTTGGAGTCTGCTGACCACGCCCCCATCGAGTGCGGGTGCTTGCGGGCGTACTCCTTGACCGACTTGGGCGCCCGGCGGTCCGAGTTGCCCTCGCGCAGCACCGGGTTGACCGCGCTGCCCTTGACCTTGTCGTAGCGGGCCCGGGCGTCCTCTTCGGCCGGTGTGGCCGGCTCGTCCGGGAAGTCCGGCAGCGCATAGCCGTCGCCCTGCAGCTCGGCGATGGCCTCCTTGAGCTGGGGGAGCGACGCGCTGATGTTGGGGAGCTTGATGATGTTGGCTTCGGGCCGGGTGGCCAGCTCACCGAGCTCGCCGAGGGCGTCGGGCACCTGCTGGTGGGCGGGGAGCAGGTCCGCGAACGCAGCGAGGATGCGCCCGGCCAGGGAAATGTCGCGGGTCTCGACCACCACGTCGGCGGCACCGGTGAACGCCTCGATCACCGGCAGCAGCGAGTACGTGGCCAGGGCCGGTGCCTCGTCGGTGTGGGTGTAGATGATCTTCGACGTGTCGGTCATGCCCGAGACCCTACCGAGGGGTGCTGACGGTGCCGACCGGCCAGCAGCATGCTGGCCGCGCGCCGGCCCGATACGATCTGACGGACCGTCAGAAACGGCCTGTCCGACACCCGCCGGAGGAATCCATGCTCGACCACCTGATCACCGGCGGCACCGTCGTCGACGGCACCGGCGCCGCACCCCGCCTGGCCGATGTCGCCGTGCGCGACGGCCGCATCGTTGCGATCGCCCCGGCCGGTGAGATCAGCGAAGACGCCGCGAACGTCATCGATGCGACCGGCCACCTGGTCATCCCCGGCGTGATCGACCCGCACACCCACTACGACGCCCAGCTGTTCTGGGACGGGGGAGCTTCGCCGTCGAACGTCCACGGCGTCACGACGGTGATCGGCGGGAACTGCGGTTTCACCCTCGCGCCGCTCCGGGCAGAGGACGCCGCGTACACGCGGGAGTTCATGGCGAGCGTCGAAGGCATGTCGGTGGCGGCGCTCGAGGAGGGCGTCCCGTGGAACTGGGAGACCTTCGCCGAGTACCTCGATCGCCTCGAGGGCAACGTCGGCGTCAACGCCGGGTTCCTGGTGGGCCACAACGCCCTGCGCCGCTACGTGATGGGCGCGGACTCGGTGGGCAACGAGGCCACGCCGGACCAGGTGGCGGCCATGCAGGACCTGCTGGCCGAGTCGATCCAGGCCGGCGGCCTGGGCTTCTCCACCACGTTGAGCCGCACCCACACCGACGGCGACGGCAAGCCCGTCGCCTCCCGGTGGGCGACCAGCGAGGAGCTGCTGGCGCTGTGCGCCGTCGTCGAGCAGCACCCGGGCACCACGCTTGAGGCCATGACCGATGGCTGCCTCGATCAGTTCTCCGACGAGGAGATCGAGCTGTTCTCGGACATGACGGCCACGGCGAAGCGGCCGTTGAACTGGAACGTCCTCACGATCGATTCCCGTGAGCCCACGCGCATCCCGCGCCAGCTGTCGGCGGCGGATGTGGCCGCGGCGAAGGGCGGGCGGATCGTGGCGCTGACCCTCCCGGTCCAGGTGCCGATGAACATGAGCTTCCTCAACCACTGCGGGCTGTTCCTCATCCCGGGCTGGAAGGACCTGGTCCTCGGCCTCCCGGTGGCCGAGCGGATCGTGGAGCTGCAGAAGCCCGAGGTCCAGGCCCGGATGCAGGAGCTCTCGCAGGCTCCCGAGGCCGGCGTGTTCAAGCGGCTCGCCGACTTCGAGAACTACATCATCGGCGACACCTACTCCGAGGCGAACGAGGGCCTCAAGGGCCGCCGCGTCGCCGATCTGGCCGCGGAGCGCGGCACCGACGCCTTCGCCACGTTGATCGACGTCGTCGTCGCCGACGACCTGCGCACCGTGCTGTGGCCCATCCCTCCCGACGGGGACGATGCGTCGTGGGAGCTCCGCCGCCAGACCTGGGCGGATGACCGGGCCATGCTCGGCGGTTCCGACGCCGGTGCCCACCTCGATCGGATGTGCGGGGCGCCGTTCCCGACCCGGTTCCTCGGCGACACGCTCCGGGGCAAGAAGCTGGTGTCGCTGGAGCGGGCCGTGCAGCTGATGACCCAGGTCCCCGCCGAGCTGTTCGGGCTGGAAGGCCGGGGCATCCTCGCCGAGGGGTTCCACGCTGACGTCGTCGTCGTCGACCCGGAGACGGTGGGCTCCGAGCTGGCGGAGCTGGTGTACGACCTGCCGGCCGACTCGCCCCGCCTGACGGCGAGCTCCATCGGCGTGAGCCGGGTGCTCGTCAACGGCACCATCGTGGTGGTCGACGGCGAGCCGACGGGTGATCTGCCGGGAACCGTCCTGCGCAGCGGCAGGGACACGAGGACCGTCGCCACCAGCTGACGTGGCGACGCAGCGCGCCGCCGGACCGCGCGTCCGAGGTGACGGGCCTCGTCGATCCCGATCGGTCGGCGGTCAGGCGGACTCGGCGGCGGCCTTCAGGCGCTCGAGCGTCACCTGCATGCCTTCGGTGAGCTGCTTGCGGCGGACGCCCTCGAGCGGCAGCGACAGGAGCTTGATGGCGAGGTTGGGGTTGGCGTCTTCGCGCGTCTCGATCACGGTGCAGCCCGTGCCGTCCGCCGCCGACTCGAAGCGATAGGTCCAGCGGGCTCCCGACAGGCCGGTGTCGAAGCTGAACGCTCGGCCGCGGTCGGCCTGGCGGATCGTGCTGGTGGTGGACCACTGAGCCGGGATGCCCAGGACCTTGGTGCGGTTCCAGCCTTTGAACCGGGCACCCGGGACGGGAGCGGTGGCGCCGTCGACCCAGGCGGTGCGGAAGCACTCGGGTGACCAGCGGCCCATGTTCGTGATGTCGGCCACGAGGTCGTACACCGCTTCGGAGGGGGCATCGATGGTGATCTGCGCAGTGTCCATGACCGTGATCCTTGCCGGTCGGCGAGGGTCGTGGACGGTCCGGGGCTGGCGAGTCGACGTCCAGATCGCTGCGCAGGGACCACGTGCAGGAGTGGGCGGGTTGGGGAGTCGGTAGCGTCGGCGGGACGGAACGAGGCCCGGGCGCCCCTCCGGAGCCCGTCATCGAGGAGTCAGAGATGCAGCAGTACGACCAGCTCTACATCGACGGCCGGTGGGTGGACCCGCACGGAACCGGAACCATCGAGGTCATCAACGCCTCCACCGAGTCCGTGATGGGATCGATCCCGGAAGGTGACGAGACCGACGTGGACCTGGCGGTCGCCGCCGCTGTGGCCGCGTTCCCGACCTGGGCCGCCACCGCGCCGGCGGATCGCGCCAAGTACGTCCAAGCGCTCGCCGAGGGGATCGCGGCACGGAGCGACGACCTGGCCGAGACGATCTGCGGCGAGGTCGGCATGCCGATGTTCCTCTCGAAGCGCATCCAGGCCGGGCTGCCGCAGCTCATCGCCGGCAGCTACCCGGCGATCGTCGAGGACTTCGCATGGGAGGAGACCGTCGGCAGCTCCCTCGTCGTCAAGGAGCCGCTCGGCGTCGTCGGCGCGATCACGCCGTGGAACTACCCGCTCCACCAGATCGTGCTGAAGGTGGCGCCCGCCATCGTCGCCGGGAACACCGTCGTGTTGAAGCCGAGCGAGGTGGCACCGCTGAACGCCTTCATCCTCGCCGAGATCATCGACGAGATCAGGCTCCCCGATGGGGTGTTCAACCTGGTCTCGGGAACCGGTCCCGTCGTCGGCGAGGCCATCGCCGCCCACCCGCAGGTGGACATGGTGAGCTTCACCGGGTCCACCGCAGCTGGGAAGCGGGTCGCCGCCGTCGGAGCCCAGACGGTGAAGCGCATCGCGCTCGAGCTCGGCGGCAAGTCCGCCAACATCTTGCTCCCGAGCCTGGATGGCGACGAGCTGTCCAAGGCGACCAAGGCCGCCGTGGGATCGGCGTACCTGAACTCGGGCCAGACCTGCACGGCGTTCACCCGCCTGCTGGTCCCCGCCGACAAGCACGACGACATCGTCGCCACCCTGCGCGACGAGGTCGAGTCCACCTGGACGGTCGGCGACCCCGCCACCGGCGCGGGACGGCTCGGCCCCCTGATCTCCGCAGCTCAGCGCGACCGCGTGCGCGGCTACATCCAGCAGGGGATCGACGAGGGCGCCACGCTCGTCACCGGCGGCACCGAGCAGCCCGACGACCTCCCGACGGGGTACTACGTGAAGCCCACGGTCTTCGCCGACGTGAGCAACGACATGACCATCGCGCAGGAGGAGATCTTCGGCCCGGTCCTGTCGGTGATCCCCTACGGCACCGTGGACGAAGCCGTCGACATCGCCAACGACTCGCCGTACGGCTTGTCCGGCGGCGTGTGGGGGGCCGACGTCGAGGAGGCCAAGGCCGTCGCCCGCCGGATCCGCACCGGCGGCGTCGAGGTCAACGGCGGCGGGTACAACCCGCTCGCCCCGTTCGGCGGCTACAAGCAGTCGGGCATCGGACGCGAGGCCGGCGTCTACGGCCTCGAGGAGTTCCTCCAGACCAAGTCGCTGCAGCTCTAGCGGCGCGCCGACCCTGGTCGTTCGGCGATCACGTGGCGGGACCGCACGTGGCCGTGGCACCGGGGTCGTACGGAGGCGCGAGCGGCTCGGTCCGGGCGGCGGCACAGCGGACCTCCCACTCCAGCGGCCATCCGTTGGGTGCACAGCCTCCGAGGGCCTTCGTCTGCTGCGCCATCACCGCCGCCGGCTCACCCGGGCCGCTGCACGTCGGGCGGGCGTGGTGCTGGCCGATCAGGTGGCCCACCTCGTGGTTGACCAGCATCGAGCGGTAGGCGTCCAGCGACCCGCCCCAGTGGGACGGACGCTGCCGCCAGCGATCGGCGTTGAGCGCGACGACCGGTCCGATCTGGCAGGAGTACCGCCCGCTCGTGATGTACGGCGCGCACAGCTGGTCGACCTCGCCGGGCTCGGCCAGCACGATCCGGTACGGGGCCCCATCATCGAGGCGGAACCGCACCCCAGCGCGCGACCAGCCCCGGGGGTCCTCCAGCGTCGCCATCACCCCGCGCGCCAGATCGGCGGACGAGACATCGGCCACGTGGCTCTCGACGGTCACGGCCACCTCGAGCGCACCCGCACCCCGAGGGGCCGTCGCACCGGTCGTCGGAGCCGTGGTGGTCGTCGTGGGCACCATCGACGTCGTGGTCGCCGGCACCGTCGTGGTGGTGTCCGCAACCGATGTCGATGTCGAGGTCGAGCGGGTGGCCGGGACCGGAGGAGCACCCGTCACCGGAGCCGTCGCCGATGGGGACGAGGACGCGCACCCGACCAGACCGACCAGCAGCGCCGCCACCACGCCGAGGCGGCGATGCCGGGAGCTCGCTCGCCGGGAGGTCAGTTCGCCCAGCCCTCGAACGACGCCTCCGACAAGACGGTGTCGTCATCGGCGCCGTCAGGCCGGACCGTGCCGAGGATCGTGATGGTCACCGAGGTGGTGTCCACGTCGAGGTCCCGGTACTGGACGGTCTCCTCCTGGGCGAAGTCCTGGATCACGCTCGTGCCGTCGTCGAAGGAGTACTCGACGCTCGTCACGAACCGGTTCCGCGGAAACGCCGACACGTCCTGGCAGTCCGTGTCGCGGCGAGGCCCGACCTTGAAGAACCCCGGGGTCAGACCCACCGACGTGAGGTGCACGGACTGGCCGAAGTCGAGCGTGACCGACTCACCTGTCCCGTCGTGGGCGCTGGCCCCCCACCCGGAGTCGAGGTTGTGGTCCATGATGCGCTCCGGCTCGTAGCCAGCGAACTGACCGTTGCAGAGCGTGACGGACTCGCGCTCGTTCGTCGCTCGAGCGAAGGCCGGGATGAGCTCGTACGGCTCCGGAGGGACCGTGACGATCGGGTCGGGCGTGGCGGGCGGATCCGTCGGCGCCGCCGTGCCCGCGGTCTGATCGGAGCCGGGGGCCTCCGTCTCGGCGACCGTCGCGACGGTCGCGTCGGCGCGATCGTTCGTGGTGCCGTCGTCCGAGCTGACGATCATCGCCACGGCTCCGGCCAAGACGACCACCAGCAGCACGACCGTGGCGATGATCCACGGGACCGGGCTGCGGCCGGGCTCGGGACCTGACGATGCCAGGGGAGCAGGCGATGCTGGCGGCCCTGGGGGCCCAGCACCCGCCGGCCCGCCTGCGTTCGCCCCGGCGCCGGCCGTCGCCGCCGGCCGCTCCACGGCGATGACCGGCACCGATGCCGTGGGGGCGTCGGCCGCGGCATGGACACTGCCGCACACGCTGCACCGTGCGTCGCCATCGTGGTTGTTGGTCCCGCAGACCGCACAGCTCCAGCTCATCGCACCGTTCCTCCCACCCCGTCCCGAGCCGGGACCCGCCGATCCTACCGGTGGGGGTCGCGCGGCTCCCAGCGGACGATCAGGCCTCTGGCTGGTCCAGCCAGGCGTCGATGACGCGCCACGTGGAGCGCGTGCGCGTCGCGTGCCACGCCCACGCCTCGGTGACGCTGTCGATCGGCACGCGGATCCGCACGTACGGATCGTGCGCCGACGCCGTCGCCGGAGCGATCCCCTCCATCTCATCGAGGTCCGGGAGCAGGATCGCCAGCGTTCCAGCCGAGAACCACACGACCCAGCCCGAGACCCGGCGGTGGGTCGGCGTGCGCCCGAACACCGCGGCCGGCCAACCCTGGCCGGTGTCGTAGAGCATGCCGGGCACGGTGGCCGGCCGCTGGTCCAGGGCGTGGGGCGCCAGCAACCCCCACCGCAGGTGTCCCGGCATCAGGGTCCCGTACACGAACAGGGCATCGAGCTCGTTCACGCGCGGGCCACCCTGTGCATCCCCCAACTCTGCCCCACCCCGGCGCGAGCCACTTGACCCGGTGGTCAAGGTCGGTACGCTCGGCGTCGATGAGCGCTCCTCCCCTCGGTCGCGTCGCATCGCTCGGCCGCCGGCTGCCGCCGGCCGCCCGGGTGGCGGCGGGACGCCTGCCCGGATCGCTCGCCCCGCCGATCGAACCGGGGACGGCGACGCCGCGCATCGCCATCATCGGGTCGGGTTTCGGCGGGATCGGGATGGCCTGCCGCCTCCGACAGGCCGGCATCGAGACGTTCACCATCTACGAGAAGGCCGACGCCGTCGGTGGGACCTGGCGTGACAACACCTACCCGGGTGCGGCCTGCGACGTCCCCTCGCACCTGTACTCGCTCTCGTTCGCGCCCAAGACGGACTGGACCCGCAAGTTCCCCGAGCAGGCCGAGATCCTCGGGTACCTGAACGAGGTGACCGACCGCTTCGGTCTCCGCCCGCACCTCCGTCTCGGGAGCGAGCTGATCGAGGCGACCTGGGACGAGGAGGCCGTGCTGTGGCGCCTCACCTTCGCCGACGGGACCGAGGAGGTGGCCGATGTGGTGGTCGCCGCCACGGGACAGCTGAACCGTCCGCAGATCCCCGACATCGAGGGCCTCGACCAGTTCGAGGGGACGGTCTTCCACTCCGCGAGGTGGGACCACGACCACGACCTCACCGGGCGCGACGTGGCCGTGATCGGCATCGGCGCCAGCGCCATCCAGTTCGTGCCCGAGGTCGCCAAGCAGGCGAGGTCGCTCACCCTCTTCCAGCGCAGCAGCAACTTCGTGGCGCCCAAGCCCGATGGTGCGTTCTCCGAGCAGGCCAAGGCCCGGTTCCGCCGCATCCCGGGCTGGCAGCGGCTCTACCGGTTCTCGATCTGGGTCCGCTTCGACCTCCGCTGGGTCATGTTCCGACAGGGCTCGAAGGTCGCCGCCCTCGGCGAGAAGCGGTTCGCCGCCGAGCTGGCGAAGGCCGTGAGCGACGAGCTCCCGGCCGACGCGCTCATCCCGGACTATCCCCTCGGCTGCAAGCGCATCCTCATCTCGAACGACTGGTACCCGACGCTCTTCCGCCCGAACGTGCAGGTCGTCACGGCGCCGGTGGAGCGCATCACCCCCGGCGGCGTGCGGTCCGACGGTGTCGACCACCCCGCCGACACGCTCATCTTCGGGACCGGGTTCGCCACCACCGGGTTCCTGGCCCCGATCCGGTTCACCGGGCGCGACGGCCGCGACCTGCACGACGAGTGGCGCGACGGCGCCGAGGCCCACCTCGGGCTCACGGTCAACGGCTTCCCGAACCTCTTCTTGCTGTACGGCCCGAACACCAACCTCGGTCACAACTCGATCATCTTCATGCTCGAGCGCCAGATCGGGTACGCCCTGACCTGGATCCGGCGGCTCACCGGGACGGGCGCGGCCTCGGTCGAGGTGCGGCCAGAGGCCCAGGTCCGCTCCAACGAGCGGCTGGAGCGCCGCCTCGCCCGCACGGTGTGGGCCGGTTCGTGCCACTCCTGGTACAAGACCGAGCAGGGCAAGATCACCAACAACTGGTCGGGACCCACCGTCGACTACTGGTGGCGGACGCTCCGCCCTTCTGCCGAGGACTACGAGGTGCGGGTCGGTGCGTCGGGTCCCGACCCTGAGCGTCCGGTCGTCCATTCGGGTGTGGGCGGGTCGCCGGAATAGGGTCGAAGCGCCCTGTGGCACCGCACGTCGGCGCCGCCCAGACCAGTCGATCGAGGAGAGCGCAATGACCACCGAGCCCGTACGCGTCGCAGTCACCGGCGGAGCCGGCCAGATCGGCTACAGCCTGCTGTTCCGCATCGCCAGCGGCGCCCTCCTCGGCCCGGACACCCCGGTCATCCTCCAGCTGCTCGAGATCACCCCCGCCCTCGGCGCCCTCGATGGCGTCGCCATGGAGCTCGAGGACTGCGCGTTCCCGCTCCTCGCCGGCGTGGTGAAGTCCGACGATGCCGACGTGGCCTTCGGTGACGCCGACATCGCCCTGCTCGTGGGCTCTCGTCCCCGCACCGCCGGCATGGAGCGCGGCGACCTGCTCGCGGCGAACGGCGCCATCTTCACCACCCAGGGCAAGGCCCTGTCCGACAGCGCCAAGAAGGACGTGAAGGTCCTCGTCGTCGGCAACCCGGCCAACACGAACGCGCTGATCGCCATGAACAACGCGCCGAACATCGACCCGCGCCAGTTCACCGCCATGACCCGCCTCGACCACAACCGGGCGATGGCCCAGCTGGCCACGAAGACCGGCAGCACCGTGAACGACATCACCAAGATGACGATCTGGGGCAACCACTCGGCGACCCAATACCCCGATCTCTTCCACGCCGAGGTCAACGGCCAGAGCGCCGCCGCGCTGGTGAACGACCAGGCCTGGCTGGAAGGCGAGTTCATCCCGACCGTGCAGAAGCGCGGCGCCGCGATCATCGAGGCGCGGGGCTCGTCGTCGGCGGCCTCCGCGGCCAACGCGGCCATCGACCACGTCAACACCTGGGTCACCGGCACCCCCGAGGGAGATTGGGTGTCGATGGCGGTCCCGTCCGACGGCAGCTACGGCGTGCCCGAGGGCCTCATGAGCTCGTTCCCGTGCACGTGTTCGAACGGGGAGTGGAGCATCGTCCAGGGCGTCGACATCGACGAGTTCTCTCGCAGTCGCATTGACGCATCGGTCGCCGAGCTCGCCGAGGAGCGAGACGCCGTCAAGGAGCTCGGTCTCATCTGACCCGCTGATCTCGCGTCCTGGCGCGGCGGTTCGCCATCGAGTCGACGGGCCAGGGCGAGATCGCTGGCGGTGCTACTTCAAGAACTTGCTGGTGGTGTTGTCGGCGAGGATCTTGCCGTCGGTCTGGCAGGTCGGGCAGTACACGACCCGGTAGGCGCGGTACTCCACCGAGCGCAGCGTGTCGCCGCACCGGGGGCAGGGCTCGCCGACCCCGTGGTGGATGCCGCCCCGCTCGGCGGACTTCACCATCTCGCCGTGGGTGCGCTCCTCGTCGAGCGTCTCGGCGATGCACGCCTGCACCGCTGCCGCCAGCGCCGCGACCTGGTCGGGCTGGAGCTTCGAGGCGTTGGCGAACGGCGAGAGCATGGCCCGGTGGCAGATCTCGTTCGCCAGCCGCCGCCCGATGCCGGCGATCACGTGCTGGTCCCGCAGCACCCCGTGCAGCCGGGCCGAGCGCCCCGCCAGCACGGACGCCCAGCCGTCGGCGTCGAGGGTGTCCGCGTCCGGACCGAGCCCTTCGATGGGCGCCTGGGTCTCCAGGTCCCCGGCCACCACCCAGACGCCCGCCTTCCGCTCGGTGCCCGGCTCGGTCAGCAGCAGGGCCCGACCATCGGCGAAGATCCAGCGGGCGATCCCGCCGCGGGGCTTCGCCGCCTGCTTCTCGTCGGGCTTGAGGCGACCGCCCTGCATGAGGTGGACCACGAACGTGACCGGTCCCACCTCCATCAGGAGGTACTTCCCGCGTCGACCGAACGATGCCACCGGCGAGCCGACGGCGTCGGCGGGATCGGGCCGATAGGTCTTGAGCGCCGTGAAGGTGATCGGGCGGAACCCGGCCAGCTCGACCCCGCCGAAGTCCTCGGTCAGCCGCTCGGCGTGCGCCTGGAGCTCCGGCAGCTCAGGCATCGCCGACGACCTCGCTCGCCGTCTCGGCCACGGCCTCGCCCACCGCTTCGTCCACCTCGGGCGGGAGGGTGCGTTCGCGGACCGCGGCGAACACATCGCCGACCGAGGCCAGGACCTCTTGGTGGGCGAGCAGGACCCGCAGGTCGCCGCCCACCCGGAGCTGCCCGGTCATGAAGGCCCGCTGGGCCGAGCCCCGGCCCATGGCGATCGACGCCGCGGTGGCGTAGTCCTGGTGGAACCGCACCGTGGCCGACGGCGCCGCCCCCGGGGCGACGGTGACGGTGCCGTGATCGAAGGTCAGGTGGTAGCAGACGTCGCCGTCCGGCCCGCCCAGGACCTCCTGCTCGATGGTCAGCGACAGGTCCGCCGTGCTGGCCGCCAGGTCGGCATCGGCGGCGGCCGCCTCGTGCAGTGCACCGATCCACTCGTCGCTCAGGAACCTCAGCATCGGCGACACGCTACCGGCGGCACCCACCTACGATCGCCGATCGTCACCCCCGAGGAGCGCCTGTGCCGGATCCCGCCCTGCCCGCTGCCGCCGCCGACGAGCAGCGGCACACCCCCGACCGCGAACCGCTCTGGAGCGAGAGCTGGTACCTCGACTTCGTCGACCCCGACCAGGGCATCGGCGGGTACGTCCGCCTCGGGCTCTACCCCGGCCAGCAGACCGCCTGGTACTGGGCGTGCGTGGTGGGTCCGGACCGCCAGCTGGCCACGGTCATCGACCACGAGGTCGCCATCCCGGCGTCGCCCTCGCACGAGATCCGGACCGAGGGCCTCTGGGCCGACTACACGGTCGAGACCGCCCTCGACCACGTGTCCGTGGGCGTGGAGGCGTTCGCCGTCGGGGTCGACGATCCCGCCGAGGTCTACGGCGACCTGCGCGGCGACCGGGTCCCCCTGGGCTTCGATCTCGAGTGGGAGACCGACGGCGGAACCTTCGCCTATCCGGGCGTGACCCGCTACGAGGTGCCGTGCCGGGTCCACGGTGAGGTGCTCGTCGGCGCCGAGCGCTTCGAGATCGACGGCCACGGCCAGCGCGACCACTCGTGGGGCGTCCGCGACTGGTGGAGCTACGGCTGGAGCTGGACCGCCGGGCGGCTCGACGACGGCACCCGCTTCCACGCCGTCGACGTGCGCCTCGGGGCCGACGCCCTGTACGGCACGGGCTACGTCCAGAGCCCCGGCGGGCTCATGACCGCGGTCACCACCGTCGCCAACACCGCCGAGGTCGACGCCGAGGGCCTGCCGGTCGCCGCCACCTGGCAGCTGGGCGACCTGGATGTGGTGATCGAGCCGATCGCCTTCTCGCCCGTGCTGCTCACCGCCCCGGACGGCCGCCTCAGCCGGTTCC
The DNA here is from genome assembly GCA_025463265.1 of Ilumatobacteraceae bacterium. Classification (GTDB taxonomy): domain Bacteria; phylum Actinomycetota; class Acidimicrobiia; order Acidimicrobiales; family Iamiaceae; genus Aquihabitans. Next base: position 57,024 of record JAOBWH010000123.1, read on the forward strand.
CCCGCGCCTGGTGCCGCTTCACCGCATCCGACGGCCGGACGGGCCACGGCTGGACGGAGTGGAACCAACCGCAGCTGGGCTAGGAGGCCGCTTCCGGTTCGGGCTCGACCGGTCCCTGTTCGGCCGAACCGGATCTGGCCGCGCGGTCGGGCAGCAGCGAGAGGGCGACGGCGACCACGGCGGTCACCGCCAGCGCCTGGGCCGGACCGGAGAACGTGCCGGTGGTGTCGCCCACATCGGCCCCGGCCCCGATGAAGGTGATGAGGCCGGCGCCGGCGGTGGCCGCCGCCGCGACGACCGGCAGCCGGCGGGATCGGGGCGGGAGCAGGGCGAGCGGTGCGGCGACGAGCACCCACGGCCCGCCGAGGGCGACACCGGCGAGCACCACGAGGGCCCACACCACGGGGGTGGGCCAAGCCCGCTCGCCGAGCGGCAGCAGCGATCGGCGGCGGGCACGGACGAGCGCAGCGCCGACGAGCAGCGCGAGGGCGAGGAGCCCCAGTGCCAGACCAGCCCGCTGCAGACCGGCTGGCCGGTAGCGGAGCTCGAGGGTGCCCGCCGATCCCGCCGGCACCTTCCAGCCCTGGCGCCACCCATCGACGCGGATCGGGGTGAGCTGCTCGCCGTCGAGGGTGGCGATCCAGCCGTCGTTCAGGTTCTCGGTGGTCGCCACGATCGCTGCGTCGCCCGCCCCGAGCTCGATCGTGCGCGACTCCGAGCCCCACGAACCGGCTCGGACGGTGCGGGCCTCGGGCGGGGCCGGCACCCCGTCGGCCGGCTCGATGACGAGGGTCGACGTGAGCAGTGCACCGCCGGTGGCGGTCACCCGGTGGGTCCCGGGACGGAGGGCGACGGGGTCGCAGGCCGTCCACCCGATCGGTGCGCCGTCGAGCAGCGAACCGACCGTGGCGGAAGCCCGGGTGGCGATCGTGCGACCGTCGAGCGACACGGGCGGCCCATCGCCGCAGCCCAGCGTCACGGGCGCCTCGCGATCGGGCACCGAAGCGGTCCGGCCGAGCAGGGCGGGGACGGAGATCTCAGCCACGGCGACCTGGCGGGTGGCGGCAGGATCGGTGACAGCAGGGGGGAAGGCGACGGTGATCTGGTCGGTGGTGGTCGACGGGATGGACACGCGGCCGCTGGCGTCGAGGGGCCGTTCGTAGCTCGTCGCTCCCGCCGTGACGATGACGCGATCCACCGGATCGGCGACGCCGCCGAGCACCGCCACGTCGAGTGTGTCGACCGGCACCGGTCCGTCCCAGCGCAGGGTGATGGCCGGCGGCGTCACCTCCGGCGCGCTGAGCCAGGCCGTGAGCGGGTCGCCGTCGACGGCGGCCGTCGGGGCGAAGGACGGCAGGCGGCGCTGCTGCGACGTGGCCGTGACCTCGATGGCCCCGTCCGCGGGTCCGGCGGAGGGGACAGCGGTGGCGAGCAGGGCGTCGAGCTCGTCACCCGGTGCTGCGGTCGCCGTGCCGTGCAGACCGGCCTCCGCGGCACCGCCCCAGCGGAACTCGCGGTCGAGCTCGGCCTGCTCATCCCGGCGGAGCAGCGAGAACCGGTCGAAGCGGTCCCGCGACAGGCTCACGACGTCGGCGCCGCCGTGGCCGTCGCGACCGTCGGCGGGGGAGGGAACGATGAGGGGCCGGCGGATCTCGACGCCGTCGATCTCGATCTCGCTGATGCCGACCCGGGCGACGGGCTTGGCCCCGATGACCTCATCGATCACCACCCGGATCGTCTCCGTCTCCCCGGCAGGCAGGTCGACGGTGACGGAGCCGTCCGGCCCGATGGTCCCCTCGACGGTTCCCTGGTCGGTCACGACGCGCACCCGGCCGATGTGCTTGCCGGTCGTCTCGGGGATGCGGACGGTCACCGACCGGACGTCGACGGGCTGGTCGAGGTCGGCCTGGATCCACTCACCGGCGTTGCCCTTCGCCGGGCCCCACGCCGTCGCCGGATCGCCGTCGAACGCGTGGAACGGCTGCTGCTCGGGTCGCAGCGACTGCCGCGGCCGACGGCTGTCGGTCAGTGCGGCGGCGCCGTCGACCCGGGCGGACGTCAGCCCCTCGGGCGACCCGGTGGGCCACCGGTCCACCGGCGTGGTCCCGCTGAGGGGCGACACCTCGTCGGGGGTCAGCGTGTAGGTGGCGTTGTCGCGGATGGATCCGAACAGCACGTCGCGCCGGCGGGCGGTGTCGGTGGCGACCAGGAGCGGGTCGGGGAGGGTGCGGGCACCGTCGTCGAGCGCCAGCACGACGGCCCGACCCTCGGTCAGCTCCGGCTCGAGATCGAGCACCGCTTCGGGTCCGCCGCTGGTGACCGCCGCCTCTGCTGCGGGGTAGGCGGTGGCTCGGTCGACGGGGTCGGGCACCTCGTAGATGTCGACGGTGCGGAACGCCTCGGTGGCGGCGGTGCCGGGTGCGGCGGAGAGACGGTGGTCGCCGCCGGTCTCGGTCTCCACCGGGCCGAAGGATGCGACGACCTCCAGCTCCGGTGCGGTGGCGAGGAGGCGGCGCACGGACGCCGGGCTGGGGCCGCCGGAGCGCACCGGGTCGAGGTCGTTGCGGACCAGCAGGTGGCGGACGCCGGATCGCTGGAGCGCGGTCACGAAACCTGGCGGGAGGGCGTCGCGCTGGAGCGCCGTGTCCACGGCGTCGAGCAGGCGGGTCGATCCGTTGCCGCCGAGGGGGATCAGGTCGCGCACCGCCCAGTCCGACCCCTGGATCGACGAGATGGGCTCGTCGAGCGGGCGTCCCCACCGGTACTCGCCGAAGGCGGATCCGGGGAGCAGGAGCGTGCGGCCGCCCTCGTCGTGCGCGTCGAGCCAGGCGCCGGCGTCGCGCCAGGCCGCGGGGACGTCGACGAAGGACCCTGGTGCGGTGAGCTGGCCCCGGGCGGCCGGGGCCACCGCCAACCCGATCAGCACGAGGGCCAGAGCGGGTACCGTCGCCGACCGCCAGGCCGGGCCCAGCCGCTCGCCCGCCCGTGGCCGGCGATCCGACGTCGAGCCGCGGCGCAAGGTGGCGGCCGAACCCACCGTGACCAGGTGCCCGAGCCCGATGGCGAGGGGGAGGCGGACGACGGCGGCGAACTTGTGGACGTTGCGGAACGGGACCAGGACGCCGTCGAGGAGCTGCTGCACGGTGCCGTCGAACGGCCCGCCCCAGGCTCCGGCGTACCCGATGCCCATGGCGACGGCCCCGAGCACCAGCGACGGGACCAGCCAGGCCCGCCCGGGGGCGTCGCGTCGGGCGATGCCCGCCAGCCCCAGGGCGGCCAGGCCCGTCGTGCCGGCGATCGCCAGGCGGTCGGCCGAGAGGGCCCAGCCGCCGGGGAGCCACGGGCCGGCATCGGTCTGGATGAACGACAGCCAGTTGCCCGTCCCCCGCAGCACCTCGGTCCCCGATTCGGTCCAGGTGGTGAGCGACGACTGCTCGGTGAAGTCCGTGAAGCGCAGGCCGTACCGGACCGACACGAGGAGCGGGATGATCCACCAGAGGGTGGCGGCCACCGCCCCGGCGACCCACCAGCCGAACAGGCGGCGCCGAGCCGGGCCCGGTGCCCGGGTGGTGAACCAGATGACCACGAGCGGGAGCACGGCGAACGCCGAGGCCCCGTTCACCCCGCCCATCGCAGCGATCCACAGCGCGGAGCGGGCCGCGGTCCGTCGAGGGCTGGCGCCGGCGGGCGCGGTCAGGAGCGGGACGAGGACCCACGGCGCGAGGGCGTAGGGGAGCTGCCCGGCCGACTGGAACGCCGCCACCGACAAGGTCGCCGGAGCGAGCGCATAGGCCCACGCGGCGACGATCCGGCCGCCGGCGGAGCCGACGCCGACCGCTCGTGCGACGCGGTGCGCGCCCCACAGCGACACGACGAGCACGAGCGAGATCCACAACCGCTGGACGAGCCACGGCGGCACCGCCAGCTCGTGGCCGATCGTGGTGAACGCCCCCATCGGGAAGAGGTAGCCGACCGCCTGGTTCTGGACCCGGCCGAACCCGGCGCTCGGATCCCAGGCGGTGAGCGCACGGCCCAGGTAGGTGACCGGATCGAGCAGCACGTCGAGCTTGGTCTCGGGCACGATCCGGCCCGGGGCCTGGAGCAGCACGAGCCCGGTGATGGCGGCCGATGACAGCCACATCGCTCTCCGCTCGCGGCTGTTCAGCCCGACACCGTCCACCGGCGAGGGTCTAGTGCAGGCGCATCGCTGCGGCCGGGCACCGCCCTCGGTGCTGACCGACCAGACCTACGATGCCGCGATCGAAGCCGCTCGTTCCGAAGCCATCTTCACCGCCGGAGATCCCGCCGCACCCGTCGTCCGCTTCCCGACGTTCGAGGGGATCCGGGCGCTGTGCGCCTTCGGTGTGCTGGCGTACCACGCCGGCACCTTCACCGGGGTCACGTGGGGTCGCGATGCGTCGGTCGGCGGCCTCGGCCCGTGGATCCAGCACCTCAACGTCGGCGTCAGCATCTTCTTCGTCCTCTCGGGGTTCCTGCTGTTCCGGCCGTTCGTCCTCGCGCACCTCGGCGCCACGGCCCGCCCCCGGATCCGCAGCTACCTGTGGCGGCGCCTGGTCCGCATCTACCCGGCGTACTGGGTCGCGCTGTTCCTCAGCACGCTGATCCTCGACCTGGACCTCGGAGACTGGTGGGGTCACGTCCGCTTCTACTCGTTGACCCAGATCTACTGGGGCGACACCGTGCTGGGCGGCCTGGTCCAGGCCTGGACGCTGGCCACCGAGGTGTCCTTCTACCTGTTCCTGCCGGTCTGGGTGCTGGTGGTGTGCCGCAGCGGCGGGACGGTGGCCCAGCGGGTCCGCCAGCACTACGCCGGGCTCGCCGTGCTCTACGCGACGGGGCTGGTGGTGCGCGGGATGCTCCGGGCCGGCGACCACAGCATCGGCTACGGCACCCTCGCCGCCAACTGCGATCTGTTCGCGATCGGGATGGCGTTGGCGGTGGCCAGCGCCGCCGCCCAGGTGCGCGGCCGGGCACCGGGCGGTCTGGCCCGCACGGTCGGCGAGCAGCCGGCGCTGGCGTGGCTGGCGGCAGCCTGCTGCTACGCCGGGGTGGTCAGCCTGCGGTACCCGTACGGCTTCGACCCGCCGTCGGTCAGCCAGGAGGTGGTGCGCGAGGTGCTGTTCGGGTTCGTCGCCGCGCTGGTGGTGGCCCCGGGGGTGTTCGGCCGGCAGGACCGGGGCGCGCTGCGCCGGGTCCTGCGCTGGCGGCCGCTGGTCGGCGCCGGGATCGTGTCCTACGGCATCTACCTCTGGCACCTGACGGTCATGATCGAGCTGGACGAGCCGGGATCGTGGCTGAGCTCGCCGTCGTTCGTCACCCTGACGCTGGCCACGGCGGTGATCGCCACCGCCATCGCGGCGGTGAGCTGGTTCGTGGTCGAACGGCCCCTCCTGCAGCGCGTCCGCCGCCGACGGCGCCCGCCGGGACCGGTCGACGAGCCGCAGCCCCAGACGCCGGTGGAGCAGGGCTGAGGCAGACCATCGTCTAGGGTCGCCCCCTGACGAATGCTCCAGCACACCCGGTTGCTGGAGCCCTGGCGCGGGGAGCGTACGTGAGCGACTTCGACGACGAGCCCACCGAGGGCCTCGAAGCCACCGATGAGACCGGTCCGGAGGCCAACGCCCCCAAACCGGCCAAGAAGCCGCGCCCGCAGCCCGTCGCCGACGACGACTGGGACGACGACTGGGATGATGATGACGACGGCGGCCGGGGCTCGAAGCGCGACCTGACGCTGGTGTACGCCATCGTCGCCGCCGCCATCGTGATCGTCCTGGCGGTCGTGCTGACCCGTCCGAAGGACGACAACGGCACCGCGTCGAACGGCAACGGCGACAACCCGGCGCAGACCACCGCGCCGGCCGAAGCGGTCAAGAACTGGCAGGGCCCGGTGGGCGACGCGGTGGGCGAGAACGGCAAGGACGCCCAGAAGCGCGCCGAGGAAGCCGAAGGCGTCTACATCTGGACCGACTTCGGCGGCTGGCACCTCCGCAACAACGGCGCCGAGGAGGTCACGGTCAAGGTGACCGCCGACCAGGTCCGCATGAAGAAGACCGACGACGGCGACGACGGCGACGAGGACGGCGACGCGCCGTTCGCCACCGAGACCACCGTGACCCTGGCTGCGGGCGAGGGCAAGGAGGGCACCGGCCTCGACCTCGGCAACTCGGAGTCCGCCACGTTCACCGTCTCGATCGGCGGCAAGAACGCGCCGGCCGACCAGATCTTCCTCGGCGGCGCCGAGGGCGTCGCCGACCAGAACCCCGTGACGTTCGTCAAGTCCTAGTGGCCGCCGTCGCGCCTGTGGCGCCGGTCGGTCGCCCGTCCGCCGCCCACCCGACCGGGATCCGCCGCTCGTGGCAGATCTTCCAGGCGATGCGGCGCGAGCAGGTCGACCCCAACGGGACCTACGCCTTCCTCGCCGACGACACCGCCCGGATGCTCCACCGCTACCTGCCGCTCGCCGGCGCCACGGCCATCGACGTCGGTGGCGGCCCCGGCTACACCGCCGAGGCCCTGCGCGCCGCAGGAGCGGCGGCGTTCACGGTGGACCCGTTCGTGGAGGAGCTCTCGCTTCACGGCCGCACTCCGGTCGACGCCGTGGTGGGGGACGGTCTGCGCCTGCCGGTGGCGGACGGGGCGCTCGACCTGGCGTGCACGCTCAACGCGCTCGAGCACGTCGCCACACCCTGGTCGTTCCTCGAGGAGCTGGTCCGCGTGGTGCGCAGCGGCGGGATCGTCTTCGTGGGCGTCACCAACTGGCTGTCGCCGTGGGGCGGGCACGAGACGTCGCCCTGGCACTACCTGGGTGGCGAGCGAGCCGCCCGGCGCTACCACGCCAAGCGCGGCGTCGAGCCCAAGAACCGGTACGGCACGTCGCTGTTCCCGGTGGGCATCGGCGAGATCCTGCACTGGGCCGACGGGTGCGGCGATGTCCGCGTCGTCGACGCCTTCCCCCGCTACTACCCCCGGTGGTGCCGACCCCTGGTCGCCGTCCCGGGCATCCGCGAGGTCGCCACCTGGAACCTCGGCCTGGTCCTGGAGCGCCGATGAGCGAGCAGTCCACCCCGTCACCTGAGCGGCCGATGGTGTCGGTGGTCGTCCCCGTGAAGGACTCGATCCGCACGATCGAGGCCTGCCTGCGGTCGATCCGCGCCCAGACCTGGGAGCCGCTCGAGCTGGTGGTGATCGACAACTTCAGCACCGACGGGACCTGGGAGGTCGTGCAGGAGCTGGCCCACCACGCCGAGCAGGCCGGACCCGAGCGCAGCGCCCAGCGGAACCTCGGGATCGAACGGGCCCAGGGCCCCTGGATCCTCTGGATCGACGCCGACATGGAGCTGCCGCCCACGATCATCGAGCGGGCGATGGACGCGGTCGCATCCGAGGGCGCCGACGGCGTCTTCATCCCCGAGGTCACCGTGGGCGACGGGTACTGGACGGCCTGCCGGGCTCTCGAGCGGTCGTGCTGCGTCGAGGAGATCCTCGTGCAGTCGCCCCGGCTGGTGCGACGCGACTACCTCCGCGAGACCGGCGGGTTCCTCGAGTCCCTCTCGGGCACCGAGGATGCCGAGCTGCGGTCGCGCATGATCCACGATGGCTGCCAGCTGGCGTGGATCCCGGACCTCATCGTCCACGACGAGGGTCGGATGTCGCTCGGGTTCATCTGGTCGAAGCGCTACTACTACGGGCGGGGCCTCAAGAAGTACAAGGCGCAGCACCCGGGTGCGCTCAGCGAGCAGGCCGGTTCGGCCGTGGGGGCGTACCGCCGCCACTGGCGCCGCCTCGCGGCCAAGCCGACGGTGGCGGCGGGGGTGGTCTTCCTGCGCGCGGGCGAGTTCGCCGCCTACGGCATCGGCGCGGCCCTGGGTGCGCTGGAGCGCCCCGACGAGGCACCGTGACCGCTGTGGCGGAGGCGGTCCCGCCCTCCGCCGCCCGCCCGGGCGACGGCGACGGCGTCCGGTCCGGACCTCCTGCGGCGGACGCGTCGCCACCGGTGCGCTGGCGGGAGGGCGCCTTGTTGGCGGTGGGCGCCGTGCTGCTGGGTGCGGCCGTGATCGGCACCCGTTGGGGCGTCTTCACCCCGGACACCCGACCCGACCTCTACCAGAACCCGGCCGCGTTCCTGCGGTCCACCGTGCAGGCCTGGGTCGGAGGATCGAGCGGCCTCGGCCAGGGCAACTTCAACGCCGGCGCCGCGCCGGTGGCGGCGGTCGTCTGGGTGATCCGCACGCTCGGCGCACCGGCGTGGATGGCGGTGCGGATCTGGCGGCTCCTCGTGCTCCTCCTCGGGGCCTGGGGGATCCGCCGCTACCTCGGCGCCCTCATGGGCCGTCGCCTGTCGGTTCAGGCCCGGATCCTCGCGACCGTGTTCTGGGTCGTGAACCCCTACGTGATCGTGGCGGGCAGCACCACGCCGATCCTGTTGCCGTACGCGCTGCTGCCGTGGACGATGCTCGCCTTCCTGCGGGCCACGCGGTCGCCGCGCTCGTGGCGGTGGCCGGCGGCGTTCGCACTGGCGTTCTTCGCCCAGACCGGCCTCAACGCCGGCGTCGTGCCGTTCTTCCAGCTGCTCGCCCTGCCCGCCCAGATCGCCCACGCCCGCTGGGTCGAGGGGCGCAGCTGGCGGGACCTGGTCCGCGTGGTCGTCCGCTGCGGCGGGTTCTGCGTGGCGGTCTCGCTGTACTGGTTGCTGCCGTCGTTCCTGGCCAGCAGCACCGGCGCCGGCATCGCCAGCGGGACCGAGAACCCCGTCGACGTCGCCCGGACGTCCTCGTACGCCGAGACCGCCCGCGGGCTGGGCAACTGGCCGCTGTACGGCCGGGCCGGGGATCGGGAGTTCCTGGGTGACTACACGGTGTACCTGACGTCGCCGGTCGTGTTGATCTGCACGTTCCTGGTGCCGGTGCTGGTGGGCCTGGCCCTGTGGCGCTCCCGGGCGCGCGAGCGGCTGCTGGTGGTGGTGCTCCTCGCGCTCGGCCTGCCGGTGATGGTGGGCATGTTCCCGCCGGACGATCCGTACCCGGCGGGCAGCCTGCTGTCCACGATCTTCGACAAGGTGCCGGCGTCGCTGGCGTTCCGCACCACCAACAAGGTCGGCGCCGTGGTGGTCCTGGCCGAGACGGTCGGGCTCGTGATCGGATGGCGCACCTGGGAGGGCCGCGTGCGCCACCGGGGCCGGGGCCTGCGTGGGCTCGGCGTCGGTGCCATGGCCGTCTTGTTGCTCGGCATCTCGGCTCCGCTCTGGAACGGCGGGCTGTACCCGCTGGGGTACACGATCCCGGGGTCCTGGCACCGCGCCACCGATCAGCTCGACCGGCTCGACCGGGAGCGCCAGGCGTCGCGCGTGCTCGTGGTGCCGGGTGGCACGGGCGGGAACTACCGCTGGGGCATGCGGAGCCCCGATGACCTGTTCCCGTCGCTGCTCGAGCGACCCGTGGCCGTGCGCAACACGGTGGTCGGCCGGGGCGACCCCGCCGGCAACTTCTTGTCGAGCTTCGACCTCGCCCTCGCCCAGGGGTCCCTCACCGACGGCGGGATCTCCACGACGGCCCGCTACCTCGGGGCCGGCGACGTGCTGGTGCGCAACGACCTGCTCACCGACGAGATCGGCGGTCCCATGCCGTGGATCGTGGTGGACCAGGTCCGCCGAGATCCCGGTCTGGAGCTCTCGGGCGTCTACGGCCGGCGCGGCGCCAACACCCTGCCCGGGGACTCGGGCCGGGCCACGGCGAAGGACCGCCAGCGGGACCCCCGCGACGCCGCCCTCCGTCCGGTGATGACCTACCGGGTGGTGGACCCGACCCCGCCCATCACCGCCGCGCCGGCCGCCTCCCAGGTGCTGGCCGTGGGCGACGGCGAGGCCCTGCCGGTGATGATCGCAGCCGGCGTCGTCGACGGGACCCAGCCGGTCCAGTTCCTGGGCGACCTGAGCCAGTCCGAGTTCGACGCTGCGGTCGCCCGCGGCGGCCGGGTCGTGCTCACCGACACCAACCGTCGCCGGGCCTGGGACATCAACCGGGTGGCCAACGCCACGTCGCCCACGCTGAGCGCCGAGGCCGACCTCGACGCCGGCAACGGCTCGACCACCACGCGGTGGCCCGACGAGCCCGACGACCAGACGGTGTCGGTGCTCACCGGCGACGACGAGGTCGGGGCCACGCGCGACGGCTTCGGCCTGCACCCCTACGGCCGCCCCAGCAACGCGTTCGACGGCGATCCCAGCACGGCGTGGGTCACCGGCGGCTTCGGGACCGCCAGGGGCCAGCGCATCTGGATCGACTTCCCCGAGCCCCGGAAGGTCACCGAGGTGCGGATCACCCCATGGGAGGGCGCCGAGCCGTCCACCATCTCGGCCGTGCGGGTCCGCGTCGGCGACAAGCGGGTCACCGAGGCGTTCGTGCCCGGGCAGGAGCTGGTGGTGGGCATCGAGCCCAGCGTCGCCGACCGGGTCGAGGTGACCATCCTCGACCAGACCGAGGGCGACAACCCGGTGGGCATCAGCGAGATCGCCGTCGACGACACCGTCGCCCGCAACGTGACCCGCACGCCGCGCACCTTGTCCCGCCTCGCCGAGGGAGCGGACCCGTCCACCCGGGAGGCCCTCGCCGCACTCCCGCTCGACGTCGTGCTCACCCGGGCCCGCGGCTCGCTCCTCGACGACAACGACGACGAGGAGTCCCAGCTCGACCGCATCTTCGAGCTCCCCGACGAGCGGGCGTTCACCTTCGCGGCATCGCTCGACGTCGACCAGGCGAACCCGCTGATCGTGGCGGCGGCCCGCAACGGCGATCGCCCCTGCCAGCGGGTCGCCGTGCTCGACGGCGACTGGATCGACGCCCGGGTCGTGTCGAGCACGGCGGAGCTGGCCGCCGGCGATCTGCGCATCGAGGGCTGCGAGCCGCTCACGCTCGAGGCCGGCTCCCACGAGCTCCAGACGGTGTTCGACTGGCGGCTGGACACGGCGCGCTTCTCGTCGCCCGGGACGGCCGAGGTGCCTGAGGTCGCCCCCCAGAGCAGCGAGGTCGACGTCACCCGTCGCACCGCCACCACCATCGAGATGGAGGTCGGTCCGTCGGCGTCCGGCTCGCGCTTCCTGCGGCTCGGCGAGGCGTACGACGAGCGCTGGCGGCTCACGGTCGACGGGGCCGACGCCGGAGCACCGATCCTGGTCGACGGCTACTCCACCGGGTGGCTCATCGACGGCGATGCGCACCAGCTGGTGGCCACCTTCGGTCCGCAGGCGGCGGTGCAGATCACGTTCGCGGCGTCGGCCGCAGCCGTGGTGGGCGTCGCCGCCGTGGCGCTCCTGCCCGCTCCGGCCGTGCTCCGCCGACGGCGCCGCGAGCGCGACGACCCCGCCCGGACCGCTGCTGGAGGCGAGTCGTGACCGCGCCCGGCGCCACCCCCGAGATGGGTCCGGGCGCCCCCGGCGACGACACGACGTCGACCCCACCACCCCCGTCACCGCCGCCGTCGTCGCCGTCAACCGCGGTTCCGGCCCGCCCGTCGTGGCAGGCCGCGCTGGCGTGGCTCGTGCTCGCCGGGGTGGCGGTGGCCATCGACGGCGTCGTGGGCGGCCTGGCGTTCGTCGCGATCGCCGCGGTGCTCCTCGCCGGCCTGCCCACCCGCCTCATCGGTGGCCTGGGAGTCCTGCTCCTGATCGGGGCGCCGATCGCCATCGTGATCGAGGGCGTGCCGACCGACAGCGGGGTCTCGCCGGCATTCGTGACCCGGTCGCTGCTCCCGCACCACCTGGCGTTCGCCGGCCTGATCCTGGTGTGCGCCTTCGCGCTGATCGATCTGGCGCCCCACCTGCGGGCCTGGGCCGAGGGCGACCATCCGGCGCAGGACGACGGCCCCCCGTTCGGCACGGCGATCGGCGTGGCGCTGGTGGCCGCCGTGGCGGTCGGCGCCCTGGTCGCGTGCTGGGCGGTGCTCGGCGCGTGATCCGCCGCCGCATCAGCCGGGCGAGGTCGTCGGGCCTGCTCCAGGGGTCGGCGTGGATCCTCATCGGGCTCGGCGGCCAGGCCGTCCTGGGCTTCGTGTTCTGGCTGCTCGGCGCCCAGGTCGCGTCCAGCACGGAGCTGGGCAAGGCCTCGGCGCTCTTCACCGCCATCCAGTTCGTGAACTACGCGTCCGGGCTGGGGCTCACCATCGCGCTCGCCCGCCACGCCACGCTCCAGTCGAAGGAGTCCGACGCGCTGTTCGGCTGGGCCATCGTCGCCACGGTCGTCTCGTCGGTGCTGTTCGGCTCGGCCTACCTGGCGCTGGTCGACACCGCCTCGACCCGCCTGGTGAACGGCGCCGCCGGATCGTGGGCGATGTTCCTCGTGTACACCATCGGCACGTCGGTGGGGCTCCTGGTCGACGTACGGCTCATGGCCGCCCGCCGCTGGGGGTGGCTCGTCGCCCGCGTGATCGGTGCGAGCCTCCTCCGCCTTCCGCTGGTCCACCTCGACCTGGGCGTGGACCCGGCGATGTGGCTCTACACCCTCATGCTCGCCCCCATGGCCGTCGTCGGCCTGGCGTCGGTCCCGCTGCTGCGGCGGATGGGGGGCGGAGGCGTCAACTGGCACCGGCCCACGACCCTGGCACCGTTCGCCCGCTACTCGGGGGTCAACTGGGTCGCCACCTTGTCGAGCCAGGCGCCGCAGTTCGTGCTGCCCCTGGTCGTCGCCCAGAGCGTGCGGCCGTCGATCAACGCCAGCTTCTTCCTCGCCTGGACCGTGACGTCGCTCGTCTTCTTGGTCCCCGCCGCCATCGCCCAGGTCCTGCTGGTCGAGGACGGCAAGGACGCCCAGGCCGACGCCGGCGCCCGCGCCCCGGTCCACGGCTCCGAGCGCGCCCACGATGCCCTGGTCTTCTCGCTCGCGCTGGCGTCGGTGGCATGGGTCGGATCGCTGGTGGCAGGCCCGGCCATGGTGGCCATCTTCGGCTCGGACTACGACCGCATCGCCCGGCTGCTGCCGGCGCTGATGCTGGCCGGCATCCCGTGGGCGGTCACGTCCATCCGGCTCTCCGAGGCCCGGATCCGCAAGGACCAGCCCGCCACCGTGGCCATCACGGTCACGCTCGGCGTCACGATCCTGGTGCCCACCTTGCTCCTGGTTCCGTCCGGCGGGACCACGGCGGCCACGACGGCGTTCCTCGTCGGCAACGTGGCCGGCGCCGCGGTGGCGACGTTCATGCACGAGCGCTGGCGGCGCTCGGTGCGCAGCGCCGTGGCGTTCAGCTGACCTCGAGCTCGGCCTGCACCGGCAGGTGGTCCGAGCCGGCTGGTGGGAGCACGGCGGAGGAGACCACCCGGATCGAGGGCGACACCAAGATGTGGTCGAGCTGCGAGTGGGGCCGGGCGGCCGGCCAGGTCCGGCCGCGGACGGCTCGGCGGTGGCCGCGCACGACGGTGGCGGCCATCGGCCCCCAGAGGTTGCAGTCGCCGATCACGACCGACGGCCGGTGGCCGGGCAGGTAGCCGCCGAGGCGGCGGAGCTGGGCCAGGGCGTTCGGCAGGGCGAACGACAGGTGCAGCGCGGTGACCGTCACCGGCGTGGACCCCACGGCGACCTCGGCGAGGATCGCGTACCGGTCGGCCACGTCCCAGCGCTCCACCATCCGGCCGAGGTCGACGATCCGGGTCGAGCGCACCGGCAGCCGGCTGAGCAGGGCGACGCCCCAGGTGCCCGCAGCGGCGGCCGGGTCCGGGGTGATCTCGGGGCGAGGGCTCACACGAGAGGGCGACAGGGGGACGTGCACGAGGTGGTAGCCCATCGCTTCGGCGGCTGCACCCAGGCCGCTCCCGCCATCATCGGGCTCCCAGACCTCCTGCAGCGCCACCACGTCGGTGTCGAAGCCGGCCACGGCGGCGTGGAGATCGAACGGCTCGTCGTCGGTCGTGAGGCCCCAGCGGGCGTTGAAGGAGGTCAGCGAGAAGGTCGTCATGCGGCGGGTGGGGCCCCGTGCGGCGAGGTCGTTCTGGGTGCCCGAGGGTGAAGCGTGCTACGAACACTGGCTCATCGGCCACCCGGGTGCTGTTCGGGGACGTGCGCCGATGGGAGGGACCACCGCCATGGAGCCACGCGAGCGAGAGGACCTGGGGCTGCTGTGGCTCACGCTCCCGGAGTCGAGGCCCGGCCGCGAGTTGGCCTGGCTCGCCGCCATGCCCGACGCTCGGGTGGCAGCGGTGGGCGAGACCGGGACCGGCGACCCGGTCCCGTTCATCGAGCGCCCCTACCGGCGCCTCACCCGCCGGTTCGTGGAGGCGGGCGCGCTGGCGTGGTTCGAGGACCTCGGCACCGTGGCGCCCGAGCCGCCGGTGGACTGGGTGACGTCGCTCGAGCTGTGCGCGCTCGTCACCGGTCAGGCCCTGCCGCTGGCCCAGCGCCTCGGCGCCCGCCGGGCGATCCTCACCTGGGGCAACGACGCCCGGAACCCGCTGTACCGCATCCCGCCGTACCGCCAGGCCCTCCGTCGCTCGATGGGTGCCGACCTCGTGGTGTGCCTCATCGAGGCGGCGCGCGACCACTGCCTCGAGCTCGGCTTCGCCCCGGAGCAGCTGGCGGTCGTCCTGCCCCCGCTCGACACCGAGCGGTTCCACCCGCCGGCCCGGCCGGTGGAGGAGCCCATCGCCGCGTTCGTCTCGCCGCTCGCCACCAACAAGGGCATCGACCGGGTGCTCGATGCCTGGCCGCTCGTCACCGCGGCGGTGCCCGAGGCCCGGCTCGTGGTCGCCGGTCGGGGCCCGCTCGAGGGCCTGGTGCGGGAGCGGGCGGCGGCGGATCCGTCGATCGAGTTCCTGGGCTCGCTGCCCGGCGACGGCGTGGCCGAGCTCCTGCGCACCGTGGCGGTGTTCGTGACGGCGCCGCGCCCGACCCGGGTCTGGAACGAGCAGTTCGGGCTGGCCTACGTGGAGGCGATGGCGAGCGGCGTCCCGGTCGTCACCACCGAGTGCGGCACCAACCACGAAGCCGTGCTGGCGCCCAGCATCCGGGTGCCCAACGAGGTCGGTGCCGTCGCGGAGGGGATCGTCCACTTCCTCGGTGATCCGGCGCGGCGCCGGTCCGTCTTCACCGAGGTGCGCGACGTGGTGGTCCAGCGCTTCGAGCGCCGCCAGCAGCTCGCCGCCCTCCGCGACGCCTTCGACGCCGCCGGGTAGCGCACGCCGCTCGTCGGTGGCCGTCACCCGCGCGCCGACCGAGGAGCGCTAGTCGCCGCCGGGTCGGGGTTGGGACCGGGCGGCGTCGGCGATGGCGATGACCTGGGGGATGAGCCAGTTGTTCACCGCTCGGGCGCCGGGGCCCTTGAAGTGGAGGCCGTCCTCGCGCAGGTCCGAGCCGTCGATCTCGGTCTTGCACGCCTCCTTGGGCGGGCAGATGTACGAGGCGAGGTCGATCACCGACACCCCGGGTGTGTCCTCGGCCAGGTCGTAGAGGACCTGGTTGGTGCAGGCCACCCGCTCGGGCATGCCCGGCGGGACCCGTTCGAGGACCCAGCTGATCGACGTCCCGGGGGCGGTGAGCAAGATCACGGGGCCACCGCCGGATCGGAGGTCGCCCACCAGGTCGTCGAGCTCGAGGCGCAGCGCCTCCAGGTAGGCCTCGTCGCAGGGCATGGTCCAGGTCCCGTTGAGCTGGACCGCCTGGTTCGGGAACTCGCCGAAGAGCACGACCGACGCATCGGGCCGGAAGTCGTTGACCGCCTTGCGGTAGAACGCGCCCTCGGCGCAGTCGTTGACGTCCTCACGGACGTCGCCCTCGGTGCCGCGGATCGGGCCCAGCTCGGCCAGCAGGTGGCATCCGGGGGCCGATCGGTTCACGACCGAGACGCCGAGGTCATCTTTCTGCTTCGCCAGCTCGACGCCCAGCAGCAGCGGCACGCTGTCGCCGGCAAGGAGCACGGTGGGGGCGCCGGGCACGGAAGACTCGTTCATGAAACCAGGGGGCCCGTCGAGGTTCGGCGTGGCGCCGAGCGTGGACGCGACGAGGGCGATGACGGCGAGCGCGGCGAGCCCGGCCACCGCGGCGCGCGCCTGGCGGCCGTCCAACCAGCGGCGCATCCGGATGGGCTCCTCGATGAAGCGGTAGCTGGCGGCGGCGACCGCCACCGTGACCGCGATGCGGGCGCCGGTCAGCAGCCACCCGTCGAGCCCGGTGCGCTCCTGATCGAGGACCAGGAAGATCGGCCAGTGGTACAGGTAGACGCCGTAGCTGATGCGGCCGAGGGCGGGCAGCGGCGGCAGGTCCAGCACCCGGCCGACCGGACCGGGGTGGCGGCGGTCGGCCACCGAGGCCACCACGAGCGCCCCGGCCACCCCGATCAGCGGGAGGAGCTGGTACGCGAGGCCGCTGCTGCCGTCGAGCCGCCACCACGCCACGGCCAGCGCCACCGCGCCGATGACGCCGCCGATGTGGCGGGCCGATCTCGTGGCGGCCCAGCGCTGCGGTCCGAGCACGACGCGGGCCGAGGCGAGCGTGGCCCCGAGGAACATGGCCGCCGCCCGGGTGTCGGTGCCGTAGTAGAGCCGGCTCCGGCTGATCCCGGCGGCGAAGAGCGACTCCATCAGCGCGGCCGACAGCAGGGCGCCGATGACCGACACGGCGAGCACCGCCCGCGGGTTGCGGCGCCACCGGAGCAGGCCGGCGACCACGAGGGGCCAGACCAGGTAGAGCTGCTCCTCGATGGCGAGGCTCCACGTGTGGCGCAGCGGCGACGGGCGCAGGAGGGTGGCCCAGTAGTCGCCGCCCGTGGCGATGGTCCGGATGTTGGCCACCTCGAACAGGGTCGCCAGGCCGTCGTTGCGGATGGCGGCCAGCTCCGAGGGCGCGGCGACGAAGACGGCGTAGGCGCTGACGCCGAGCAGCAGCAGGATGAGCGCCGGACCGAGCCGCCGCACCCGGCGGGCCCAGAAGTTGCCGAGCGCGACGTGGCCCTTGTCCTTCCACCCCTGGAGGAGCAGGGCGGTGATGAGGTAGCCGGAGAGGACGAAGAACAGGTCGACGCCGAGCCAGCCGCCGGTGAGGTGCCCGGCGTGGTGGACCAGGACGGCGGCCACCGCGGCGCCGCGCAGGCCGTCGAGCGCTTCGACGTGGGGGAGCTGCGTGCCCAGCCGGCGGGCGGCGGAGACCTCACGATCCGCGCCCTCACGATCCGCGCCGCCCGCGCTGCCCGTGCTGGGCGGGTCGGCCTCGGCCGGCGCGACGGCGGGGGTGGTGGTCACCCGGGCTGGTCCGCCAAGCGGGTGGCGGCCTCGTCGAGGAGCCGGCGCGCATCGCCGGGGGAGAGGTCCCGCGCCCGGATGGTGAGCGTGGTGGCCCCATCCTCGATCGCGGCGGACGCGAAGCACACCGCCGACCGCCCGCGAGCCACGGGGAAGAAGTCGAGCCGCTCGACCCCGGGCACCGCGTGGCGGCCGAGGTTGGAGATGAGGAGCGTGTCGGAGAACCGCTCGACCACCGGTTCCAGCAGGCGCATGACCACCTTGGGCGCGCTGACCTGCTCGCCCGGCTCGTCGGGCGAGGCGAGCGCATCTCGCACCTGGACCGCGACCGGTCCGGTGGGGGCGACATCGATCCGGCGGTACGACGCCACGTTCCCGACACCCGCCGGGCCGCCGATGGCGATGGTCAGCCCGACCTTGCGCAGTCGGCGCTGGTGGCGCTCGTTGTGGGTGGCGACCGCGTCGACGCACGAGGCAGCGATGCGGCCGGTGATGCCCTTGCCGCGGACGTCGATGGTGGTGGTGGCGTAGGCGTCGCCCGGCCACACCCCGGGGGTGGGGGCGACCGGGTCGGCCGGGCGGGCCAGCCGCTCGAGCAGGGGCAGCTTCGACCCGGCCTCACCGGGCGGCGGGGACGTGACCGGCTGGGGCTGATCGCCGGAGGTGAGGGCCCGGAGGATGGCGACGAGGGCCAGCCCGTCGAACGCGGCGTGGTGGCCGACGACGCCGAGCCGGCGCCCGTCGGCCGAGCGGAGCAGCCGGAGCGGCGCCTCGGCGGCGAGGTCGAACGGGCGGTCGATGGCCGGGTCGTCGAGCGGGTCGCCGTCGACCACGAGCACCGGAGGCGGGGAGCCCGGGTGCCACGTCTCCTCCCGGAGGCGGGCGCCGGTCACCGGGACCGAGGCGTGGAGGTCGGCGATGCGCCCGTCCAGGTCGGCGACGGGTGCGGTGAGGGTGGCGGCGGTGACCACGACCCAGTCGGTGCGGGGGTCGGGGAACCGGAGCAGGGCGAGCGCGTGGCGGGACGCGGGCGCCGGCAGGCCGACCGCGCCGGTCACCGCGTCAGCTCGCCGGCCGGGCGCGGAGCACGCCGCGCTGGGCCGGGTCGAGGATCTGCGACGCGGCCACGCTGGTGGGCCGGACGAGCACGCCGTCGAGGCTGCGCTCCACCGCGGTGGCCAGCTCGGTGGCGTCGACGGGCTCGATGAACGGGAGCAGGACCAGCACGCCCTTGGCCCACGGGATGACCGGGGCGGCCACGGGGACCTGCGACCGGACCGTCTCGCTCAGCTCGTCCAGGGAGCGGTCGCCGTCGGGGCTCCAGGCCTCGATCGCCGACAGGGTCTGGCTGTAGCGGTGCCGCCGGGCGATGCGGGCCACCTGGTAGCTCATGTGGGCGGAGTCCACGACGATCCGGACGTGGCTGCCGCGCACGGCCCGCCAGTGGATCGGCACCTCGCGGATGTCGAGGCCGAGGCGGTCGGCCAGGGCGATGAGCTCCACGTCGAACGCGTAGCCGCGCTCGCGGATGAGCTGGAACAGCAGGCGTCCGGTGGACGCCCGGAAGCCCTTGAACCCGCACTGGAAGTCCGTGATCGGCAGGCCGGTGAGCGAGCGCGACAAGGTGTTGAACAGGCGGTGGGCGGCGTCGCTCGACGGCGTGACGCCGCTGGTGATGGCACCGGGGGCGCTGCGCGAGCCGATGGCCATGTCCACGTGGTCGAGCGCCGCCACGAGCGGGTCGAGGAACTCGAGGTCGGTGGCCAGGTCGGCGTCCATGAAGACGATGTTGTGGCCGGTGGCGCGGGCCACCCCGGCGCGCACGGCGGCACCCTTGCCGGCGTGGGCGCCGAGCTTGTACACACCGGCGAGGGGGACGCCCCGCAGCAGCTCGGTGCCGATGCGCACGGTCTCGTCGGTGCTGCCGTCGTCGACGACGATGACCTCGGTGCTGCCCGAGCGCTCGGCGAGGTGCTCGGCCAGCACAGGGATCGACACCGGGAGCCGCGCCGCCTCGTTGAAGGCGGGCAGCACGATCGTGAGATCGGGGCGCGAGCGCATGACCTGCAGTGTGGGCCGTCCCGTGCCGATCGGGATGCCGGCGAGCTCGGGCGAGGTCTCGGTGGCCTGGCCGTCGGCCATGACCTCGACGACGGGGACCCGGTCGTCCGGCCCGGTCCAGGACCCGGCGGGCAGCTGGAGCGAGCGCCGGTGGGACTGGACGGCCTCGTCGCAGATCTCCTCGAAGCGGTCGACGGTGGCGTCCCAGCTGCAGGCGGCCGCCCGGCGGAGCGCGCCCGCGCGGAGCCGGTCGCGCTGGGGCTGGTCACGGGCCAGCTCGAGCCAGCGCTCGGCGAGCTCCTCGGGCCGGTCGACCAGCACGCCGCTCATGCCGTCGACGATCGAGTCCTGGAGCCCGGGCACCCGGAACGCGAGCGACGGTGTGCCGTAGGCCGCGGCCTCGGTGATGACCAGGCCCCACCCCTCGTGGCTCGCGGGGTGGACCATCAGCCAGGCCTGGCGGAGGAGGTCCTCCTTGTCGGACTCGCTGATGCGGCCCGGGATCTCGACGCCGGGTCCGGCCATGGCGCGGAGGCGGTCGCGCTCGGGGCCGTCGCCGGCGATGACGAGCCGACCGCCGATGAGGGGCTGGATCTGGTTGAACGCCTCCACCGCCAGCTCGAAGCGCTTGTGCGGCACCAGGCGGCCCAGGCCGATGAAGAGGGGCTCCGGGGCCTCCTCGCCGACGGTCTCGGGCAGCTCGGTGCCGTTGATGATGATGCGGATCCGGTCCCGGTCGACGCCCAGGGACTCGAGCAGGTCGGCGGTGGACGGCGACACCGCCACGAACAGGCGGTTGCGGTACACGGCCGGCATGGCCTTGCGCTCCGCAGCGCGCCCGAGGGGTGCGACCGGCCAGGAGAACCACTGGTCCCACTGGTCGGTGTGGATGTGGTTGACGAGGCAGAGCGACGGGCCCCGCCGCCACAGCGGTGCGTAGAAGGACACCCCGTTGGCGACATCGACCACCAGGTCGGCGTCGCGGTAGCCCTTGAGGTAGGCGAAGGGGGCCCGCAAGTACTGGTCGATCGTCCCGCCGTTGGGGTGCACCCGGTAGCCGTGCCCCTCGCCGACGGGGTTGGCGCACATGAGGGTGACGTCGTGGCCCCGCTCGGTCATGCCCGCGCAGAGGTGGTCGATGAGGACCTCGGAGCCGCCGGCGAGGTCGTTGGCGAGGTCCCGCCAGGCCGTGATGAGGATGCGCATCAGGCGGTGGCTCCGGTCCGGGCCGTGATCACGGGTCCTGGGGCCGGTGGTCGGGTCATGGGGGTCCTCGGGGTGGGGCCGTGCCCGGCGGACGCTGCCCCCGGATGGCGTCGTGGCACCGCCCGGCGGGCGGAGCGAACAACAGTAGCGTGACCGGCGCTCGCGACCGCCGGACGGATCGCGGTGAGGATGTCCGTGCTGCCCACCTCCAACCCAACCGCGCCCGCCCGATCCCGGCTGCCCGGGTGGTGGCCGTGGGCCCTCGGCGTGATGCTGGGCCTCGTGGTCGTGGGCCCCGGTCTCTCGGGCGGCTCGCTGCTCAGCCTGGACCTCCTGGTCACGCCGGACATCCCGGTGCCCAACGGCGTCTACGGGCTGGGCCCGGCGCTGTCCCAGCGGGTGCCCCTGTTCGCCATCCTCGGCGTCGGCTCGGCGGCGGTGGGCGGCCCCGTCATCACCAAGGTGTTCCTGGTGGTGTGCCTCGCCACGGGCTTCGCCGGCGCCGCCCGGCTGGTGCGCGTCATGGCGCCCGCCGGCACCGAGGTGGGTGCGCTCGGGCAGGTGGCAGCGGGCGTGCTGTGGGCGGTCGGGCCGTACGCGCTCACCCGGGTGGGCGTGGGCCACATCAACCTCGTCTGGGTCGTCGCGGTGCTGCCCTGGGTGCTGCCCCGCCTGTGCCGGCCCGCGGACCACCTCCCGTCCACCTACCTCGCCGCCCTGGCGATGGCCATCGGCGGGCCCGGCGGCGGCACGCTCGGGGTCACAGCGGCCGCGGTCGCGCTGCTGGTGCAGCCGGCGCCCCGGCGCCACCTGCGCCCCGCCGCCGCCGTCTTGATCCCGCAACTGGTCTGGGTGCTGCCCACCGCCGTCCTGCTCTGGGCAGGCGCTGGGGTGACCGGCGCCATGGGCTTCTCGACCCGGGCTGACGGCGTCGCAGGCTGGCCGGCCCTCCTGGCCGGCAACGGGTTCTGGCGCCAGGACCACCAGGTGGGCGCTACCGGGTTCGTCGGTGCCGTCGCCGGGCTGATCATCGGCCTGCTGGCCCTGGCCGGTGGCATCCGGATCGTGCGCACCCTCGGGTGGCGCTCCTGGCAGGGGGCGGCCACCGCCGTCGGGGTGACCGGCCTCGTCCTCGCCCTGGCCAGTGCCCTGCCGCTGGTGCGCGACGGCTACGAGGTGCTCACGGACCTCCCGATCGGGGCCCCGCTGCGCGAGAGCCAGCGCTTCACCGCCCTCTGGCTCGTGTGGGCCGCACCCAGCGCCGTGATCGGGGCCGTGTCGGTCGGCCGGTGGCTCACGGACCGGGCGCCGGCCCGGGCCCGCCTCGTGCGAGCTGCGGTCGCCGCCGTCCCCCTGGCGGTGGCGCTGGCGGTCTCGGTGCCGGGGTGGTGGGGCGTCGACGGCCGGCTCGAACCGGTGGAGTACCCCGCCGGCTGGGCTGCGGTCCGCGAGACGATCGCCGACCGGCCCGGCACGGTCGTGGCGCTGCCGTGGCTCGAGTACCCCCAGCTCTCCTTCGCCGACGGCCGCCAGGCCTTCAACCCGATGCCGGACTTCCTCGGCGGCGATGTGATCAGCAGCTACGACCCGCTCTTCGAGGCCGGCGGCGACCACCAGGAGCAGGTGGACCGGCGGTCCGTGGAGGTCGATCGGCTCGTCGCAGAGCTCGAGGCCGGCCAGGCCGTGTCCCGCCAGCTCGCCGACCTCGGCGTGCGCTGGGTGGTGCTGGCGCGCGAGCGCGGGGCGGAGGACTACGCCGCCCTCGCCGCCGATCCGGGCCTCGACCCTGTCCTGACCGTCCCCGACGTGGAGCTCTACGAGGTGCGGGACTGGTCGGGGCGCGCCACGGGGCCCGACGGCACCGCCCACGACGTGTCGCGGCCGATCCCGCCCCTCATCCGGACCGACGCGCCCGACGGGTCGGTGCTCTCCGTGGCCGGCGCACCGGGATGGGTGCAGGGGTGGGCCCGTCCGGTGGCCGTCACCGGGGATGGCCGGCTCCGCTTGGAGGGGACCGGCGGCACGCTCTGGTTCTGGCCGGCGATCGTGATCTTGGTCACCGACCTCGCCGTCGCTGGCCTGGGGATTCGTTGCCTGGCCTCACGTCGTGGACGTTTTGGCCGAATACTTGCTCCAGTACGGCCGCGCGGGTAGCTTCGTGGTCACAGACGCGGGAGACCCCGCGTTGAAGGGTGGAAGGGCAAAGCACATGATTCGATCCAAGGTGAAGGCGGCAATCCTTGCTGGAGCGTTCGTCGCGACGGGGCTGACCCTCGTCGCCGGCACGCCGGCCAGCGCGCAGGACTGCGGCTACGGCGGCTGCCCGCCCATCACGACCACCACCACCTCCGGTGGCGGCTCCACCACGATCCCGGACGACATCCCCACCATCACCGTGGTGCGGGGCGAGACCATCGACGTCGACGGCCAGGGCTGCGCCCCGGGCGCCGAGGTCACCGTGACCTGGGACGACGGCACCGTGCTCGGCACGTTCACCGCCGACGAGAACGGCAACTTCTCGACCAAGATCACCATCCCGTCCAACGCCACGCTGGGCGTGCACCTCGTCACCGCCACCTGCGGCGACGTGGAGCAGTTCATCAACGTGAACGTGCTGGCCGAGACGGTCAACAACGTCGACGACGGCACCCTGGCCCGCACCGGTAGCAACAACACCGGCCCGCTGATCGGCATCGGTGCCGCTGCGGTGGTCCTCGGTGGCGCCTTCCTCTACGGCGCTCGCCGGCCCCGCCAGGCCTGAGACGCCCGCCGGCACTGAGCCGGCAACCCTGCCCTTCTGAGAACGGCCCCGCCTTCGGGCGGGGTCGTCTCGCGTCCCGGGCCGGCGGGTGTGGCTGCCTTCGAGCCGAGAAGGGGCGGCCACTAGGGTGCCAGGATGCTGTTCGCACGGATCTTGGCCACCGGACCCTGGAAGCCGGAGTTCTGGCTCGAGAAGGCGGGGTCCAGTGCGGCCTGGGTGATCGCGGCGATCATCTTCGCCGAGTCCGGGCTGTTCTTCGGCTTCTTCCTCCCTGGTGACTCGCTGCTCTTCCTGGCCGGGTTCCTCACGTCGGCGGGCGCCGAGGAGTTCGTGCAGACGTCGGCCGGTGCCGCCCTCGCGCCCGTCGTGGAGCACATGCCGTCGATCTGGGTGCTGCTGCCGCTGTTCTTCGTGGCCGCCGTGCTGGGTGACCAGGTGGGCTACTGGTTCGGCAAGAAGGTCGGCCCCGCCCTGTTCACCCGGGAGGACTCCCGCCTCTTCAAGCAGAGCCACGTGATCCGGGCCCACGACTTCCTCGAGAAGTACGGGCCCAAGACCATCTTCCTGGCCCGGTTCGTGCCCATCGTTCGGACCTTCGCCCCCATCGTGGCGGGCGTGGGCCAGATGAGGTACCGCACGTTCCTGAAGTGGAACGTCCTCGGCGCCGCCGCCTGGGCGGTGGGCATCACCCTGCTCGGCCACGTGCTGGGCAACGTCGAGATCGTGCGCGAGCACATCGAGATCGCCATCTTGGGCATCGTGGCCATCTCCTTGATCCCTGTGGGCATCGAGGTGCTCAAGAGCCGCAGGCACGCCCTGGACGGCGCCGAGACCGAGCCGGAGCGCCCCAACGATCCAGATCAGGCCGCCGCCGGCGTCTGATCCGGGATCGGACCGGCGACGGTCTCACGGCCCGCCGAGGTCGTCGGAGCCCTGGTCGGCGCTGCAAGCGAGCGTCAAGCCACCTCCCAGGGACGCGTGGGACAACAGAGCATCCGATCCCCCAAGGAGCTCCGGCCGTGCACCTCGGCATCCACGTCATCCAGCCTCCATCGACCAGCGCACGGGCGGTGCTGCAGGCTTCGGCGCACGCCGCCGAGGCGCTGGGCTACCGGTCCCTCTGGGTGGGAGACCGGCTGGTCGAGGGGGTGGACGGCCGGATCGGGGAGGGGCGACCCCTCGACGCCCTCGCCTCGCTCGCCTTCCTGGCGGCTTCCACCGAGCGGATCCGCCTGGGCACCAGCGTCCTGGCGGGCGCCTGGTACC
Source organism: Ilumatobacteraceae bacterium (assembly GCA_025463265.1). GTDB lineage: Bacteria > Actinomycetota > Acidimicrobiia > Acidimicrobiales > Iamiaceae > Aquihabitans. The sequence continues at coordinate 81,551 of JAOBWH010000123.1, forward strand.
CGCCGGCCCTGCTGGCCCGATCGCTCGCCACCGTCGACCAGCTGAGCCGGGGACGGCTCGTGATCGGCCTGGGATCGTCGCCCAGCACCGTCGAGAGCGCCGCCGCCGGCATCGACGGGGAGGTCGTCGATCACCTGGTGGACGATCTCCTGGTCGCACTCGATGCCTGTTGGGGGGCGGCTCCGGCCCGGCACCACGGTCCGCGGATGCGCCTCGACGGACCGGCGCCCGGGCCGTTGCCGGTCCAGCGGCCGCGTCCGCCGATCCTGTTGACCGCGGACGACGAGGCGGGCCTCGCACGCGTCGGGCGGATCGCCGACGGCTGGCACGCCGGCGAGCGCGAGCCGTCCCTGCTCGCAGCGGCGTGGCAGGTGGTCCGGCGGTCGGCCGAGGACGCCGGGCGCGACGCCGGGCAGCTG
>JAOBWH010000153.1 GCA_025463265.1 Ilumatobacteraceae bacterium
GCCGCCCTCATGGGGCCAGGCGCCACCACCGCCGCCGCCAGCCCAGAGCTACGCGCCGCCGCCACCGCAGGGATACGCGCCGCCTGGCTACGGACAGGTCCCGCCGCCCCCGCCGGTGCAGGGCTACGCCCCGCCGCCGCCGCCCCCGCCGGTGCAGGGCTACGCCCCGCCGCCGCCACCTCCGTCGGCACAGGGCTACGCCCCGCCGCCGCCTCCGCCGGGAACGCAAGCACCCGCATGGGCACAGGCGGGACCTGGCGCCTACGCGCCGCCTCCGGCCTACGCGCCGCCCCCGCCGCCGAGCTCGATCGGATCACCGGACCCCAACGGTCTCGGCCTCGCGTTCGGTCGGCTGAGCAGCGGGGCGCGCAAGACCGCGAAGGTCGCGGTGGTCGTCGCCGGTGCGGTCATCGGCGAGGGCGAGACGGTCGAGGCGGTGGTCGCCGGTCGCCTCGAAGGCCACGGCGCGGTGCTCGTGCTCACCGACCGATCGCTGCTCCTGGTGGACGATCGCGAGTGGCGGCCGACGACCGAGATCATCGCCGTCAACCCTCCGCTCGAGGTCCAGGGCTGGCAGGACGACCGCACGGCCAGCCTCACCCTGGTGGTCGACGGCCGCTCGCTGGTCCTCGATCAGATCCCCGATCGGGAGCTGGCCGTGGAGATGGCCGGTCGGATCCGCTACCGGGCAGGTGGCACGGCCTGATCGGGCCGGTGGAGCGCGCTTCGGGTTCGTCCCGGACAGGGTGCTCGCGCTATGGTGAACACCCCACGCGGACGTGGCTCAGTTGGTAGAGCATCACCTTGCCAAGGTGAGGGTCGCCGGTTCGAATCCGGTCGTCCGCTCGGAGCGAAACCCCCTCTCAGGAGGGGGTTTCGTCGTTCTCCGGGGCCGTTGGACCGCCAGCGGAGCGGCGGATGGTGGTGGTGACCCGCACGATGCTGGGGGTCTTGGGGGTGGAGCTGAAGCCGAAGCGGACCGGGGGCCAGACGTCGGCGAGGGCGCCGAGATCGTGGTCGCCGAGGGAGGCGGCGACCGCGGCCAGGAGATGCTGATCGGTGGCGCCGTACCACTCCTGACGGTCGTTGCCGGCGGTGCCGCGCGTGCGGACGCCGCGCAGCGCGATCCGGGCCACCGGGTCGATGAGCGAGCACCAGCGAGGTGACGTCGCCACCCGCGCGGGGACCAGGCGGAGCAGCCCGCCGAGGACGGACCGGCGGCCGATGGCGACCGTGGCGGCGAGGTCGCCGGCGGTGATGGCGAGCTGCCCTTCGGTGCGCTCGACCGCCACGGGGACCACATCGACCCGGTCGAACCGGTAGGTCTCCTCCACGAAGCGGGCGATCTCGACCGACGGTGCCCGCAAGATGCGCGTGCCGTCCGGCTGCTCGTGCATCACGTCGGCGAAGGGGCCGAACGGCGAAGCGGGCCACGAGCCCACGACGATGCGGTGCCCCGACGCCGTGCCGAACCCGCAGATCTCGCCCACGAACCGCTCGTCCACCCCTAGGCCCCGTCGCGGGGGAGGTTGCCGATGACCTCGGGCACCTCGGCGATCGGGCGGTCGCCGCCGGTGAGCTCGAAGGTGTGGCCATGGGTCCGGGCATCGCCGATGACGGTGGCGATCACCGCGGCGACGTCGTCTCGGCTGACCTCGCCGCGCTCGACGCTGGTGCCGACCTCCACCGTCCCGGCACCGTTGTCGTCGGTGAGGTGCACCGGGCGGATGATCGTGTGGTCCAGGCCGGCGGCGACCAGGTCGGCGTCGGCGGCCGCCTTGGCCTGGAGGTAGACGCTGAAGACCTCGTCGCCCGGCGGGGGAGCGTCGGCACCGATGGAGCTCACCATCACGTACCGCCGGATGCCCAGCTCGGCGGCGGCGTCGATCAGCTTCTTGGCGGCGCCCTGGTCCACCGTCCACTTGCGCTCGGCACCGCTGCCGGGACCGGCGCCGGCAGCGAAGACGATCGCATCGGCGCCGGCGACGGCTGCGCCGACGGCGGTGCCATCTGCTGCTTCAAGGTCGCAGATGACCGCCTCGGCTCCGTCGCGTTGGAGGTCCGGGCCGTGGTCGGGGTTGCGGATGATGCCCCGCACCCGGTGCCCGTCGGCGACGAGTCGGGGGGTGAGCAGGCGGGCGATGGCTCCGTGGGCGCCGGCGATGACGATGTCCATGCGGCCAGGGTACGGAGCGAGGACCGATGTCGGCCCCGGGACCGGCTGGGCGGCATGGAAGGCCCGGGGGCGGGTACCAGGTGCCATGGACGACGTACGGCACCTCGCGCTCCTCGGGCTCATGGGGAGCGGCAAGACCACGGTGGGGCGGCTGGTCTCCGAGGCGCTCGGCTGGCCTCTGGTGGACAGCGACCTGGTCGTGGAGGAGCGCACGGGCATGACGGTCGCCGAGCTGTGGGAGCGCGGCGGAGAGCCGGCCTACCGCCCGCACGAGCGCGAGGCCGTGACCCAGGCGCTCGCCGGCCCCGGGCCCACGGTGGTGGCGGTGGCGGCCGGCGCCATCGAGGACCGGGTGGCGTTGGCATCGATCGGCCAGGCGGGCGTCGTGCGGGTGTGGCTCCGGGCCCGGCCCGAGACGGTGGCCGCCCGGGTGGGCCTGAGCGATCACCGTCCGCTGATCGCCGACGACCCGTTCGCGATTCTCACCGCCCAGGCCGAGGAGCGGGCCGCGGCCTACGGGGATGCCGCTGACCTGGTGCTCGACGTGGAGGGTCGGACCCCCGAGGAGCTGGCCTCGCGCATCATCGAGGCCATGGGGGCGCGGCCGTAGCCTCGGTCGGGTGGCCGGGAGCTTCGGCCCCTCGGGGCCTGCGCGAGGTCCCCGGCGCCGTGCGTCGCCCACCTGGGTGAGCTGGGATCGAGACGTCGGCGAAAGGGTTGGACCGCGAGGTCAGCGGGAACGGGCTTGGCATGACCACGCTGCGACGAGACGAGCCACCGCTCGGCAGTGCAGACCCGGTGGTGCACCTCACCGTTCGAGCCAGCCTCGATGCTCCGGCGGTGGCCCGAGCCTTCGTCCGATCGGGGGTGGAGCTGCTCGGGTCCAGCGCTCCCGATGACGCCGTGCTCCTCACCAGCGAGGTGGTCACCAACTCGGTCGTCCACGCCGACACCGATGAGGTGGAGGTCCTGCTGCGCCGCCACGGCGATGCCGTCCACGTCGCCGTGACCGACAGCGATCCCGAGCAGCCCGAGATGCAGGAGGCCGATCCGACCCGGGTCGGCGGCTTCGGCGTCCGGCTGATCGACGAGCTGGCCGACGATTGGGGCGTCGATCCGCTCGCCGGCGAAGGCGGGGCGGGCAAGTGCGTCTGGTTCGAGGTCGCCCTCGTCCCGGGCGGCCCGGCCAACGCTTGACATGTGACTTAACGGTCACCTATTGTCGGCGGTGTGGATGAGGTCTTCAAGGCGTTGGCCGATCCGACGAGGCGAGCGCTCCTCGACGAGCTCCACCGCGAGGACGGCCAGACCCTGACCGCCCTGGAGGAGCGGTTCGCGATGAGCCGCTTCGGCGTGATGAAGCACCTGAGCGTGCTCGCCGACGCCGGCCTGGTGGTCACCCGCAAGCGCGGCCGGGAGAAGCTGCACTTCTTGAACCCCGTCCCCATCCGGCTCGTCCACGACCGGTGGGTCAGCAAGTACGCCGAACCGTGGGTCGCCGGCCTGAGCGACCTCAAGCAGCGAATGGAGATGGCCATGACCGGTCCCACCACCGAGAAGATCTTCGAGATCTACATCCGCACCACCCCGGAACGCCTCTGGGAGGCCATCACCAGCGAGACCGAGCGAGCCAAGTTCAGCTTCGGCAACACGGTCCGGTCCGACTGGGCCGTCGGCAGCCCCATCACCATGGCCAACCCGAGCGCGGACGCTGCGCTGGGCGACGGCGAGATCCTCGAGATCGATCCGCCCCGCAAGCTGGTGCAGACGCTGCGCGCGCTCTGGAGCGACGAGGTCCGGGCCGTCGGCTTCACCCGGGTCACGTGGGAGATCGAGCAGGTGCAGGACAGCTGCCACCTGACGGTGACCCACGATCAGCTGCCCGAGGGCTGCAACCCGGAGATCTTCGGCGGGTGGCCGATGATCCTGTCGGGCCTCAAGACCTGGATCGAGACCGGAGACGTCCTCACCACGCCCGGCTCGATCATGTACGGCTGATCGACTAATCGACTGACCGGCGCCCGGCCGGTCAGTCCTCGGCGCCGCCCTTGGGACCGGTGACGATGACCGTGCACGGTGCGTTGCGGACCACGTGGTCCGACACCGAGCCGAGCACCGCCCGCTTGATGCCGCCGTGGCCGCGAGAGCCGATGACGACGGCGGCGGCACCGAGCTCCTCCGCCAGCCGGCAGATGGCCGAGGCCGGATCGCCCTGCAGCACCCGGGCCTCGGCCTGGTCCAGGCCCAGCTCGGCGCGTGTGCGGCTGGCGACGTCGGTGGCGTCCTGGCCGGCCTCGCGCTCGAGCTGGTCGAACGCGTCGGGCGACATGACCCCGCCGGCCATGCCCGAGCCGGTCACCAGCGAGGGGTCCGGCTCGGCCATCACCGTGACCACGATGAGCGGGGTGGCCGGATCGAGCAGGGCCACGCCGGCGGCGAGCGCTGCCGTCGAGTGGTGCGAGCCGTCGGCGCAGAGGAGCACGGGGGACGTCATGGGCGAACGGTACCCCGCTCGTCGCTGGCAGACTGCCGCCATGGCAACCGCACTGACCCCCTCCGAGGCGCTCGACTGGGTGTTCGCCCAGCCCCGGACGGCCAAGATCGGTGTCGTCACGAGGTCGGGGGCTCCGCTGGTGGCGCCGATCTGGGTCGCACGCGACGGCGAAGCCGTGATCTTCAACACCGGCGACGACACCGCGAAGGGCCGGGCCGTTCGGCGGGATCCCCGGGTGTCGCTGTGCTTCGACGACGAGGCGCCGCCGTTCACGTTCGTCACGATCGCCGGCACCGCCGAGGTGATCGAGGATCTCGCCGAGGTGCGCCGGTGGGCGGCGGTCATCGGGGGCCGCTACATGGGCGAGGACCAAGCCGAGGCCTACGGCGAGCGCAACGGCGTCCCCGGCGAACTGCTGGTCCGGGTGACCCCCACCAAGATCACCGCCTTCGCCGACATCGCGGACTGAACCCGGCGCCCGCCGAGATGGCCGGGCTCGGCCGCGCTCACGCCAGCAGCGGCGCGACCTCGGCCTTGGTGACCTTGCCGAGCGCGTTGCGGGGGAGGGCGTCGACGAAGACGATGCGCTTCGGGCGCTTGTAGGAGGCCAGCTGGGCGCGGGTCAGCTCCAGGAGGGCGGCGACGTCGGCCGGTCCTCCGGGCCCCTCGACCGCGGCGACGACCTGTTCCCCCCACTCCGGGTGCGGGAGGCCGACGACGGCGGCGTCGAGGACCGCCGGGTGGGTGCGCAGGACATCCTCGACCTCTCGCGGGTACACGTTGTACCCGCCGGAGATGATCAGCTCCTTGGTCCGGCCGACGATGCGGAGGTAGCCATCGTCATCGAAGGCGCCCACGTCCCCGGTCCGGAACCAGCCGTCGTGGAAGCTTGCCGCGGTGGCATCGGGCCGCTGCCAGTAGCCGGCGAACACGTTGGGGCCCCGCACCTCGATCTCGGCGGTCCCCTCGGCGAGGCGGAGCTCGACGCCGGGCACGGGCAGGCCCACCGAGCCGGGCCGGCGGTCGCCGTCGTAGGGGTTCGAGGTGAGGATCACCGTCTCGGTCATGCCGTAGCGCTCGAGCAGCGCATGGCCCGTCCGCTCGGCGATCGTGGCGTGCAGCCCGGGGTCGAGCGGCGCCGAGCCCGACACCCCGACGCGGAGCGCGGCGAGCTCGTCGATGCGGCCGCTCGCCGCGAGCCGGCCCCACATCGTGGGCACGCCGAAGAACTGGGTGCCGTGGTGGGCGGCGACGGCGTCGAGGCTGTCGGCGGCATCGAAGGCCCGGCGCAGCACGATGCTCCCGCCGGCGGTCAGCGCCCCGTGGAGCGCGACCCCGAGCCCGTGCATGTGGAAGAGGGGGAGCGGCAGGATCAGGCGGTCGTCGGGGGTCCAGCGCCACGCCAGCCCCAGCGCCTCGACGGAGGAGAGGAGGTTGCCGTGGGTGAGCAGGGCGCCCTTCGGCGCACCGGTGGTCCCCGAGGTGTAGGCGAGGAGCGCCGGATCCTCGCTTCCGACCCCGTCGAGCCAGGCGGGGTCGGGGCCGTCGGGAAGGGCGACGTCGGTCCCGACGATGACCGCTGCGTCGTCGCCGCCCGCCGCCGCGATCCACCGGGCCTGCTCGTCGCTGGCGACCACGGCGAGCGAGGGGGCGGCGTCGTGGACGAGGTGGGCCAGCTCGCGCTCGAGGTACGCCGTGTTCGCCGGGACGACCACCGCGCCGAGGCGCAGGGCGGCGATGTGGGCGACCACCAGGTCGATCGACGCCGGCGCCGACAGCAGCACCCGGTCTCCGGGATGGAGCCCGGCAGCGGCCATCCGGCCGGCGACGGTGCGGGTGCGCTGCTCCAGCTCGGCGGCGGTGACCCACCCCGCGGCGTCGTCGAACACGGTGGGGTGGTCCGGGGCCGAAGCCCACCGCTCGCCCCACGCCTGGACCAGGCTGCGCCGCCCGAGCCCGTCGATGACCCCGACAGCCGTGCCGGCGGGCAGATGGGCGTCTCCCGGCGTCATGGCCGTCACCGTACCGACCCCCGACTCCTTCGAAGCTCAGCCGGTGTAGGTCGGCGAGCCTGGCACCGCCGCTGCCGCAGAGGCGGGTGCGGCGGGCGATGCTTCCGAGGCGGTGGTGGTCGTCGTGTCGACGGGTTCGGCCGGCTCGGCCGGCTCGGCTGCGCAGCGGGGCAGCGCGCCGAGGGTGTCGATGGTCAGGTCGGGCGTGGACGGCTTCGAGCCGTCGGGGTTCGGGGCGGCGACGGCGATGACCATCACGAACAGCTGGCGCGGCGGCGGTTCGCCCTGGCAGATGCCGGCGGGGGCGCCGGCGGCGACGTTGCCCTCGACCGTGGTGTCCTCCTCGGCGTGGACCCACCGGTACGGGCTGTCGTTCGCCCCGGTGGTCAGGTTGCCGCGCAGCACGGTGCCGGTGACCGGCTGGTGGAGGACGGCGGTGCGGTACGGCGTGCCGATGATCACCGGGTGCTCGTCGGCTGCGGTGCCGGTGAAGCGGTTCGCCTCGACCGTGGTGCGGTCGTCCTCGACCCGCACGCCGTAGGTGACCCGCTCGAAGTCGTTGTCGCGGATCGTGGTGTCCGGGGCGTGGTCGAGCGACACCCGCTTGCCGGCCTCGTCGACGTACGCCGGCTCGGAGCAGTCCATCGGCAGGGTGTTCTCGCCCATGCGGGAGCCGACCCACACGCCGTTGAGCTCGTCGGTGAACGTGTTGCCCTCGATCAGGTTCCGGGCGGCGGGCGTGCGCCGCGCCCAGTGGCCGGGCCGGCTCTGGAACTCGCCGCAGTTCTCGTAGAGGAAGATGCCGCCGAACGAGTTGTCCCGGAAGGCGTTGCGGCGCACCACGTTGTCGCTCGAGCCGTCGATCGACAGCGCTTCGCGGCCCGTGCCCCAGTACCAGACCGTGGTGCCGCCCACGTCGAAGGTGGCGCCCTGGGCGCCGTTCTCGGAGTAGCCGTTGTGGTTCAGCACGTTGTCCTCGACGGTGTTGTGCTGCGAGCCGGCCTCGAGGTAGATGCCCGAGCTGCCGGTGTCGTGGATCTCGTTGCTGGCGATGGTCACGTCGCTCACGTAGGCATCCACGTAGACGCCGACGCCCTTCGAGGCGCTGAACTGGTTGCCCCGCACGACGATGTCCGAGGTGGCGTGGTCGTGCTCGGATCCCGCCGGGAGGAAGCGGGCATCGTCTCGCCGGACCCGCACGCTGTTGACGAAGCCCTCCACCCGGCACCCGCTCACGGTGACGTTGCGGAGGTCGACGTCGTTGGGCGTGCGGATCAAGATGCCGACGCCCTCGTCGACCGCCGCGTCGATGAGGGCGCCCTGGCAGTCGAGGTGGACATCGGAGGCGGTGACGTCGAACCCGGCGGTGTAGGTGCACGACGGGTCGAGCACCGAGTCGACGGTGATCTGCACCCGGACCGCCGCCTGGTCGCACCCGATCAGCACCGGGTCGGCGCCCGCAGCCCGGGGTGCCCCGACGAGCACCAGACCCGCGACGGCGAGCGGCAGCAGCACGGCCACCCCTCCTCGGCGCATCCGGCGAACGGTAGCGGAGGGGTCAGCCGTCGGCGTCGACCAGCTCGCCGTCTGCCGACCGGATCACGTAGTGCTCGACGTCGAAGCGCCGGGTGGCCCGCCGGAAGGCGAACGTGAAGTCGGGCCAGAGCGACGTGTTGCGGCCGTGGGCGTCGAGGTACCAGCTCTTGCACCCGCCCGTGTTCCAGACCGTGCCCGCCACCTTGGCCTGGACGTCCTCGTTGAACGCAGCGAGGGCATCGGGCCGGACCTCCACGGTGGAGGCGCCGAGGCGGTCCATCGCCTGCAGCGCCTCGAGCACGTAGGTCACCTGGGACTCGATCATGTAGACGATCGACGAGTGCCCGAGCCCGGTGTTGGGGCCGACGAGGAAGAACAGGTTCGGGAAGTTGTCCACGGCCGTGCCGAGGTAGGCGGCTGCGCTCTCGGACCACTGGTCGGCGAGCTTCACGCCGTCGCGTCCCCAGATGGCATGGGCGGCGGGGATGTCGGTGACGTGGAAACCCGTGCCGAGGATGATCGTGTCGGTCGGCACCTCGGTGCCGTCGGCCGTGATGATCGACGTGGGGGTGATGCGGGCGATGCCGGACGTCTCGACGGTGACGTTCGGCTGGGTCAGCGCCGGGTAGTACTCGTTGCTGAGCAGCACCCGCTTGCAGCCGAGCGTGTAGTCCGGCGTGAGCTTCTCCCGGAGCTCCGGGTCCTGCACCTGGCGGTGGAGGTGGGCGCGAGCGAGCTTCTCGCCCCGCTTCAGGATCGACGGGCGCCGGGTGAAGCCCACTGCGGTGAGCTCCCGGACGGCGTAGACGAACGCCCGGGTGAGGGCGAGGGCGCCCGGGATGTGGCGGAACGCGAAGCGCTCGAGCGGCTTGATCGGCCGAGCGGAGCGGTGCATGACCCACGGCGGCGTCCGCTGGAACAAGGTGAGGTGCCCGACCTGCGGCTGGATGGCCGGCACGAACTGGATCGCGGATGCCCCCGTGCCGATGACCGCGACCCGCTCGCCCGCGAGGTCGTGGTCGTGGTCCCACTGCGCCGAGTGGAACACCGAGCCGGCGAAGGTGTCGATGCCGTCGATGTCGGGGAGGCTCGGCTCGCTCAGGGGACCGAGGCCGGCGACCAGCACCTGGGCCTCGTAGGCGCCCTGGCTGGTCTCGACGATCCAGACGCGCCGGTCGTCGTCCCAGCGGGCGCCCTCGACCGTGCGGCCGAACCGGACGTGGGGGAGGAGCCCCTCGTCCGCGGCGACCTTGCGCAGGTACGCCCAGATCTCGGGCTGGGGCGAGTAGGTGTTCGACCACTCCGGGTTGGGCGCGAACGAGAACGAGTAGAGGGCGCTGGGCACATCGCAGGCGCAGCCGGGATAGGTGTTGTCACGCCACGTGCCGCCGACGTCGCCCGCCCGCTCGAGGACGAGGAAGTCGTCCATGCCGGCCCGCTTGAGGCGGGCGGCCATGCCGAGGCCGGCGAAGCCGGTGCCCACGATGATCACCCGGGCGGAGGTGGCGCCCTCGTCCGGGGCGGCGATGCGGGTGGGCGGGGCGGTGGGCGAGGCGGTGGCCATGGGTGCTCGTCGGCTCCTGGAGATCGGGACGACCTTGTTGATCGCTGGTCAACAAGAGCGTATGGCGGTGCTGACCCTCGGTCAATAAGCTGGGGTCGTGACACCTGGCACCTCAAGCCCCGCCGGCACCCCTGCGGCTCGCAGCCGCCTGAGCCCCGCCGAGCGCCGGGCGCAGCTGATCGCGGTGGGGCTGGACATGCTGGTGGATCGAGCGCTGCACGAGCTCTCGGTCGACGACATCGCCGCAGCCGCCGGCACCTCCAAGGCTCTGGTGTTCCACTACTTCGGATCCCGGCCCGAGCTGCTGCGCGCCATCGCCGAAGCCGCGGCCGACGACTTCCTCGAGCGCACCGAGCCCGATCCCGCGCTGCCCCTCGAAGACCAGCTCGTGCAGAGCATGCAGGCCTTCGTCCGCTACGTGGCCGACCGCAGGGTGGGATATGTCATGTTGGTTCGGGGTCCGGCCACGGCCGACGACGCCATGCTCGACCTGTTCGAGCAGACGCGGGGGCGGATCGTCGACCGCATCGTGTCGAAGCTCGACACCGTCGATGACGTGCCCTCGTTCCGGTTGGTGGTGCGGGGCTGGGTGGCCTTCGCCGAGGAGGTCACCATCTCGTGGATCGGCGACCCGGTCGTGTCCGAGGAGCAGCTCCTCGAGCTGCTCAACCACTCGCTCGCGCAGCTGGTGGCGCTGGCGCTCCTGGGGCCGGGTGCGCTGGTGCTCCCCGAGTGATCAGCCTCCCGGGGTGATCAGGGTTCGGCGACCACGCCTCGGAGGCCGTCCTCGCCGAACAGCGGCTCGATGGCGCCGGCCAGCGACGGGCCGCGGCGCAGCCCCTGGCCGCCGTCGACGCTGATGACCTGCCCGGTGAGCCACGTGGACTCCGGGCCCACCAGGAAGCGGACCAGGGCGGCGATGTCCTCGGGCTCGCCGACGCGATCGATCGGCGTGTTCTCCCGGTACGAGTCCAGGACCGGGCCGCCGGCGGTGATGAACTCGACCAGGTCCGTGCGGATGAGTCCCGGGCACACCGCGTTGACCCGCACCTGGCTCGGGCCGAGCTCGTCGGCCGCCTGCCGGCACAGCTGGTTGATGCCGGCCTTGGCCGGTCCGTACGCGCCGAACCACGGGTGCACCAGCGACCCGGCGGTGGACGAGATGGCGACGAAGGCCCCGCCGCCGCCGCGCACGAGCGACGCCGCGCCGTGCTTGAGGGCGAGCATGGTGCCGGTGAGGTTCAAGGTGGTGGTGGCGGTCCACTCGTCGAGCCCGAGCTGGGTGACCGGACCGATCGAGGTGCTGCCGCCTGCGTTGGCGACGACCGCGGCCAGCGGCCCGCCGGCGTTGGCTTCGGCAGCCTTCACCGCACCGGCGACGGAGGCCTCGTCGGTGACGTCGGCGGACCACGCGTGCAACGAGCCCGGGCTGTCGCCCAGGTGGGTGGCGGCGAGCGCAGCGTCGAGGCGCTCCTGGGACCGGCCGCAGATGGTCACGGTCGCGCCGTCGGCCGCGAGCCGCGCCGCCACGGCCAGGCCGATGCCGCTGCCCCCGCCGGTGACGAGCGCGCCGGCGCCTTCGAGGGCGTGCGGGTCGCTCACTTCTTGGCCGGCAGCAGCGAGGCGATGAGCACGAGCACGCCGCCGGCGATGGTGAGGTAGAAGCCGATCGCCGTGGTGGCCTCGAAGCTCGGGGGGAAGGTGTCCGTGATGAAGGCGGCGATCTGCGCCCAGTTCGCGGCGGTGACCCCGACGATGGCGATGCCGAGCAGCGCGGTGATGATGCGGACCGGCGTGCGGGCCAGGCCGGTGAAGAGCGCCAGCGAGAAGGCGAGGGCGAAGCCGGCCAGCGCCAGGATCACGAGCGGCGTCTGGGTCTTGATCAGGCCATCGCCCTCGGTCAGGGACCACGCCGTGACGGTGCCCGTGCTCCCGAGCTTCACCCAGCCCGAGAAGATGCCGACGATGGCCAGCACGGAACCGATCACGCCGACGAGGCCGCCGAGGACCGACCCCCTCCTGGACGGGGCCTCGCGCTCGGGCGCCTGCTGGCCCCACACCGGCGCTCCGGCCTGCGGCGCGGGGGTCCCCCATGCGGGTCCGCTGGCGGGAGGGGCCGCCGGGGTGAAGGTGGCGGCGCCCGGGGGAGCGACGGGCTGCTGCCACGAGGGCGGCGCCGGCGGCGGCACCGGAGGTTGGGCGGCGCCCGGTGCCGGCGGGCTCCACGGTGCGCTGGTGGGCGGTGGTGGTGGCGGCGCGACCTGGGTGGCGTCGTTGAGCCCCGCGGTCTCGACGCGGGTGGGATCCACGGTCGGGTCGACCGGGGGCGGCGGGGCCGCCGCACGGAGGGGCTGGCCGCAGCCGGTGCAGAACGCAGCAGCGGCGGGCACCTCGGTGCCGCACTGGGAACAGGTGGTGGTGTCGCTCACTCGATCGGCCTTCCGGGCGCAGGGATCGGGCCATTCTGCCCGACCGCGGCGGCGCCGGCTGGCGATCAGCCGCGGAGCTTCGAGAGCAGGCGCAGGATCTCGGTGTACAGCCAGACCAGGGCGACCATCAGGCCGAACGCGGCGTACCACTCCATGTAGCGGGGCGCCCGGTAGTCGATCGCCGTCTTGATGAAGTCGAAGTTCAGCAGCAGGTTGAGCGAGGCGATGACGACCACCAGCACGCTGAAGCCGATGCCCCACCCCGAGGTCGAGTACACGAAGGAGTCGCCGCCGAAGATCGACCAGATGAGGCTGGCCAGGTAGGTGAACATCACGCCGACCATCCCGCAGATGATGATCATGCGGAGCTTCTGGGTGACCCGGATGGTGCCGGTGGCGAACATCACCAGCATGGTGACGAAGATGCCGAGCGTGAGCAGCACGGCCTGGAGCACGATGCCGGGGTAGTACGCCTCGAAGATGGCCGAGAACGACCCGAGGAAGAGGCCTTCCCCGATGGCGTAGATCGGCGCGGTGATCCGTGCCATCCGCGGCTTGAAGATGGTCACCATGGCCAGGATGAAGGTGGCGAAGTAGGTGACGTAGATCCACGACGGGATCGCCGCGTCGTAGAGCTGCTGGCCCGCCGCGTTCTCGACGGTCGGGGTGAGGGTGACGGCGTTCCAGCCGAACACGCCGGCGACCATCAGGAACAGCAGCAAGATGGCTGTGGCCGAGACGGTGCCGCCCACCCGCATGGTGTCGCCCCCGCCCGCCGCGACGACCGGAGGCCGGCCGGCGGTGGCGGCGCCTGCGGCGCCCGCCTCGGTACCGAACGCGTTAAGCGGGAGGTCGGCGGCGGGGGAGCCCCAACCGGGTTCGAAGGCGCCCTGCGGTTGGTTGGCCGCAGTCTCCCGCTCGAAGATCTTCGGGTTGAGGGCCGGGTTCGTCATGGCCTCATTCTGCCCGATCGCCGCCCGAAAAACGGGCCGGTGCGCGAAGGACCGCCGGCCGGAGCCGGCGGTCCTCCAGCGATGGCGTCGGTGATCAGACCACGCGGACGTTCTGGGCCTCTTCGCCCTTGCGGCCGGGGGCGACGTCGAACTCGACGTGCTGGCCTTCGTCCAGGGACTTGTAGCCGGAGCCCTGGATGTTGGAGAAGTGGACGAACACGTCGTCGCCATCCTCACGGGAGATGAAGCCGTAGCCCTTCTCGGAGTTGAAGAACTTCACGGTGCCAGTTGCCAAGGTACTTCTCTTCCTGCTTGCGCGAACCCGTCCCTGCGACGAGTTCCCGAACAGGGTAGGACAGAATTCTGGCGGTTGGAAGGGGTCTCGCCGTGGTGGCCGCGCCGCCGGATCGGGCCGCTTGGGGCCCGACCCGACGGGGCCTTTGCTGGAGGTGGCGGCGGGAATCGAACCCGCGTGGACGGCTTTGCAGGCCGTTGCCTGAGCCACTCGGCCACGCCACCAGGGAGCGTCACCCTAGCGGAGCACGGCTGGCCTCCCGAAGGCCGATGACCACCTACCCTGGGACGGTGTCCGGGGGTGATGTGCTGCTGATCGGCCTGGCCGGGCTGGCCTGCGGTGCGATCAACGCGCTGGCGGGCGGCGGGTCGCTGATCTTGTTCCCGGCGCTGATCGCCGCCGGCCTCGGCCCGCTCGCGGCCAACGTCACCAACTCGGTGTCGACCTGGCCGGGCTACCTCGGCAGCAGCCTCGGCTTCCGCGACGAGCTGCGGTCTCAGGGCCACCGGCTGCCCCGCCTCGCGCTCGCCACGCTGGCCGGATCGGCCATCGGCTGCATCCTGCTGCTGGTCACCCCGCCCGACGCGTTCGACGCGATCGTGCCGGTCCTCGTGCTGCTCGCCGCCGGCCTCCTGGCGATCCAGCCGGCGGTCGCCCGACGGGTGGGCGAGCCGGTGGAGGACCACCCGAGGGCCCGGCGCCTCCAGCTGGCCGCCGTCTTCGGGGCGAGCATCTACGGCGGGTACTTCGGTGCGGCGCTCGGGGTCATCTTCCTGGCCGTGCTCGCGCTGACCATCGCCGAGCCGCTCAAGCGCCTGAACGGGCTCAAGGCCGGGCTGTCGGTGGTCGACGCCACGGTCAGCCTGGTCATCTTCGGGCTGTTCGGCCCCGTGAACTGGGTCGCCGTCGCCATCGCTGCGCCCGCCGCCCTGGTGGGCGGCTACCTCGGCGCCCACGGAGCGAAGCGGGTCGACGACAAGGTGCTGCGCGTCGCCGTGGTGGTGTTCGCCGTGATCGTGGCCGTCTACCTCGCGGTCACCTGACGACGGTCAGGCTGTGCAGGCGACGACGGCGTTGGAGTAGATCCGCAGCGCTTCGCTGTCGGCCGGCAGGGTGGATGACCGGTCCAGCGCGGCGATCGTCGGCCCGTCGAGGACCTTCATGATGCAGGCGGCCTGCGAGCGCGAGAAGGTCGACTCGATGCGAGCCTCGACCCGCTCCTCGCGCTGCGTCGCCGGGTCCTTCGGCTCCGAGCTGCACCCGGCTGCCGAGGCGGATGCAGCGAGGATGACCGCGAGGCCGAGCGCCGAGCCCCTCCGACTACGCATCGTCGATGCACGCATCAGCGGCGTCCCGGTACTGGTCGCCCTCGGTGAGGGCGTTGAGATCCGTGGCCTCGACCACGGAGTCGGCGCCGATCTCGTCGACGATGCACGAGGCCTCGTCGTTCGTGAGCCCGTAGTCGTGCAGGCGCTCGACCGCCTGCTTGGTGGGGCCGGTGCGCTCCGGATCGGAGCCGTCGCTCGTCGAGCAGGCCGTGCCCGCCAGCACGAAGAAGGCGACCAGGACGGACCGGGCGGCGACGGAGCGGAGACGAGCGGGCACGACGCCTCCGTTCGGGGTCGGCGGGGGGGCAGAGGGGACCCTCGCATCCTCGCGCAGCCCGTCTCCGCACCGGCGCACCCCGGCCGCAGCGGTGCCCGGTGGCGCGCTCAAGTTGCGCTGGACGGCACGGTCGACTGAACTTGGAGGCCTCGTGTCCGCTGTGTGAGGTCACGTGTCCACCGTGTGAAGGGGTTCAGGACAGGCTCATGGCTATCGATGTCGAGACCAAGGACTGCACCCAGCTGGGCGACGCCGAACTGGCGGAGATGGCGGATCTGTGCGCCGACGCCCCCAGCCGCTTCGAGGTGGGCGTCCTCTCCAAGGCGGCGGAGGCCTGGGTCCTGGTGACCCTGGCCCGCGATGCGGGCAAGCTCAAGGGCTTCTCGTTCAGCACCCTCGAGCGCATCGGCGGCACGCCGAGCGTGATCGTCGGGCTCGCGTCCGTGAAGCGCACCTCCAAGCGCGACACCGTCCTGCGGGCCATCGTCCACGACCAGCTGCGGCGGGCCGTGCTGGCCTTCCCGGACGAGGACGTGCTCGTGGGCACCCGCTTCGCCACCGTCTCGGGCTACGAGGCGTTCAAGACCCTCGTCGACATCGTCCCGCGGCCGGACTACCTCGCCACCGGCGAGGAGCGGGCCTGGGGCCGCCGCCTCGCCAAGCGGTTCGGCATCAACGCCAGCCGCTACGACGAGCGCTCGTTCATCGTCCGCGGCGACAGCAGCTACCCCGAGGTGCTCGATCACGAGTCCCTCAAGCCCGAGAAGCTCGACGCCGGGTTCGAGGCCTTCTTCGAGCAGGTCGACGAGGCCCGCGGCGATGCGCTCATCGCGTTCGGCTGGGCCACCGCCGACGACCTGCTGAAGCTCTCCTGACCCGCTGCGGCCCCGCCCGCACCGGTCACCCTCGTGGAGCTTCCCGATGCCGTCCGCGCCCGTCGGATGGTGCGCGCCTTCACGGCTGAGCCTGTCGACGATGCGGCGCTCGACGAGCTGTGCGACCTGGCCCGGCGGGCGCCGTCGGCCGGCCACAGCCAGGGCCTCGACCTGGTGGTCCTCGCCGGCCCGCAAGAGGTGGGCGCGTACTGGGATGTGACGCTGCCCGAGCCCCGGCGGTCCCGCTTCCGCTGGCCCGGCCTGGTCGCAGCGCCGGCGCTGGTCCTGGTGGTCACCGACCCGAAGGCTTACGTGAGCCGGTACGGCGAGGACGACAAGGCCGCCACCGGCCTGGGAGCCGGGGCGACGGCGTGGCCGGTGCCGTACTGGTGGGTCGACGCCGGCGCGGCGATCGAGCACCTCCTGCTCGGCGCCGTCGATCAGGGCCTGGGTGCGTGCCTCTTCGGCCTGTTCGACCACGAGGCCGCCGTGGCGGCGGCGCTCGCCATCCCGGCGGGCCGGCGGATCGTGGCCGCCGTCGCCGTCGGTCACCCGGCACCAGACGAGCCCGGTCGGTCTGCGGCGCGCCCCCGCCGACCCCTCGGCGAGGTGGTCCACCGGGGTCGCTGGTAGCCCGGATCCGCCCGATCGGCCCGGTTCCGCACCTGGTCGTCGTGTGGGAGTGGTGCACCCCTGCACCGGATCCACACCGAGCTCGGTGGTGCACGGGCGAGCGGCGGACGCTGCCTGGGACCGTGCGCGTGGGCGGCCGATGGCCATCGGACCTGTTCAGCGGGGCGATCTGGCGGGATCGCGGTGCTGCTGACGGGTCCGTCAGAACCGATGGGCTCCATCGACAAGAGTGATAGCAGGCTGCATGGACATCGCATGTGACGATTCTCACGTGACGATTGGGTTACGAGATTGTGGATCGCGTGACACAATGGGCAGTCGAAACCTGTGGGCGCAGCGGTGCGCCATGCCCCCGCCCACGCCACCCCCGTCTCCGCAAAGGGAGCTTTCCAATGAACAAGGCAGCAGCGCGCGCCAAGGGCGCCGAACAACCCCCGAGTACCGGCGGCACGTCCGCCGGGCGTGCCCGTCTCTGGTCGGTCGCCGCCGGCGTCCTCGCCGTCGGCATGATCGCTGCGGTGGCCCAGGTCGCCTCAGCCGACCCCATCGTCGAGCCGGCCACGGTCACCGCCCGGGCTGCTCGTATCGCCGAGGCCCAGCCGGCGAAGGCCGTGGCCCAAGCGCGGAAGGCCGTGGCCCAGGCGCCGAAGACCACCGCGTTCGCCGACCTGGGTGACGTCACCCTCGTCGGAGCGGCCACGGCCGCAACGGCGGCCGACGCCCTCGACATCACGCCGCCGCCTCCGCCCCCGACCACCACCACAACCACCACGACG
>JAOBWH010000173.1 GCA_025463265.1 Ilumatobacteraceae bacterium
CCCTTTTTTCGGGGGGGGGGGGGTGGGGCAGGGGGGGGGGGGCACGGTTCTCGGTCATGGAGCCATGGTCGACGTCCATGTCCGATTCGGGCCTGGGCCCGATCCCCCAGATGCCCGTGGGGGAGCCCCCCAGCGCGACGGCAGCGCCGGCCGTCAGGCCAGGTAGCGGCTCAGGCTCTCCACGACGCACACCGGCTTGTCGCCGCCCTCGCGCTCGACGGTGATGATCATCGTCGTGTCGATCCCGGTGATCACGCCGTCGCGCTCGACGTCGTCCACGGCCACCAGCTCCACGCCGCCGCGCAGGCGCGACCCGACGGGCACCGGAGCGGGGAACCGGATCTTCCCGGTCCCTCGGTTGAGGCCGGCGGAGATCCCCCGCACCTCGACCACCTGCGGCAGGAAGAGGTTGGTGAGCGACACGGTCAGGTAGCCGTGGGCGATCGGCCCGCCGAACGGGGACTCGGCGTTGGCGCGATCGACGTCGACGTGGATCCACTGGAAGTCGCCGGTGGCCTCGGCGAACGTGTTCACCTGCTCCTGGGTCACCGTGGTCCAGTGGCTGAACCCGAGGTGGGTGCCGACGGCCGTGCGGACCGAGTCGATCCCCTCGAAGGTGGTCACAGCCATGTTCGTCGTCCTTCCGGAGGCCCTGGTCGCGATGCGATCAGGGGTGCTGGGAGCTGGCGGAGATGATCTCGCCGGTCAGGTAGCTCGAGTAGTCGCTGGCCAGGAAGACCATGACGTTGGCGATCTCCCACGGCTCGGCGTAGCGGCCGAAGGCCTCTCGCTCGGTGAGCTCGGCGAGCAGCTCGTCGGTGGTCACCTTCGCCAGGAACGGGTGCATCGCCAGGCTGGGGGCGACGGCGTTGATCCGCACGTTGTGCGGGGCGGCCTCGATGGCCGCACAGCGGGTGAACGCCATCACGCCGGCCTTGGCCGCGGCGTAGTGCGCCTGCTCGGCCTGGGCCCGCCAGCCGAGGACCGACGCGTTGTTGACGATGACGCCACCGCCCTGGGCGTACATCGCCTTGAGCACGGCGCGGGTGCACCGGAAGGTCCCGGTGAGGGTCACGTCGAGGACCGTCGCCCACTGCTCGTCGGTCATGTCGACCACCGCAGCCGAGCCGCCGAGACCGGCGTTGTTGATCATCACGTCGAGGCGCCCGAGCCGTTCGACCGCGGCGTCGACCAGCGCCTGGACCTGCACCTCGTCGGTGACGTTGCAGACCTGGGTGTCGGGCCGGGTGCCGGTCTCCTCCGCCAGCCGGTCGGCGGTCTCGCCGAGGCGCCGCTCGTGGAAGTCCGAGATGAGGACGGTGCCGCCCTCCTCGATGGCCTTGCGGGCGACAGCCGACCCGATGCCGGTGCCGGCCGCTGCGGTGACCACGACGGTCTTGCCGGCGAGGAGGCCGTGGCCCCCGACGTACGCGGGTGATTCAGGCATTCAGGACGGCTCCTTGGGCAGGCCGAGCGCGCGCTCGCCGATGATGTTGCGCTGGATCTCGTTCGATCCGGCGTAGATGGTGTCGCTCCGGGTGAAGAGGAACAGGCGCTGCAGGGCGGTGAGCTCGTAGCCCTCCCCCGGTGCGACGGCCTGTTCGCCCAGGAGCGCGTCGGCGCCGAGCACGTCCATGGCGAGCTCGCCGAGGTCGCGGTGCCAGGTCGCCCAGTAGAGCTTGGTGATCATGGCGGCGGGCGGGACCCGGGCTGCGTCGTCGGGCCCCGACAGCACGCGCAGCGTGTTCCACCGCATGATGTCGAGGCCGCTCTGGGCCGCGGCGAGGCGCTGGCGGACGACCGGGTCATCGGCCTTCCCGTTGCGCTTGGCGATGGCGATCACCTCCTCCAGCTCGTTGCGGAACGCCATCTGCTGGCCGAGGGTCGAGGCGCCCCGCTCGAACGCAAGCGTCCCCATGGCGGTCCGCCACCCGTTGTCCACGCCGCCGACGACATCGACCCCCTTGGCGAGGGCGTGGTCGAAGAAGACCTCGTTGAACTCGCTGGTGCCGGTGACCTGGCGGATCGGCCGGATCTCCACGCCCTCCTGCCGGAGCGGCATCAAGAAGTAGGTGATGCCGCGGTGCTTGGGCCGGGCGTCGCGGTCGGTCCGGGCGAGCACGAAGACCCAGTCGGACCAGTGGGCGAGCGAGGTCCAGACCTTCTGGCCGGTGATGCGCCAGTCGTCGCCGTCGGGCTCGGCGCGGGTCTGGACGTTGGCCAGGTCCGAGCCGGCGTCGGGCTCGCTGTAGCCCTGGGCCCACAGCTCGGTCCCGGCCACGATGGCCGGGAGGAACCGCTGCTGCTGATCGGCGGTGCCGAAGTGCATGATCGTCGGGCCGGCGAGGCCCTCGCCGATGTGGCCCAGGCGTCCCGGGCCGCCGGCGCGGGCGTACTCCTCGAACCAGATGACCTGCTGGTGCAGGCTGAGGCCCCGGCCTCCGTGCTCCTCGGGCCAGCCGACGCAGTTCCAGCCGCTGGCGCCGAGGTGGCGCTCCCACGCGAGCCGCTCGTCGAACAGGGCGTGCTCGTCACCGGGTCCGCCCCGGCCCTTGACGACGGCGTGGTCGCCGTCGAGCTGCTCGGTGAGCCAGCTCCGGGCTTCGGCGCGGAACGCCTCGTCCTCGTCAGAGAAGCGCAGATCCATGGTCGGAACCTACTGCGACCTGACGAGGTGTCAGAAACCGAGCGATGCCTGTTCGGCCGCCGGCTCGACCGTGCGGACGAACGCCCGCGCCTGCTCGAGGCGGGCCGGGTCGTAACCGGCCCACTTGGCCTGGGGGATCTCCTCGTGGGCGACCTCCACGAAGCCCTTCCGGGCGAAGAAGGCGGCGGCCGCATCGGACACGGTGACCGCGAACACCGACGCCAGCCCGATGGCTGCCGCCTGCTCCACGAGGCCGTCGATGAGCAAGGCGCCTGCGCCGGCCCCCGAGAACCGGCTCACGGTGTAGAGGCAGGCGACCTCGCCCAACCCGTGGTCGCGGTAGGTGTCCGCATCGAGGCTCACGATGCCCGCCAGGTGACCGCTGCCGACCACCCGGGCGCCGAGGCCGCCGACCGCGAGCCGGGCGACCTCCGTGCGCGTCCGCGGCCGCAGCAGGCCGTCGGCAGTGCCCTGGGCGACAAGCCGCTCGACCGCAGGGAGATCGTCGACGCGCAGCCGCCCGAGGGCGACGTAGCTGCCGCTGGTGAACAGGGTCCCGGCGCCGTCGAACGTGAACAGCTCCCGGTCGATGTCCTCGGGGCGACACAGGTTGACGTTGACGACGCCCCCGTCGAGCGCGGTCTGGAGCGCCGCGACGATGGCCCCGTCCTGGCGATCGGCCAGCTGCGTCCGGAACGCCTCGGCATGGGTCTCGATGTCGGCGAAGCTCCGCGGCGGCCGGCCCCACCCGCCGCGCTCGTCGGTGAGCACCAGCTTCCGCGCCCGCACGGCCACGGCGAGGCGGGCGCCCGCGGCGGCCTCCTCGCCCGGCTCGGTGCTCACCACCACCTCCCGCCGATCGGTGATGGCCAGCCAGAGCTCGGCGAGCCACCCGGCGCTCAGCTCCCCCGCCGGCGCATCGAGCACGACCGGCTCGGCGGGCAGCGATGCCCGGACGTCGGCGCCGTGCGCCACGCCCCGGTCGACCACGAGCAGCAGCCGGCCCCGGCTCTCGGCCAACGAGTCCGCGGCGCGCCGCACGGCTTCGAGGGTCGCGGCGCCGGGGGAGCCGATCGCGGCGACGATCGTCTCGGCGGCGAACTCATCGACGTAGAACGCACGCTCCGACGCCGGGACCAGATCGTCACGGTCGGGCAGGCCGTCGATGGTCGACGGGAGAGGCGCGGCATCGGACATGAGGCGCCAAGTCTGACCGATGCGCCCCCGATCGCCCAAGGATCATCGCCCCAGGCCACGGGGGTCGCACGGTGGCCGGTGTGACCAGAGGACACACGCACCCGGGGAGTAGTGTCGTCGGATGCGAATCCGGGCACTTCTGATCGTCGCCGCAGCGACCGTGGCCACTGCTGGCTGCGGGAACGGCGAGCCGGCCACCCCCATCACCCAGGTCACCTCGGCCGCACCTGCTGGCGAGGGCACGCCCGCCGGCCCCGACCTCTCCGCCGAGGAGTTCACCGACCTCAGCGGCGAGTCCACCGTCGTCGTCCAGGCCCGCGACAACAGCTTCGTGAAGCCCTACATCGAGGTGTCCGCCGGCACCAAGGTCGACTTCACCAACAAGGGCCGCAACCAGCACAACGTCGTTCCCGTCACCGAGGGGGCGTTCGCGCAGATCCCCTCCGAGGCCTTCCAGCCCAAAGACCAGGACGCCATCACCTTCACGGTCCCCGGCGACTACGCCTACTACTGCTCGCTCCACGGCACCCCCGACAAGGGCATGATCGGCGCCATCCGCGTCCTCGGGTAGCGGCCCGAGAGCCAGCCGAGGGATCAGTCGGCTCCGCTGCCGGCGGCGTCGGAAGCCTCGGCCTCTTCCCGGGTGGGGAGCGGGCCCGAGGCGAAGAGGTCCTCCTCCTCGCGGTTCGAGGCGAGGTCGCAGACGACGCCACGCTTGATGCACCCGTCGATCTCGCGCTGGAGCCCCGCCGGGTCCCAGGCGTTCAAGAAGTCGCCGTGGGCGGAGTAGATCGTGCCCGACGCCAGCTTCAGGTCGTGGCCCTCGCCCCAGACCGGGAAGCGGTACGACGCAGTCAGCTGGGGGATGTGCACCGGATGGGTGGCCGGGCACGCCCCTCCCGCGGAGTAGGTGGCGTGGGACTGGTGGTCCTCGCTGTCGAGGTACTCGCCGTCCCAGCAGTCCTGGAAGGTGAGCACCAGGTGCAGCGGGGCGCCCGCCGGGCACACCGGCGGATCGTCGCTGAGGTGGGTGCGGGACCCACAGGTCCAGCCGGTGGCCTCGCCGGGCTGCGGCTCCGAGGCGGTCTGATCGCCGGCGATGAGCGCGAGGCCGAAGGGGAAGGGCTCCACGTCCTGGGGATCCACGCCCGGCGCAGCTCGGTAGTAGGCGTGCAGGTCCATGGGCTCGACGACCTCGTCGTGGTCGTAGAGCGCCGGCTGCCAGTACGCCGCGGTGTCGACCGCCTTGTCACAGGTGGTCTCGCCATCGGCCAGCTCCTCCGGCGTGGAGCGCTCATCGGTGGAGGTCGCCCCGTAGAAGTCGTGCTGGTGCGACATGCCCTCCATGCCGAAGTGCACGATCGGGTCGTTGGGGCCGGAGTGGCTGAAGTCGCACCCGACCACGAACTGCCCCGTGCGGCCCTGGGGGCCGATCCAGCGCTCCGGGTTGGCCGGGAGCTCCGGACCGGCGGGCTTGATCGACCGCTCGGTCCAGGGCACCGGGTCCCTGCTGGTGGTGTCGTCGGAACCGTCGCCGAGGGCCACCGCCACCGAGACGGACGCCACGATGGCGACCGCCCCGGCGATGGCGACGAGCGCCCGCCGGCGGCCCGTGCTCAATTGCTGGGCTTGGTCGGCACCTTGATGGCGTCGACGTCGGGCTTCTCGGGGCCTTGGAAGACCGGTGCCGGCGCGGTGGCGGCGTCGGCCATGGTCTCCTGGGCCTCCGGCTCCGGCGTCGACTGGTACTTGTCCTTCGGCGGGGCGGGGGCCTGCTCGTTGATCAGGACCAGCAGGTCGAGGCCGTCCTTCTCGAAGTCGCCGCCGTTGCCGTCGCCCTCGCAGGGTGCGAGCCCCTCGAGGTCGGCCGGGGCGCTGCTCGTGAAGACGTTGTCCGAGAAGCAGTTGTCGAGGTCCGCGGTGGTGGCGGACTCGTCGTCGAGCGGGATGGTGCCCGATGCCAGGTCGGCGAGGCCGGAGCCCGACACGTCGTTGCCGGTGATGGCGTTGCCGGTGGCGTTCCACAGCACGATGTCGGGGATGTCGCCCTCGGCGGGGAGCTCGTCGTCGCGGGTCTCCTCGCAGGGGGTCTCCAGCTCGCTCGCCGGTGGGACCACGTCGCTGGCGTCCTCCTCGGGGAACGGCACGGCGGCGATGCCGGTGCGGTCGTGGTCGTACACGAGGTTGCGCTCGATCTGGTTGTTGATCGAGCCGGCGAGGAGGATGCCGTTGCCCTGGGCCAGCAGGGCGACGTCGATGGCCGGGGCCTCGTCGTTGTTGTTGTCGTACACCGTGTTGCCCACGATGGTGTTCGACCGGCCGGGGTAGCAGAGCTCGTAGGAGCCCGAGTTCGGGACCACGCCGGCCCGGTTGTACCGGAACGTCGAGTTGATGATGTAGAGCTCGCCACCCGAGTTGGTGCCGGAGTAGCCGAGTCCGTTGTGCTCGGACACGACGTTGTCGATCACGGCGTCGCACTCGTAGCACTCACCGATGTAGAACCCGGCGTCGGGGCTGCCCGACCCCAGGCTGTTGTCGATCTGGCCGTGGTAGGCGTCGAAGGCGTAGATGCCGTAGTCGCCGTTGCGGTACGCCGTCAGGTAGGACGCGTGGTAGCGGTCCGATCCGGTCCAGAAGAAGCCGTTGGACACGTAGTTCTTGGCGGTCATGTTCTCGACCGTCACGCCGTCGGTGTCGAGGACGCGGATGCCGTTCTCGAGCTTGAACTCGCCGTCGAGGATGACGTTGTTGCGGTCCAGGCCCCGGATGGTGATGTCGGGGGTGGTGACGTCGACAGCCTCGTTGTAGGTGCCCTCGCTGATGAGGACGAGGTCGCCCTTCTCCGCCGCATCGACGGCTTCTTGGATCGTCTTGTAGTCCGCGGGCACGGCGATGGTGGAGCCCTCGCCGGAGCCGCCGGACGCCTTGGTGGTGGACGACGGGCTGGCGCCGCCACCACCGTCGCTGCCGCAGCCGACGGCCGCGGTGGTGATGGCCGCGAAGGCCGCAGCGGCGCCGAAGAGGCGCCAGGTCCGGGTGTGCATCGCTTTCCCCCTTGTGGGCAACGACGTGTTGCCAGAGAACACAGTGCGGCCATCCTGCCACAGCGTTCTGTCCACCTCCCGGAGAAGTGCGGTGGCACCTGACACCCCAACCCGGACGGAATCCTCGGGGCAGCTCCTCACCCGAGCGGGTGAGCGGGCGGCACCCGGACGTCCGAGGAGGCGTGACCCCGCCCGGTGCGCCTAGTAGCGCAGCCCCGGGGCCCGGGTGAAGAAGATGTCGGTCGCCAGCTGCTGGCCCAGCTTGGTGGCGTCCCAGCGCTTGCCCTTGTTGTTGAGCGTGGGGCCGTCGGCCCAGCCCTTCATCAGGATGATGTTCTCGGCGACCGCCCGGATGACCTGCCCGGTCACGTGCTGCGACTCGTCGGAGGCGAGCCACGCCACCAGCGGCGACGACACGGACGGATCCATGCGGTTCCACTCCCCGTCCGGCACGTCGTCGGCCTCGATGACCTCGGGGGCGCCGGGCATGGTGCCGGTGATGCGCGTGGCGGCGGCGGGGCCGACGCAGTTGACCGTGACGCCGAGCTTGGCGAGCTCGAGGCTCAGCGTCTGGGTCATGCCGGCGATGCCGGCCTTGGCGGTCGCGTAGTTGGTCTGGCCGAAGTTGCCGACGAGGCCGGCGCCCGAGGTCGTGTTGATGATGCGCCCGGTGAGCGCCTCGCCGCCCTTGCTGCGGTCACGCCAGTGGCGGGCCGCCCAGTGCGACGGCGCCCAGGTGCCCTTGACGTGCACGGCGATCACGGCGTCGAAGTCACCTTCGGACATGTTCCAGATGGCGGAGTCGCGCACGATGCCGGCGTTGTTCACCAGCACGTCGAGCTGGCCGTAGGCGTCGATGGCCTGCTGGACCATCCGGCCGGCCCCCTCGTAGTCCGCGACGTTCTCGTAGTTGGCGACGGCCTCGCCCCCGCGCTCGGTGATGATGTCGACGGTGAGGTCGGCGTCTTTGCCCTGGCCCTCGCCCTTCACCGACACGCCGAGGTCGTTCACCACGACCTTGGCGCCGTGCTTGGCCAGCTCCAGCGCATGGCCTCGGCCGATGCCGTGCCCGGCCCCCGTGACGATCGCAACCTTGCCGTCGAGCATGCCCATGGGTCTCCGCGCCTCCGCGTGTCGTGGTGGTTCGAGCGATCCCCGTGGTGCGAGATCGCCCGCCGTCGTTTCTGACGAGGCGTCAGATCCTAGGAGAACCGGTTTCCCCGCCCCACATCCGGCTCCGTAGGGTCGACGACATGGCCGACCCTGCGCCGCACCTCGCGATCCCCCTCTCCGCGGACCCGCCGCTGCGGGACCTCCGGAACTTCGCCAGGCCCCACCGCGCCAAGGTGCGGCTCGCCGCCACGTTCTCCGTGCTGAACAAGGCGTTCGACGTGGCCCCGGAGCTGCTCATCGGTGCGGCCGTCGACGTGGTCGCCCAGGGCGACAACTCCCTCGTGGCCACCGCGTTCGGCGTCGACGACAAGTTCACCCAGCTCAGCATCCTCGTGGCGCTCACGGTCGTGATCTGGGTCCTCGAGAGCATCACCGAGTACGTGGCCGTCGTGACCTGGCGGAACCTGGCCCAGACGGTGGAGCACGAAGCCCGGATGGACACCTACCGCCACGTCCAGGACCTCGAGATGGCGTACTTCGAGGACCGCACATCGGGCGGGCTCATGGCCGTGCTCAACGACGACGTCAACCAGCTGGAGCGGTTCCTCGACCTCGGCCCCCACAAGCTCATCGGCACCGCCGCCAACGTGGTGTTCGTCGGCGTCGTGTTCTTCGTGGTCTCGCCGCTGCTCGCCGGCCTGGCGTTCCTCCCGATCCCCGTGATCGTGGCCGGGTCGCTGTGGTACCAGACCCGGCTCGCCCCGAAGTACGCCAAGGTCCGGGCGGCGGCCGGGGCCATCAGCGACACGCTCACCAACGCCATCGGGGGCATGGCCACCATCAAGGCCTTCAGCGGCGAGGCCCGCGAGGCCGAGCTGGTAGGCGCCGAGAGCCAGGCCTACGCCGACTCGAACCGGCTCGCCATCCGCTCCTCCACCGCGTTCAACCCGCTGATCCGCATGGCGGTGCTGTCGGGCTTCGCCATGACCCTGCTCGTCGGCGGCCGCATGGCGCTGCGCGGCGAGATGGAGATCGGCGTGTTCACGATGCTCGTGTACATGACCCAGCGGCTGCTCTGGCCGCTCACCGCCCTGGGCGAGATCTTCGACCTCTACCAGCGGGCCATGGCATCGTGCCGCCGCATCTTCGGACTCCTCCAGACCGAGGCCACGATCCACCCGGGGGCTGCGGCCCTGTCCCTGCCGGTGCGGGGTCACGTCACCTTCGATGACGTCTCCTTCTCCTACATCGAGGAGGGGCCGCCGGTGCTGCGCGGGCTGTCGATCGACGTGCCGGCCGGCGAGACCCATGCGATCGTCGGTGCCACCGGTTCGGGCAAGTCCACGGTGGTCAAGCTGCTGTTGCGCCTCTACGAGCCGACGGCCGGCACCATCTCGGTCGACGGCACCGACATCGGCCAGCTCACGTTCGAGTCGCTGCGGCGGGCCACGGGCTTCGTGGCCCAAGACGTGTTCCTGTTCCACGGCACCATCCGCGACAACCTCACCTACGGCCGCCTCGACGCCACCGACGAGGAGATCCGCCGAGCCGCCGAGCTGGCGGAGGCGGCGACGTTCATCGAGGGCCTCGCCAACGGCTACGACACCCTCGTGGGCGAGCGGGGCCACAAGCTCTCGGGCGGGCAGCGCCAGCGGCTCACGCTCGCCCGGGCCATCCTCCGGGACCCGTCGATCCTCATCCTCGACGAGGCCACGTCCGCGGTGGACAACGAGACCGAGGCGGCGATCCAGCGGTCGATGGACAAGGTGTCGGTGGGCCGCACCACCATCGTCATCGCCCACCGGCTCTCGACCGTCCGCCATGCCCACCGCATCCACGTGATGGAGGCCGGTCAGGTGGTCGAGGCCGGGACCCACGACGAGCTGGTGGCCCACCACGGCCTCTACGCCGCCCTCTGGCGGGTCCAGACCGGCGAGGCCGACCCCACCGGTCCCGCCGACGCCGCCCTCACCGACTGACCCCGGGGCTCCACCTCGCTGCTCGGGTTCGTGAAGGGATTCACCATTGACGGATCCAAGACTTGAGCGTACGCTCAATGCAGTTGCTCAAAGCAACCGCTCAAATACCTTGAGCACAACGTCAAGGAGGACGTCATGAACTACCTGGTCCCCGTGTACGCCACCTACCTGGTCGCCGCCATCGGCCTCGTCGCCTGGCTCGCCACCACCCTCTACCGCAACGGCGCCGTCTTCCTGACCGACGTCTTCCCGGACCGGCCCGACATGGCCAACGCGGTGAACCACCTGCTGGTCACCGGGTTCGCCATGTTCAACCTGGGCTACGGCTTCTTCCTCATGAGCACCGGCGAGGCCGTCGATGCCACCGGAGCGTTCGAGGTCCTGGCCCGCAAGCTCGGCATCTTGCTGGTGAGCCTGGCGGTGTTCCACTTCGGCAACATGATCGTGCTGCACAAGATCGCCGCCTCGCGGCGCCAGCGGGACCTCGTCCCGCCCATCGCCCCGCAGCGCTGGGTCACCGAGCCCGAGACCGGAGCGGCTCCCTCGGGAGCGTTCTGATGACCACGATCCAGGCGGCGGAACGTGGCGGCTCCCGGGAGGGGGCCGCCATGCCCGCGTCCCTGGCCGTCTACTACGACCCCACGTGCGAGCTGTGCCGCCGCTGCCGGGCCTGGCTCGAGGTCCAGCCCACGTGGGTCCCCGTCACCTTCGTGGCCGCCACCCAGGCGGAGGCCCAGGTCCTCCTCCCCCAGATCCCGTGGCTCGGCACCGAGCTGGTGGTGGTGGCCGACGACGGTGCGACGTGGATCGGTCCGGCGGCGTTCCTCACCTGCCTCTGGGCCACGCGCCGGTACCGGGGCTGGTCGCACCGGCTCGCCGGCCCGTCGTTCGCACCCCTGGCCGAACGGTTCTTCCACTCGATCTCGTCCAACCGCAGTCGCATCGCCGCCTTCCTCGCCGCCGACGACTGCACGGACGGAGCGTGCCGCCACCACGTCGACCCCACGCTGGGCCTGCCCCCGAACCGGTGCGGTCCGCCGTGGAGCGACGGACCGGGTGCCTGGTGAGCCTGCGCGCCCGGCCCGGGTGCGATGATGCACCTCAGCCCGCCCGACCACAGGAGGTGGCCGTGTCCGCCACCGGGAGGACCAAGCCAGCCAGCAGCGACGCCGGGGCCGACACCAAGGCCCGGCTGATCGCCGCCTGCCGCGCCAGCCTCCAGCAGGAGGGCATCGCCGGCACCAGCGCCCGCGCCATCGCCCGCCACGGCGACCTCAACCAGGCGCTGGTCTTCTACCACTTCGGGTCGGTCGACGGCCTGCTCCAGGCCACCGCCCGCGAGGACTCCGCCCAGCGCGCCGCGCTCTACGCCGAGCGCCTCGCCGATGTGGACACGCTGGCCGGGCTGGTGTCGGTCGGTCGGGCGATCCACGACGTCGAGACCTCCCGCGGCAGCACGGCCGTGCTCACCCAGATCCTCGCCGGGTCGATCTCCTCGACGGAGCTGCGAGCCAGCATCCTCGCCGGCATGGAACCGTGGACGGTCCTGGTGGAGCAGGCGCTCGACCGCATCCTGGCCGGGACGGTCCTCGCCAGCACCGTGCCCACCGCAGACATCGCCTTCGCCATCTCGTCGCTGTTCCTCGGGATGGAGCTGATGGCGAGCCTCGACGCCGACCAGGACCGCGTCGCCAGCCTGTTCACCAGCCTCGACGCCGTCGGGATGTTCGTCGACGCCCTCCTCCCCCGGTCTCCCACCTGACCCTCCTCCGCTCGGTGCCGCTGGTGCGTCTACCCGCGCCGGCAGCGGGTAGGTCGGTCTCCACGGGCCGAACGGCGGCTCGGGGCAGGAGTCGCTGTGGCAGAGGAACGGTCGTTGCGCTTCGCTGCCGACGTCGTCCACCTCGCTTCGGTGCGCGACTTCGCCACGCAGGCCGCCGACGAGCTCGGTTCCCAGGTCGACCGCCACGCCCTGGCGCTGATCGTCGGTGAGCTCGCCGCCAACGCCGCGGTGCACCAGGCCGGCGAGGCCGAACTGGTGGTCCGCGTGCACGCCGACGGCACGGTCGACGTCGAGGTGGTCGACGACGACCCCACCATCCCGGCGCCGATCGTCAGCGATCCGATGGATCCCGACGGCCACCGCGGGCTGCAGCTCGTGCAGGACATCAGCACCTCGTGGGGCGTGCATCCCGAGGGCACCGGCAAACGGATCTGGGCCCGCCTCGCCCCTCGGCCCTGACCGGTCCGAGGAACGGACCGGCCGTCAGCTGGAGAAGTCCAGGACCGCCCGGTTGAGCGCGCCGCCGTGCATGGCGTCGAGCGCCTCTTGCACCTGTTCGGGCTGGAACGTCTGCGACACCAGCTCGTCGAGCTTGAGCTTCCCGGCCTGGTAGAGCTCGACGAAGAGGGGGATGTCGTGGTGCGGACGGGCGGCGCCGTAGCGGCAGCCGAGGATGCTCTTGTCGTTGTAGAGCGACTGCACGACGAAGCTCGCCTCGGTGCCGAACTTCGGCACGCCCAGCAGCACGCAGGAGCCGCCCCAGTCCAGGAGGTCGATGCACTGGCGGATCAGCGCCGGGTGCCCCACGCACTCGAAGGCGTAGTCGACGCCCAGCGGGCAGATCTCCTTGACGGCCTCGGCCGTGTCGACGTCGGGACCGGCGCAGATGAAGTGGGTGGCGCCGAACAGCTTGGCGGCCGCCTCCTTCGTGGGGTTGGTGTCGATGGCGATGATGGGTCCGGCCTGGCTGAGGGCGAGGCCCTGGAGCACGTTGAGGCCGATGCCGCCGATGCCGATCACGATGGCCGACGAGCCCGGGCGGGGCTTCGCTCGGTTGAGCACTGCGCCGGTGCCGGTGAGCACGGCGCAGCCGATGAGGCTGGCGGACGCGAGGGGCACCTCCGGGTCGATGACGACCGCCTGGGTCTCGGTGACGACCGTGTACTCGGCGAAGACGCCGGCGTTGGCGAACTGGAACGCCTTCTCCCCGCCCACCGTGAAGGGTGCCTTGAGCTTGCCGGCGGTGTCGCGGCAGTGGGTGGGGGCGCCGCGGTCGCAGGCATCGCACTGGCCGCAGTTGCCGAGGGTGGTGAGCACCACGTGATCACCGACCTTGACCTTGCGGACCGAGGAGCCCACCTCCTCCACCACGCCGGCGCCCTCGTGGCCGAGCACCGCAGGCGTCGGGAACGGGATGGTCCCGTTCACCACCGAGACATCGGAGTGGCACAGGCCAGCAGCGTGCACCTTCACCCGAACCTCGTTCGCCCGCAGGTCCCGGACCTCCACATCCGTTCGAACTTCCAGCTGACCGGTCCAAACAACAGCCTTCATGGTTTCGTCCTTCGATGGTTCGAGCGGTGGGAGTGGGGGTTCGGCGGGGGTTGTGGATTCCGAGCGGAGCGAGCCCGGGGGAGTTTGAGGGGGCGGAGCTTGCGGAGCCCCTCCGAGCCAGCGAGGTGCGACGAAGTCGTGCCGAGCTGCGGAGGCGCCGGGCGTCAGCCCGTCCTCACGTTCGAGGAACGGAGTGAGCGCCAGCGAACGAGTGACGAGACATCAGCCCTTCCAGATGATGGATTGCATCTCGCTGTAGGCGTGGAGGCCCCAGGAGCCGCCGTCTCGGCCGACACCGGAGTACTTGAACCCGCCGAACGCCGCCTCGTGGTTGCGCTGGAGGGTGTTGATGCCGACGTTGCCGGAGCGCAGGAGCTTCGACACCGCCATCGCCTTGCCGCTGTCCTCGCTGAACACGTAGCTGTAGAGGCCGTAGGGGCTGTCGTTCGCGATGGCGATGGCTTCGTCCTCGGTGTCGAACGGGATCACGGTGATGACCGGCCCGAACACCTCCTCGCGGGCGATCGTCATGGCGTTGGTGGCGTCGACCACCAGGGTGGGGGCCACGTAGAAGCCCGTGTCGAGCTCCGGGCGCTTGCCGCCGACGGCGAGCGTGGCGCCCTCGTCGGTGGCGGAGCGGACGAGGCCCTCGACCCGATCGCGGTGCGTGCCGGTGATGACCGGACCGAGCACGGTGTCGCGCTCGAGCGGGTCGCCGACCTTGAGGTGGCCGGCCATCCCGGTCAGCTTGCCCACCAGCTCGTCGTAGACGCCCCGCTGGACGACCACCCGGGTGGGCGAGGTGCAGATCTGGCCGGAGTGGAACGTCCAGGTGCTGGAGACGTTCGAGATCACGTTTTTCAGGTCGGCGTCGTCGAACACGATCGCCGCACCCTTGCCGCCCAGCTCGAGCAGCAGGCGCTTCATCTGCTTGCCGGCGACCTCGGCGATGCGGCAGCCGACGCCGGTGGAGCCGGTGAAGGAGACCATGTCGACGTCGGGGTGGGTGGTGATGGCCTCGGCGGCCTCGACCGAGTTGGCCGACACCACGTTGACCACGCCGGGCGGGAATCCGGCCTCCTCGAACAGCTCGCCCATGCGGATGACCGCCAGCGGGTCCTGCACCGGCGGCTTGATGACGACCGTGTTGCCCATGGCGAGGGCGGGGGCGACTTTGCCCGCCATGTTGGTGACGGGGAAGTTGTACGCCGCGAGCGCCGCGACCACGCCGACCGGGGCGCGGTGCTCGACGCCGCCGATGATCCCGCCGGGGGCGAGCGCGGTGCCGGGCATGACGGCGGGCGGCAGCGCGACGAGGTTCGACTCGGGCTGGGCGTAGCGGCGGAAGCGGGCGGACACCTGCGGGACCTGCATGGTCTTGGCGACCCGCATGGTGGCGCCGGTCTCGGCTTGGACGAGGGGCACCAGCTCGGCGGCGTGGGCGTCCCACACATCGGCGAAGCGGTTCAGCAGTTCGTAGCGCTCGGCGAACGAGGTCCGCTGCCAGGAGTCGAACGCCTCCCTGGCGGCGGCGCAGGCGTCGGCGGCCTGACCGGCACTGGCATCGGGGGCCACGCCGACGACCTGTTCGGTGGCCGGGTTGACGATGTCGTAGCCGCCTGCGGCCTCGACCTTCTCGCCCCCGATGATCAGCCCGTACCCGGTGTCAGTCACAGCCAGAAACTGTAACGGGTTCTAGTTCTGGACTTCACTTCGACCGGGCGGGGCGCGAACCGCCGCCTCAGGCGTCGAACCGGAAGCGGGTCTGGGTGTACGGGCCCTTGCCGAACGCCAGGACCTTCGTGGGCTCGAGGGCGAAGACGAGCGCGGTCCGCCCGTCCGCGTCGCCGAACGTGTCGTCGCCCACCACGAAGTCCCAGTCGAGCTCGACCTTCCAGAGCGCCGCCAGCTCGGTGAGCTCCGACCGGTCGGTGATGCGGACGGCCGAGCCCTCGACCACCACGTCGATCCCGCCGCGGAGCGCGCTGGTCCCCGTGGTGAGGATGCACCGGGGGTCCCGGCTGAGGTTCCTCGTCTTCTGCTCCTGGTCGCCGGTGCAGAAGTGGAGGCGCTCATCGCGCCACACGGCGGGGATGGGGGTGACGTGCGGGCGGCCGTCGGCGCGGACCGTGGACAGCCAGAACACCTCGGACCGGTCGAGCACCTCGACCACCGCGCTCCAGGTGACCGCGCTCGATCCAGGCTCGCTGAACCCCTCGTTGTGCTCCGGGGTCGGTTCGGTGGTGGGCATGGACAGGCTCCTCGGTCGATCTTCGGGTTGGACGGCCGGACCGGGCCGTTCTCATCGCCGCCCGACGCCGCGGCCGGGTAGGTCGCATGGCCCTTCTCGCTCATGGTGACGTCCCGGTCAGCCGATGGAACGGATCATGGCCGCACCCTCGCTCGATCAACAGGACTGCGGCCGACTGGCGCCGGACCACTCCATCGAGGACCACCTCGCCATCGAGCGTGCCGCCCTGACCGCCGAACGCAGCGCGAGCGCCCTGCGGACCACGGGGTCGACCAAGTGGATGCTGATCCGCTCCGCCGGTCTCGGCTTCGCGCTGGCGGGGACCATCGCCTTCGGCATCAGCCACCTGCCCACCTGACGGGCGACCCGGCGTCGCCCGCCTCGCTCAGCGGTGGGGCCGGCGACCGATGATCGAGGCCCGTTCCATGACCCGCACATGGGGCCAGTAGTCGCTGCTGGCGTAGTGCTGGACGGCCCGGTTGTCCCAGAACGCGATCGAGTGCGGCTCCCAGCGGAACCGGCACTGGTACTCGGGGTAGTCCGCCTGCCGGCACACCAGGTCGAGGAGCGCCCGGCTCTCGTCTCGGTCCATGCCGATCACGTGGGACGCGAAGTTCCGGTTGGCGTACAGGTGCTTGCGGCCGGTGACGTCGTGGGTGCACACCATCGGGTGGGTCGGCGGCGGGTACTGCTCGAGCATCTTGCCCCGCTGCTCCGCATCGAGGAACGCCCCGAAGGTCCGCACGAACGTGTGCTCCAGGTCGAGGCCGTCGATGCGGTCCCGCACGTCGGGGGGCAGCCCGGCGTAGGCGGCGTACATGTCGGCGAACAAGGTGTCGCCGCCGACCTCCGGCACCTCGATGCCGTGGAGGATCGCCCCCATCGACGGCATCTCCCGCCAGGTCACGTCGTGGTGCCAGGCGTTCTCGTAGCCGGCGACGTCGGCCGACTTCTCGAACCGCACCAGCTCCTGGTTGTCCTTGTTGGCCCCGAGGAAGGCGTGGATCTCCAGGTCCCCGAAGCGCTTGGCGAACGCCACGTGCTGATCCGACGTGATGGGCTGCTCGCGGAAGAAGATCACCTTGTACTCGGCGAGGGCTCGGGCGATCTCGGCGATGACCGCGTCGGGCAGCTCGGTGGTGAGGTCGGGACCGTCGAGGACCGCCCCGATGGTGGCGCCGAGCCGGGTCACGTCGAAGTGCTCCCAGGTGAGACCGGCGAGGCGGTCCCGCTCGGCCGCCAGGTGAGCGGACGGCCCGACCTGCACGGCGTAGCCCGGCAGGTTGAACCGCCGGGACTCGAGGTGCTCCGGGCGAGCTGCGGGAGCCGCGGTCCCCCCGTCGCTCCCCTTCGCTCCCCAGGCGGCACCGCCGCTGGTGGCGCCGCCGGTCGCCGTGCTCTCGGTCGTGGTCATCGCAGCCCCCTGACTGGTCGCCAGAACGGTACCGGCCAGCCCGCAACCCGTCACCTCACCGGTGGTTCTGATGCGGCGACATCGGGAGACGCCGGGGTCAGCGCCAGATCGCGGCGTCGCCGGGGAAGTCGTCGGTCTGGGGGCGCACCACGCAGAACGGGTGGCCCGACGGGTCGTGCATGATCCACCAGGTCTCGACCTGACGGACCCGGGTGGCGCCGTGGGCTTCGAGCCGGGCGACCTCGGCCTCGACGTCGTCGGTCTCGATGTCGAGGTGGACCCGGGCGGGTCCCTCGATCGCTTGGACGAACACCTCCCGCCCGCCGGCCGAACCGACCGTGAGGTACGGGTCGCCGGACTCGAAGACGGAGGGTGGAGCCGTCCCTGGCTCCAGCGCAGCGCGCCAGAAGGAGGCGGTGTCGAGGGCGGACTCGGATGGACAGTCGATGCCGATGGCGGCGAGGCGGCTCCGGTGCATGACCTTCGGGGTACCCGTCGATGCCGGCCGCCAGTCGGTCAGCGGCTCGGCGTGGGATCCGAGGCCGGGTCGGGCGGCGTCGACATGGGCTCGGGCGGCTCGCCGATGATGGTCGCGGCCCAGCGGACGAAGGGGTCGCAGCTGTCGCCTCTGGCGTCGACGTAGGCACGGAACAGGTCCCGGGCGGCGTCCTCGGCGACCGGACCGGTGACGGCGGGCAGGTGGGGGTGGGGCAGGTCGGCGGAGCGACCGTCGGACCACTCGGTGGCCAGGCGGCCGGCGCCGTCGCTGTCAGACTTCAGCGCCCACACGATCCGACCGACCATCGCAGTCGCCGCCGCACCGAGGCACATCAGGCAGGGCTCGAGGGTGGTGTACAGCGTCGCTCGCCGTCGGTCCCACCCGTCGGCGCGGTCGGCCTCCTCCAGTGCGAGGAGCTCCGCGTGCACGAGGAGCCGCCGTTGGGTGACCTCCTCGGTGTGGGCGCGCCCGACGATGCGCCCGTCGGCGACGACGACCGCCCCGATGGGCAGCTCGCCTCGGGTCAGCCCGGCCCGAGCGATGTCGAGTGCGGCCTCCATGCCGATCTCGTCATGGGCTCCGCCGAGGTCGATGACCTCCGCGGTCGAGATGTCGTGTGCGCTCATGTCGCCAGGGTTGCTCCCGCTTCCGGTCCCCCCGTGAGGGTGCTGCTGCACCTCCAGCTCACCGGTGCCCACGCTGAGCGGCGGGCAAACCCGAGATTCCGAACTTCTCGCCACGCTCGGTGGCGTGTTCCTGCAGATGGGTGACCCGCCGAGCCGCCCGCCGTCCAACCCCGGATGCCGGCCGGCCCGCCGGGCTACGTGTCGAAGTCGAGCTGGAGCAGGTCGATCGCGTTGCCGCGGACGAGCTTGTAGATCACGTCCTCGGGCAGGTTGCCCATGAGCTTCTGTCCGACCTCGCGGCTCTTCGGCCAGGTGGAGTCCGAGTGCGGGTAGTCGGTCTCGAAGCAGATGTTGTCGACGCCGCACTTCTCGATGTTCTCGAGGCCGTACACGTCGTCGAAGAAGCAGCCGTAGATCTGGCGGTAGTAGTAGGTCGACGGAGGCTCGGGCACCTTGTCGCCGAAGCCGCCCCACGCCCGGTTCTCCTCCCAGACGTTGTCCGCCCGCTCGAGGATGTACGGGATCCAGCCGATCTGGCCCTCCGAGTACACGATCTTCAGCGTGGGGAGCCGGGCCAGCCAGCCCGAGAACAGCCAGTCGGTCAGCGAGCTCATGGCGTTGCCGAAGGTGAGCGTCGAGCCGACGGCGGCGGGGGCGTCGGCCGAGGTCGACGGCATCTTCGACGACGAGCCGATGTGCATGTTGATGGTGGTGCCGGTCTCCGCGCACGCCCGGAAGAAGGGCTCCCAGTAGTCACCGTGGATCGACGGGAGGCCGAGGTACGGGGGGATCTCGCTGAAGCACACGGCGCGCACGCCGCGGGCGGCGTTGCGGTACACCTCGGCGGCAGCCAGGTCGACGTCCCAGAGGTGCGTGATGGTCAGCGGGATGAGGCGACCGCCCGAGTCGCCGCACCACTCCTCGACCATCCAGTCGTTGTACGCCTTGACGCAGAGGTCGGAGAGGAGCTTGTCCTGGGCTTCCATGAACACCTGGCCGCAGAACCTGGGGAAGGACGGGAAGCACATCTGGGCGTCGGTCCAGTTGGCGTCCATGTCCTCGATGCGGGCCTTGGGGTCCCAGCAGCCCTTGCGCATCTCCTCGTAGGTGATGCCGGTGACCTTCACCTCGTCGCGGTCGAACCCGGCCGCGGCGGAGAGACGGGTCTGCGGGACGCGCTTGTCCTCGTAGAGCCACCAGTCGCACAGCTCGCCCTCGTCGGAGGGCTCGTAGCTGAACACGCCACCGACGAACTGCATCTTCCCGCGCTCCTGGATGGTGCGGGGACCGACGTCGTGGTACTTCGCCGGCAGGCGGTCGAGCCACACCCGGCCGTGCTCGATCACGTGGTCGTCGACCGAGATGATCTTCGGGAAGTTGTCATCCATGGGCATGAGGGTATCTCCGATCTGACGGACCGTCAGAAGTGAGCGGGACGGGCGCAGCGAGCATCGACGAGGTCACCAGAGCTGGTCGGTGTAGGTGTCGGTTCCGGGGATCGTCGAGCGGAAGGGGGCGACGAGGACCAGGTGGCCGAGGCCGGCGGCGGTGAAGTCGTCGCCGAGGCTGGCGAAGGTGTCGGACCAGGTGGCCGGGAGGTCGTCGTCGACGAACCAGAGCTGGCAGAAGCGGTTCTCCGCGGAGTCGGCCTTCACGCCCTGGGCGGCGTCGGCCGGGAGCGGGATGGCGGTGAGCTCGGCGCCGACCACGCCGGGCAGCGGGCGGGCGCGGAACCAGGCGTCGACATCATCGAGGTCCTTGCCCTCGGCGGGCTCGCCGATGACGACCACCACGTAGGGCGAGTGGTGGTCGAGGGCCAGTTCCACCGGCACGCCGTCGGGCTGCTCGAACTCGGTGCGGAACTTGTACATGAGCGTGTGGATGTGGTCGCGCTCCTCGAACATGCGGTCGTTCTCGTGAAGCCACTTGACCTGCTCGCTCCCCCACTGCATCCACTGGCCGAACTTGCCGGCGAGCACCCAGTAGAGGGCGAGGAACGAGCCGGTGGCCGGGTCCGGGATCACGGGCGAGTCAGCCGGGTAGCGCAGGTCCTTGAGGTCCTTCGTGGCGACGAAGCGCTGGCCGCTGATGTTCCAGGCGCCGATCATGCAGCCGGCGTAGAAGTGGTCCCGTTCGTACCAGCGGTTGTAGGCGACCTCGTGGCCCCGGTGGGGCTCGACGATGGTGACCAGCGCGCCACCCAGCCGGACCGGCCGCTCTGCCGTCTTGCCACTTCCCAGGTCCTGCACGTGGTCTCCTCGGGGTGAAAACGAGAACGTGTTCTCGTTTTCAGCATGCCACGCGTCAGGGGATCTTGCGCCATCGCCGGGAGGAGGGCGCCTCGATCGGACGGAGGTGCGAACATGACCGCATGACCGCCACCACGTTCGAGATCGAGACCGCCGACGGCGTCTCGCACCTGCGCCTGAACCGTCCCGACACGTACAACTCCATGACCCGGGAGTTCTGGTCCGAGCTCCCCGAGGCCGTCCGGGCGCTCGACGCCACGGGCAGCACCCGCGCCCTGGTGATCTCGTCCACCGGCAAGCACTTCTGCGCCGGCATGGATCTCGGCGTGTTCACCGGCGGGGCCGGGGGCGCGGACAGCGGCGGCGGCAGCAAGGAGGCCGGCCGGCTCCGGGCCCAGCTGCGCGAGACCGTGCTGGCCCTCCAAGGGTCGTTCACGGCGCTGGAGGAGGCCCGCTTCCCGGTGCTGGCTGCGATCCAGGGCGGGTGCATCGGTGGGGCCGTCGACATGGTGTCGGCCTGCGACCTGCGGTTCGCGAGCACCGACGCCTTCTTCTGCGTCCAGGAGATCAACCTCGGCATGACCGCCGACGTCGGCACCCTCCAGCGCCTGCCGAAGATCATCCCCGACGGCATCGCCCGGGAGATGGCGTACCGCGGCCAGCGGGTCCCCGCGGCTCGTGCCCGGGAGATCGGCCTGGTCAACGACGTGTTCGACAGCCACGAGGCCCTCGTCGATGCGACCCTCGCCGTCGCCCGGGAGATCGCCGGGAAGAGCCCGCTCGCCATCTGGGGCACCAAGGAGATGGCCACCTACACCCGCGACCATTCCGTGGCCGACAGCCTCAAGCACATGGCGGCGTGGCAGTCCGGCATGTTCCAGCCGGCGGACATGATGGAGACCTTCGTGGCCAAGAGCGAGGGGCGCGAGCCTCGGTTCGACGACCTCCTCCCCCACGGGACCGGGCTCTGACCCGGAGGTGCCGTTCGAGGACACCCCACCTCAGCCTCCGGGCTTCGCTCAGTCGGGGACGGGGCCGGGGACGGCCTGCTCCTCGATGGCGCGGGCGAACAGCGGCGTGAGCAGCTCGGCCCCGTCGACCGAGAGGTGGATCGAGTCCCGGTAGAGCCGCAGGTCGTCCCGGCTGGTGGCGCAGGTCGTCTCGGTGCAGAGGACGTCCTCGGTGGCGAGGGTGGTGCTGGCGTCGAGGCCGTCGACGGCCTGCTCCTCCGCCGTGCGGGCCAGGCGCTGGCCGGCCTCGACGCCGCGCCGCGAGCGGGAGCCGTCGCACCGGTCGAGGTAGATCGCGATGGCCGGGCAGGTCTCGGCCCGCCAGGAGCCGCCGAGGGTCTCGTTGAACTGCGGGACCGTGTGCACCACGACCGTCGGGACGCCCGCCTCGTCCAGCTCGGCCAGCACCCGGCGGAGCCCGCTCCCGTAGACCTCGGCCTTGGCTTCGGGCGTCCGGGCGATCGCGCCGGTCTCGGGGTCCTCCACCGCATCGGTCGGGTCGTTGACCACCTCGGTCGATGACATCGCCACCACCACGAGCGACGGCTTGCGCTCGATGAGGGTGTCGAGCGACGCGGCGACGGCGTCGCGGCACACGTCGCCGGAGAAGAACCCGGGGACCCTCGGCCGGCGGAGGATGTCGGCGAACGGGCAGCCGCCGGTGGGGGCGACCGTGACGTCGTACCCGGCTGCGTTCCCCGCGGCGACGACCGGCTCGGTGAAGTGGCCGGCGTTCGAGTCGCCCACCAGGTACACCGCGCCCTTCGGGTCCGGCACCGTCCAGGTGCAGTCCTCGCTCCGCTCGCTGAGCGGCAGGGGCACGTCGCAGCCCCGGACGCGGTCCTCGTGCTCCCGGATCGCCTCCTCGAACCGCTCCACCGTGGGGGTCGACCGCTGCACGCGGCCCACGGCCAGCAGTGCGCCGAACGCAGCGATCGGCACCAGGATGCAGACCGCCATGAGCGGCAGCACCCGCCGGGTGGCCGCATCCGGAGCGAAGCGGATCGGGTTCTCGACGTAGCGGTACGACAAGGCGGTGGGCACCAGCGAGAGCAGGGCCGCCGCCACCAGCACGCCGTCCTGCTCCGGCCAGAGCACGCCGGCGAACACGATGAGCGGCCAGTGCCACAGGTACCAGCCGTAGGACACATCGCCGATCCAGACCACCGGGCGGAGGCTGAGCACCTGCGGCAGCCCGCGGTCGGTCGCGGTGCCGGCGACGATCAGCAGGAGCGTGCCGACCACCGGCACCAGCGCGGCGACACCCGGGAAGTCCGTGGCCTCGTCGAACGTGATCGCCCCGTAGGCCAGCACCGCCGCCCCGACCACGCCGAGCCCGACGGCGAGGGCCGCCGGGAGCCGGGTGAGGCGGTGCGCGACGAGCGCGAGCAGCACGCCGGCGGCGAACTCCCAGGCGCGAGACGGCGCCATGTAGAAGGCGAACGAGGTGCCGAGCCGCTCCGACGGGTGGAACGTGGTGGCCACCGAGAGGGCGAACGACACGGCGGCCAGCCCGGCCAGCACGAGGATCACGAGCCGG
Organism: Ilumatobacteraceae bacterium; assembly: GCA_025463265.1. Classification (GTDB taxonomy): domain Bacteria; phylum Actinomycetota; class Acidimicrobiia; order Acidimicrobiales; family Iamiaceae; genus Aquihabitans. Next base: position 22,907 of record JAOBWH010000173.1, read on the forward strand.
CGGCGGACCCGGTCGACCGCCCCCCGGCTGGCGAACCACCAGAGAGCGGCGAGCAGCGCCGGGAAGCCCAGGTAGAACTGCTCCTCCACCGACAGCGACCAGGTGTGGAGCAGGGCGTTGGTGGTGCTGGCCAGCCCGAAGTAGCCCGCGCTCGGCACGTTGGCGAGCTGGATGTTGGCGGCGAACAGCGACGCAGCGATGCCGGTGTGGGCGGTCGTGCGCTGGGTGGTCAGCGGGCTCAGGAGGACGGTGCTGAGGAGGGCGACCACGGTGGACATCAGGGCGAGCGCCGGCAGCAGCCGTCGGACGCGCCGGGCGTAGAAGGTCCGGAACCCGAGGCCCGAGCCCTGCCCCAGCTCCCGCAGCAGCACCCCGCCGACCACGAAACCGGAGATGACGAAGAACACGTCGACGCCGATGTAGCCGCCGGCCGGAGGGATGCCGGCGTGGAACGCCACCACCATGGCGACCGCGACCGCACGGAGGCCCTGGATGTCCGCGCGGCGCCTCGGCTTCGCCCGCCCGGCCCGGTGCTCGGACGGGGACTCCGACGGGTCCTCCGCCTGCTGCTCCGGCACCCCTGCATCCCCCAACGTCTGCGCCACCCCCGGGCGGGCAACCTAGCGGAGGGGGATCGGCGGTCCCGATCCCCCTCGGTCAGGGGGCGGCGACCGCGGCCTCGATCACCGCTGCGGTCGCGAGCAGGCGGCCCTCGTGGTGATCGGGGGCGACGAGCTGCACGCTGGCCGGCAGCAGCCCGCCCGAGGGGACCGGGAGGGCGAGGGCCGGGTGGCCGGCGAGGTTGATGGGCGGGCACGCCGGGTTGGGCGAGACCGCTCCCTGGGCGACCCGGACGGGATACGAGGCCATCGTCGGCAGGACCAGCACGCCCACCGAGCCCAGGACGTCGGCCAGCTCGGCCCGCCACGGCTCGCGGTGCGCCCGGGCGTCGCCGAGCTCGCCGGGGCTGATGGCCTGGGCGAAGGTGAACCGCTCCACCAGGTCGGCGCCGAGCCGGTCGTGGTGGTGGCGCCAGACGTCGTCGTTGACCATGAGCGCCTCGCCGAAGAGCACGGCGATGGCGGCGGCGTGGGCGTCGTCCCAGCCGGGCAGCTCCACGTCGATGACCTCGATCCCCGCCTCGATGAGGGCCGAGTCGATGGCGGCGTCGATCGTGGGATCGGTGCCGGGGAGGCGGAACCGGCCGGCGGTGGCGCTGGCCGTCACGCCGGAGTCCGTGAGGCGCGGGTCGAGGAGGGTGGCTCCTGCGGCCAGGTCGGCGACGGTGCGGGCCACGACGCCCACCGTGTCGAGCGACGGCGCGAGGGGCCGGACGCCGGCGACGGGAACGACCCCGAACGTGGTCTTGAGACCGACGATGCCGCAGTACGCCGCAGGGTTGCGGATCGATCCGGCCGTGTCGGTGCCGAAGCCGATGTCGGCCTCGTCCACGGCCACGGCCACCGCCGAGCCGCTGGAGGACCCGCCGGGGACGCGTCGGGGATCCAGCGGGTTCACGGGGGTGCCGTAGTGGGGGTTGATGCCGGTGGCGCCGAAGCACAGCTCGTGCAGGTTCGCCTTGCCCACGATGCGGGCCCCGGCGGCGCGGGCCAGCTCCAGGCAGGGGGCGTCAGCCATCGCCGGCTCCGCCTGCTCGGCGATGACCGGGGATCCGGCCGTGGTGACCACACCCGCCACGTCGATGCAGTCCTTCACCGCGAGGCGGAGGCCGTCGGGCCGGGCGAGCGGGTCGAGGTCGGGGTCGAGCGGCGTGATCCAGGTGGGCGATGCGGCGGGGGCGGTCACGACGTCGCGCCTCGCTCGGCGATGCCGGGGTCCGCGAGGTGGCGGCTGAGATCACCGACCAGGTCCACGAAGAACCGCCGCTCGGTGAAGTACCAGCCACCCGGGCCGTGGGCGAAGGTGTCGCGGTACCGACCGGTGATGATCGGCTGGAGCGGGAGGCCCTCGACGGCCTGGAGGACGAGGTAGGACGAGCGGGCCACGACGGAGCCATCGTCGTCTGGCTCGTCGATCACGGTGTTCGTGACCAGGTGCTTCGTGGCGAGCGAGCCGTCGTGGAGCTGGGTCCCGCTGGCGAAGAAAGCAGCGATCTCCGGCCCGCCCTCGGCGAACGGCGCCCCGTCACCGGCGGCGAGCGACGCCTGGATGAACAGGGCGCCGACGCCGTCGAAGTCCCCCGCGTCCATCAGGTCGCCGTAGCGGCCGATCAGGTTGCGGATCTGGTCGGAGTCGGTGAGCACGGCGCCGTCCCGTCAGCCCAGCCCGAAGCCGGACTCGGAGATGGCTCGCAGCAGCGAATCGGACTGGAGGCTGGGCAGGACCGACCCGCCGTCCACCACGATGGTCTGGCCGGTCACGTACGACGCCGCTTCGCTCGACAAGAAGGCGATGACCTCGGCCACCTCGTCGGCCCGACCGACCCGGCCGGCGGGGGTGCCGGACTCGGCTGCGGTCCGCCACTCCTCGTTCTGCACGACGATGTCGGTGAGGGGCGTGTGGATCATCCCGGGGGCGACGGCGTTGACCCGGATGGCGGGAGCCAGCTCGAGGGCAGCGGTCTGGGTCAGGTTCAGCACCCCCGCCTTCGCCGCCGAGTACGGGCCCTCACCCCGGGTGGGCCGGACCCCGGTGAGCGAGGCGTTGTTCACGATGGAGCCCCGGCCGGCCTCGAGCATGATCGGCGCGGCCGCCCGGATCCCGTGGAACGTCCCGGTGAGGTTGACGCCGATCAGCAGCGCCCACTCCTTGTCGGTGTACGACAGGAGCGGCTTGGCGGTGCCGAGGCCCGCGTTGTTGACCAGGTCCGTGAGGCCGCCCATGGCCGCAGCGGCGTCGAGGACCGCGGTGTTCACCCCGTCCGCGTCTCGGACGTCGCAGCCCACCGACCGGCCGCCGACGTCGGAGGCCACGCGAGCCGCCGCCCCGGCGTCGCGGTCGAGCACGGTCACCGCCGCCCCCTCCACTGCGAACAGCCGGCACACCGCCTCGCCGATGCCGGACCCGCCCCCGGTCACGAGCACCTGGCGTCCCTCGAACCGGAGGCTCACGGCTGCGCCGTCGGTGGAGCGTCGGGATCGATCATCACGACCTTCCCCTCGGTGAACACCACCTTGATCGACGACGAGTCGAGGAAGTTGGCCTCGTCCTCGCGCATCATCTCGCCGGCGGGACCGCCGAGCATGGCGATGAAGTCCTCCCACGAGGCGAAGGACTGGACGGCGACGCCGTCCCACCCCGACTGGTCCTGCGGGGCAGCCGGGTGCTGCACGTAGCCGGTGGTGCAGCCGCCGAGCGCCGGCGTGTCGCGGATCATCGGGCCGTGCTGGTTGTGCCAGTAGTCGAGGAAGTCCTCCCGGGACATCCCCTCCTTGCGCTTCACGAACGCGAACAGCTGCATGGTCACTCCGGTCGATCGGTGCCGGCGACGCCGGCGTTGCTGATGTGCTCGGTCCACTGGGTCCCGTCGTGGTAGCGCTGCTCGTGGCGCCCGGAGGGATCGGGGTGCCAGCCGGCCGGCGCAGGGGGCGCAGGAGGTGCCGGGGGTGCGGGGGCCGCTCCCGCTGGCGGGAACGCGGCGGTCGGCGAGTTGGCGAGCGGAGCGGCGGGCGAGGCACCGATGGCCTCGACGCCGGTGACCTTGATGGAGCCCTTGAGGAAGATCAGCCACGGCGCCTTCCAGTGCACCCGCGTCACGGTTCCCGGTGCGGCGTCGACCACCACGCCGTTGCGTCCCATCTCCGGAGCGATGAAGTAGTTCGTCCACGCCTCGACCGTGTAGCGGCCGGGCGCCACGGGGATGCTGACCGACCCCCACTTCTGCTGGCCGGCCTGGCCGTTGATGGCCACGTACGCCTTGCAGAAGTACAAGACGAAGGCCAAGAAGAAGAACGACGTCGTGACCTCGATCACCGCCTGGTCCGAGGCGGTGGGGGCGGAGGTGGGGCTGGGTCCTTGAGGGAAGGTCATGGCGACGGGTCTACCCGTTGAACCAGTGCCCTGCGTTCACACCGATCATCTGACCGGTGACGGGCTTCGACAGCGGCGAGGCGAAGTACACCGCCGTGCCGGCGATCTCCTCGGAGTGCGGCAGGTACTTCAGGCACGTCTCCGACGCCACCTCGTCGTACACCTCCTGGAAGGTGATGCCCCGCTTCTCCGCCTGGTGGTTGAAGTACCACTCGACCGAGTCGCCGTAGATGTAGCCGGGGTGGATGCCGTTGACCCGGATCCCCCTGGGCCCCAGCTCCAGCGCCAGCGTCTTGGTGATGGTCTGGAGCGCGCCCTTGGATGCGGCGTAGGCGCCCCACTTCTCCTGGATCCGCTGCACGGACATGGTGTTGATCATGATCACGCGCCCGTCGCCCGAGGCCTCGAGGTGCGGCACGGCCGCTCGGGTCATGGCGAGGGAGCCGAACAGGTTGACCTCGATGGTCTGACGCCAGCGGTCGAAGTCGGCGTCCATGAACGACTTGGCGTCACCGCCGTCGTAGGCGTTGTTCACCACGATGTCGAGGCGGCCGAGCTCGGCGGCCGCGGTGTTCACCGCCTCGGTGCAGGCCGCCTCGTCGGCGATGTCGCACACGACCGGCAGGGCGCGGACGCCGAGGGCCTCGACCTCCTCGGCCACCGCTTCCAGCCGGCTGAGGGTCCGGCCGCCGAGGGCGACGCTGGCCCCCTCTCGGGCGAACGCGAGCGAGATGTCGCGGCCCATGCCGGGACCGATCCCCGAGACGATGGCGACCTTGCCTTCGAGCAGCATGCAGTTCTCCTGAGACGGTGGGGGTGGCGTTCAGCCGAGTTGGGGGATGACCTCGGCGCCGAAGCGGCCGATCTGGTCGACGAGCTCGTCGAGCGAGCGCGAGCGCAGCCGCACCTGGGCCTGGCCGACGCCCATCGCCGAGAACTTGCGCAGCACGTGGGCGATCTTGTCGGGTGACCCGGCCAGGGTCGGCGCTCCGAAGTCCCAGTCGGCGTCACCGACGTGGACCGGCCCGACGAGGGCGCCGAAGTCGAACGCGTCGTGCCGCCCGGCCTCGTCGCGGAGCCGCTTGATCTCGTCGATGATCTCGGGGGTCACCGGGCCCTGGGGCAACCAGCCATCGCCGCGCTGGGCGGCCCGGCGCAGGGCGGCGGGCGACGAGCCGCCGACCCAGATGGGGGGACCGTCCTCCTGGACGGGCCGTGGGTGCTGGCCGAGGTCCGACGCCGGCCACACCGGGCCGGGCAGCGTCGGGTAGTCCTCGGCGAAGGCGGCGCGCACCGCGTCGATGGACTCGTCGAGCAGCGAGCCCCGCTTGGCGAACGGCAGGCCGAGGAGGTCGAACTCCGCCTCGACGTGGCCGGCGCCGACGCCCAGGATCACCCGACCACCGGAGATGGCGTCGATGGTGGCGAAGGACTTCGCCACCTGCAGCGGGTGCCGGTACGCGGGCACGTAGATGTGACTCAGGAGCCGGACGTCGGTGGTGATGCCGGCGAGCCACGCGAGGGTGGCCACGGTGTCCCACCACTCCGTGCCCATCACCTCGGCCTTCTCCGACGGGATGGCGATGTGGTCGCACACCCCCACGTAGAAGAACCCGGCGTGATCTGCGGCCCGGGCCACGGCGGCGAGCTCGGCCGCCCCGGCGTGCTGCTCCCACGGCTCGACGAAGTTGGTCGACTTGGACTGGATCGGGAGCTGCATGCCCACGGCCAGCCGCCCCTGCGGCAACACGGTCCCCATCGGTCGGACCCTACGTCAGAAAACTAGAACGTGTTGCAGTTCTGATCATCCCCGGTCGCGGGTCTAGCCGAACGTGTCGCAGCGGCTCGGGTCGCCGGACTCGAAGCCGGTGGTGAACCACTGCTTGCGCTGGGCGGATGTGCCGTGGGTGAACGACTCCTGGTTGGCGTTGCTGCCCTGGATCGCGTCGTCGCCGACGGCCTGGGCGGCGTCGATGGCCTCGTCGAGGTCACCGGTCTCGAGCCGCTCGTACACGTCCTTGGCCCAGACGCCGGCGAAGCAGTCGGCCTGGAGCTCCATCTTCACCGAGAGGGCGTTGACCTCGGCGTCCGAGGCCCCCTCCTGCTCCTTGCGCACCTGGCCGTTGATGCCGAGCAGGTTCTGGACGTGGTGCCCGTACTCGTGAGCGATCACGTACGCCATGGCGAAATCGCCGTCGAAGCCGAGCTGGTCCTCGAGCTGCTCGTAGAACCCGAAGTCGATGAAGATCTTCTGGGAGGGCGGGCAGTAGAAGGGCCCGGCCTGGGGCTGGCCGACGCCGCACCCCCCGGTGTCGGTGGGCGCGCTGAAGATCACGAGCGAAGCCGGGTCGAACGGCTCCTTGGACGCCTCGAAGGTCTCGGACCAGAACTGCTGGTTGAGCGACCCGACCTTCTCGACGAACTGGTACTGCGCGTCCTTGGTGCCGTCGGGGTTCGCCGGCGCGGTCTGCTGGGTGGCGCCATCGCCGCTGAGCTGGCCGAGGATGTCCTCGAACCCGCCGGTGCCGCCCCCGCCCCCGCCTGCCTGGGACAGGAAGATCCCGATCACCACCACGATGAGCGCCGGGATGCCGATCTTCGCTCCCTTGCCCCCGCCGCCGAGGACGGAGCCGAGCCCGCCCAGTCCCCCACCGCTCGGACGCTGGCCCCGCCGGTCCTCGATATGGAAGTCGTCACCATCGACGTCGTCGAGCTTCATCCCGGCATCGTAGGACTGCCGGTCACGAGGTCGGACCTTCGTCCAGATCGGTCCGGGGAACCTGCCCGATCAGGCTGGGGGCTTCTGGCCCGTGACGGTCCAGTAGACGATCCGGGCCATGGTGGACTGGAGGTCGTCGGCGCGGACGCCCCAGAGCTCGAAGCCGAGGCGGTGGGCGGAGACGTGGGCGAGCATGGCCACCAGGACCCCGGCGATGGCCTCCGAGTCGATGCCGGGCTGGCCCTTGCCCGCCTTCTGCTGCTCCTTGGCCGCCGCCGACAGCGCGTTGTTGAGGTCGTTGAGCAGGTGGATGCGGATGTTGGCGAAGCGCGGGTCGCCTTCGTCGGTGGCGAGGTCGATGACCCGCAGGACGGGCTGGTGCTGGCCCCAGAACGAGAGCATCGCCGCCGCGAGCGCCTCGGCACCCTCGTAGCCGGCCCGGCCCTTCCAAGTGTTGGCGGTCACGAGGTCGGCGAACTGCTCGGTGCCGGTGGCCACCATCTCGTCGGCCAGGACCAGGATCGCCGACTCCACGTCCGGGAAGTACTGGTAGAAGGTCGCAGGCGACGTGCCGGCCTCGCGGGCGATGTCGACCACCTTCAGATCCCGGTAGGACGTGGTCCGCAACATGTCGGCGGCGCAGTCGAGCAGCTTCTGGCGGGTGGCCTGGCCGCGGCGCCCGGGGACGCGCCCGTCAGCGGCCCTCGGCTCCTCGGTCTCGTCGGGCTTGGTCCCCTGGTCGGCGGTCACAAGGAGAGGCTACGCGTCCGTGCCCGCCGGAGCGGGCGGCCGGTAGAAGGCGACCAGGAGCCCGATGCCGGAGGCGGCGCCGAGGACCACGGCGACGGCGAACGCCTTGAGCGGCTCGAACGCGACGTCCAGGCCGAGCGCCCAGTCGAGGGAGTGCTTGCCGGGGCCGACGCCGGCGATGAACACGGCGAACGTGGCGAGCACCGACACGTACTCCCAGCCCGAGTCGCTCCAGTACCCGTGGGGGCGGTGGTTGGTCCACGCCGCCACGATCAGCACGCCGACGTAGCCGGCGGCGGCGAGGGGCGTGAGGAGCCCGAGGATCATGAGGATGCCGCACACCAGCTCGGTGGCCGAGGCGAGCACGGCGTGGATCATCCCGTTCGGCTTCATGCCCAGGGAGTCGAACCAGCGGGCGGTCCCGGCGAGCTTGCCGCCGAGGAAGATGTGCTTGTACCCGTGGGCGGCGAAGGTGGCGCCGACGATGATCCGGACGACGAGCGTGACCGTGCTGAGCTGGTCCCAGTAGTCGGAAGGCAGGGTGGCTTCGGCGAGCAGGGACATCTCAGGCCTCCTGGAGGCGGTTGCGGAGCTCGAACTTCATGACCTTGCCGCCGGCGTTGAACGGCAGCTCGTCCACCACGACGACGCGCTTGGGCGCCTTGTAGTTCGCCATGTTCTCTCGTGACCAGGCGATGATCTCGGCCGGGTCGGGGTCGGTGCCGGTGGCGGCGACCACGAACGCGGCGGCCACCTCGCCCATGCGCTCGTCAGGGATGCCGATCACTGCCACCTGGGCGATGTGCGGGTGGCCGAGGAGGAGGTTCTCGATCTCGGCCGGGTAGGCGTTGAACCCGCCGACGATGAACAGGTCCTTCATGCGGTCGGTGATGCGGAGGTAGCCGCGCTCGTCCATGACCCCGACGTCGCCGGTGTGGAGCCAGCCGTCGGCGTCGATGGTCTCGGCGGTGGCGTCGGGGTTCTCGAAGTAGCCCTGCATCACGTTGTAGCCACGGATGACCACCTCGCCCGCCTCCCCGGCCGGGAGGGCCGTCCCGTCGTCGCCCACGACCAGGACCTCGATCCCCGGCATGGCTCGCCCAGAGGTGGTGGCGATGGTGGTGGCATCGTCGGTGCGGCGGCACATCGTGGCGAACCCGCAGCCCTCGGTGAGCCCGTAGGCCGTGACCACGGTGTCGAACCCGAGGTCGTCGCGCATCTGCTCCACGAGGCTCACCGGCACCGAGGCGGCCCCGGTCACCGCGAGGCGGAGGCTCGACGAGTCGAGCTGGCCACGGTCGGGGTGGTTGAGGATGGTCTGGAAGAGCGTCGGCGGCCCGGGCACCATCGAGATGCGCTGCTCGGTGATGAGCCCCATCGCCGTGGGTACGTCGAACACGGGCATCGGCACGAGGACGCAGCCGGTGACGAGCCAGGCGATGATGCCGGCCTTGTACCCGAACGAGTGGAAGAACGGGTTGATGGCGAGGTAGCGGTCCGGCTGGTCGAGCCCGACGACGTTCGCCCAGGTGGCGACGGTGCGCAGGGTCTGCCCGTTGGTGCAGATCACGCCCTTGGGCTTGCCGGTGGTTCCGGACGTGAAGAGCAGGTCGGCCACCGTGTCGGGCGTCAGCTGGGCCCGTCGTGCCGTCACCGACAGATCGGTGACGGCATCGGCCTCACCGGAGCCCACGAAGTCCTCCCACCGCTCGCTGCCCGCGGGCAGCTCCTGGCCGGCCTCGGTCTTGAGCACCACGATGCGCTCGAGGTGGGGCAGATCGTGGCCATCGAGCATGGCGACGTAGCGGTTGTCGAGGAACCCGTCGACGGTCACGAGGATGCGGGCCCGGCTGCGGGCCAGGATGTCCGCCGCCTCGGCCCCCTTGAACCGGGTGTTGAGCGGCACCAGGACCGCACCGACCGACTGGAGGCCGAACAGGGCGACCACCCATTCGGCGCAGTTCGGCGCCCAGATCGCCACCCGGTCGCCGATCTCGATGCCGGCGGCGAGGTACGCCCTGGCGGCATGGTCCACCTCGCGCCCGAGGTCGCTCCAGGACCAGGCGAGGGACCCGTCGACGAGCGCCTCTCGGTCCCCGCCCCGGGCGACCGCATCGGCGACGGCAGCAGCGATGGTCCCCCAGCGCAGGTCGGCTCGGGGATCGTCGCCGTCGGGATCGACGCCGGGATCGACGTCGGCAGGAGCGGTGGGATCGGTCACGACGGGTCCTCCGGGGCGGTGGTCCACGCCCTCACCAGGTCGTCGACCGTGGTGACCGTGGCGAGGAGCGAGAGCGTGTGGTCGACGACGGCGTCGGCGTAGGCGGCGGGCAGGCCGCACACCCCATCTCGGGGCAGGACCACCTGGTAGCCGTGGTTCACCGCGTCCATCACCAGGTTGGTGACGGCGACGTTCACCGAGACCCCGGTGACGATGAGCGTGGTCACCCCGAGGTTCCGGAGGATCGGGTCGAGGTCGGTGCCCGCCATCGGGCTGAGGCCGTGCAGGCGGTTCAGCACCAGGTCCTCGGGCTCGGGTCCGAGCGCCGGGACCACCTCGGACTCGAACGATCCGGGCAGCAGGGTCACCGGCGACCGGCGGACGGCGAGGAACAACCGGGCGTTGGCGTTCGAGCCGGCTCCGTCCGGGCGCCGCGACGCCGTGGCGTGGATCACCGGCACGCCCGCCGCCCGGGCCGCACCGCACAGCACCGCCAGCCGCTCGATGACCGGCGCCGCCGCGGCGGCGAGCTCCGGAAGGGCCGAACGATCGCCCACGACGCCGTTCTGCACCTCGGAGGTGACGACGGCGGTGGTTCCAGGAGCGACCAGGGACGCGAGCGACGGTGCGGGCACGGCTGGCGAGCGTATCTGACGGCCCGTCAGGACGATGCGGCCGCACCACAGCCGCGCGCGGACACGGGACCGGTCTGCGCCGTAGCGTCGCGATCGCAAGCGGGACGTCGGTGGCACGGAGCGTGGGTGCCACCTCGACAGACGAGGTGCGAATGGCGGACTACGAGCCCTTCCCCACGGGAGCGAACGAGGTGGAGGACCGCTCGCTCAAGAAGCGGGTCCTCGGGTGCTTCGGGTGCGGCGGGCTGAGCGTGCTGGGGTTCTTCGGCGTGGTGATCCTGCTCATCGGCGGGCTCGGCACCGGTGCCGGCGGCTGCGACACCGACGTCGGTGACCCCGGCGAAGGCACGGCATCGCTCCGCCTGCCCGTGGATGTCGCCCCCCGGACCGATCTGGCCGATGGCACCGAGGTGCGGGTCACCAGCGACGAGTTCGACGCCGACGCCGTGGTCGGGGTGGCGGTCTGCCTCCGTGCCGCCGATACCGAGCGGCGCGGAGTCAAGGCCTGCGACGAGGCCCAGGGCGCGCGCTACGCCACCACCGACGACGGGAGCCTGGACGCCACCTACCCGGTGCCCCGCGTCATCACGGTCGGCGGCAAGGCGTACGACTGCGCCGCCGAGGCCGAGCGCTGCATCGTGGTCGCCGCCGACGCCAACGACTACGACCGCTCCGGCGGGCGCGCCATCACGTTCGCCACCGGCCTCCCCGAGGTGGAGCCCAGCTCCCGGTCCGGCCGCGCCGAGTCCGACTACCTGCCGATCGGCTCGCAACCCGCAGTGGGCGGGGGCCCGGTGGCGGCGGGCACGGCGCTGACGGTCCTGGCCTCGGGCTTCCAGCCCGACGAGCCCCTCCTGATCGCCTACTGCACGGCCGATCTCGAGGACGACGGCGTGGTCGATTCGTGCGAACCGGAGGACGCGGCCGGCGCCGCCTCGGCGATCATGTTGCAGTCGGTCTCGGGCCGCTTCCTCCGCGCCGACGCCAGCGGCGCCTTCACCACGACGCTCCCGGCGCGTGCGGCCATCGTCCCCTTCGGCTCGGACATGGGTCGGGCGCTGGACGCCTACGGGTCCCGGAACGACCCGACCACCTCGACCTCTCGGCCCGCCGGCTCCACCACGACCACCCGGCCTCCCAAGGGGAGCGTCCGCTGCACGGCCACCACGGGCGGGTGCTCGATCGTGATCGCCGCGGCCGCCGACACGAAGCGGTCTGCCGTCCTCCCCTACGTCGTGTCCCCGTGACCGGCCTCGACGGCCGTGGGTGCCGCCCGTCGAGCTGACCGGCGGGCCGTAGCCTCGTCGCATGGGCAAGGCCGTGGGAGGGGCGAGCGCCGTCGGGTGCGGGGCGGTCGGTCTGGTCGGCCTGCTGATCGGCGTCGGTCTCACGCTCTGGCTCGGTTCCATGGCGCTGACCGGGTCGACCGGCGGCGACCCCCGTCCCGCCACCACGCTGGCGGGCCCGACCACGTCCACCGCCCCGCCCTCGACGCTCGACGACCGGTCTGATGCCGGGCTCCCGCCGGAGGCGACCGTCGTCGTGCTCGCCGGGAACGACTTCGATGACGGCGGGCGGATCACCGTCCGGGGATCGGGGTTCCCGGTCGGGCCGATCGCCGTGACGATGTGCCTGGCCGACACGCCCCTGGCCGCCGATGCGCGCTGCGACGCCACGACCCGCGTGCCCATCGCCACCGGTCCCGACGGCGGGTGGACCCTCGTGTACCCCGCTCCCCGGGTCATCACGGTCGCCCGGGTCGCCTACGACTGCGCCGCCGTCCCCGGCGGGTGCGCCGTCCTCGCCCAGCTCGACTCCCGCACCGACGACGTCGGGGTGTCCGCCCGGGTCACCTTCGCCACCGGGCTGCCCCCGGTGGACGCGATGGCGCCGCCGACCGGCTGACGCCGCGGCACGGCCGAGCGCCCCCGAACCGAGCAGGGCCGGGCCTGCATCGGCCCGGACGATGTCCCGGTCGCACCCGCTACAATCTGACGGTCCGTCAGAAACCCGTGAGAGGGGCGCCCCCGTGGCCGAGCTGCCGAAGATCATCAGCGTGGACGACCACGTCGTGGAGCCCGCCCACGTGTGGCAGGAGTACCTCCCCCAGAAGTTCAAGGCCGACGGCCCCCGCATCGAGCGGCGCGGCGTCGGCGCCATGAAGCACATCGGGGGCGGCGCCTACGAGCAGGAGTTCGACGCCGACGGCCGACCGGCGGACTGCTGGGTCTTCGGGGACCTCGTCTACATCCACAAGCGCCACGTCGCCGCCGTCGGGTACTCCCGCGACGAGATGACCATGACGCCCATGACCTACGACGAGATGCGCCCCGGTTGCTACGACCCCAAGGCGCGGGTCGAGGATCAGGAGGTGAACCACGTCGAGGCCTCGCTCTGCTTCCCGTCGTTCCCCCGGTTCTGCGGCCAGACCTTCACCGAGCACCCCGACCGGGAGATGGGCCTGGCCTGCGTCGAGGCGTACAACAACTGGATGGTCGAGGAGTGGTGCGGCGATTCCGACGGCGCCCTCATCCCGCTGATCATCGTGCCGCTGTGGGACGCCGAGCTGGCCGCTGCCGAGATCCGGCGCAACGCCGAGCGCGGCGTCCACGCCGTCACCTTCTCCGAGGTGCCCTCGCACCTGGGGCTGCCGTCGATCCACTCCGGGTTCTGGGACCCGTTCTTCGCTGCCTGCGAGGAGACCGAGACCACCATCAACATGCACATCGGTTCGTCGTCGCGGATGCCCGCCACGTCCAGCGACGCGCCCGTCGCCGTCGCCGCCTCGCTGTCATTCAACAACTCCATGGCGTCGCTCAGCGACTGGCTGTTCTCCGGCAACCTGGTGAAGTTCCCGAAGCTCACCCTCGCCTACTCCGAGGGCCAGATCGGCTGGCTCCCCTACATCCTCGAGCGCGTCGACGACGTGTGGCGCGAGCACCGGGCCTGGGGCGGCGTGAAGGACCTGATCCCCGAGCCGCCGTCGAGCTACTACTACCGCAACGTCTACGGCTGCTTCTTCCGCGACCGCCACGGACTCGTGTCCATCGACGAGGTCGGCGAGGACAACATCACCTTCGAGACCGATTACCCCCACACCGACTCCACGTGGCCCGAGACCAAGCAGGTCGCCGAGAAGCTCGTCGAGGGTCTCACCGACGAGCAGATCTACAAGGTCATGCGCGGGAACGCGATCGAGATGCTCCACCTCGACCTCGACCGCGACGTCGAGACCACCATGGGCGTCAAGCGCCGCGCCGCCATCGACCTCCTCGGCTGAGCCCGACCGGTACGTTCACCCCATGGCAACCGACCTCCCCGATCTCACCACGATCCGCTACGAGCAGCGCGGCGCCGTCGGCTGGATCTGGCTCGACCGCCCCGAGAAGTACCACGCCTTCAACCAGGTGATGTGCGATGAGCTGGCGGCGCTGTGGAAGGCGCTCAAGACCGACGACTCCGTGCGTTCGGTGGTGCTCACCGCCACCGGCGACAAGGCGTTCTGCACCGGCATCGACCGGGACTTCGTGCCCGCCGAAGGTGGCGTCGAGTACGACTTCTCGCCGTTCACCTACGACGATCCGGGCCAGTACCTCGGCCCCAAGAGCAACGAGTTCTGGAAGCCGGTGGTGTGCGCGGTCAACGGCATGGCGTGCGGCGGGGCGTTCTACTTCCTGGGCGAGGTCGACATCCTCATCGCCGCCGACCACGCCACCTTCTTCGACCCGCACGTCACCTACGGCATGCCCGCCGTCTACGAGCCGCTGCTGATGCTCCACCGGGGCGTGCCCTTCGGTGAGATCCTCCGCATGACCCTGCTCGGCAACCACGAGCGCCTCTCCGCAGAGCGGGCGCTGGAGATCGGCCTGGTGTCCGAGGTGGTCCCCAGCGGTGACCTCGAGGCGGCCGCCGCCTGGCTCGCCGACACCATCGCCTCCGCCCCTGCCGAGCCCATGCAGGCCACGCTGCGGACCCTTTGGGCCGGCCGCGAGCTCAGCCGCCAGCAGGCCCTCGCCCTCGGCAACACCTTCCTCAACCTCGGCATGTCCGAGGCGTCCCTCGCCGAGGGCCAGAAGGCCTTCCAGGGCGAGCGGGTCAAGCCCCGCCTGCGCTGAGGAGAGCCGGGGCGAGGTCGCCGTTGGGTCGGACCTCCACGCCGTCCAGACCGAGGAACGCCGCCAGGCCCGCCAGCTCGGCCACCAGCTCCGCTGCGACCCCCGGCACGTCGATCCCGTCCTCGGCGAAGGCGCCCTGCACCAGCAAGACGCCGGCCTGGCGGTCGGATTTGAGGTCGACCCGGGCGACGAGCTGGCCGTCGAGGAGGAAGGGCAGGACGTAGTAGCCGTGGACGCGCTTGGGCTTCGGGACGTAGATCTCGATGCGGTAGCGGAACCCCCAGATGCGCTCGGTGCGGGCCCGCTCCCAGACCAGCGAGTCGAACGGCGACAGCAGAGCCCGGCCCCGCGGGTTGTTGGGGCGGCGGGCGCCGGGGTGCAGGTAGGCCCTGTCCTTCCAGCCCGCGACCTCGGCCGGCAGCAGACGCCCCTCGTCGACCAGCTCGCCGAGGAGCACACGCGACTCCGGCACGTTGAGCCGGAAGTAGTCGGCCAGGTCCCGAGCCGTGCCGACGCCGTGGCACCGGGCTCCGATGACCAGCAGCTCCTTCTTGGCATCGGCGGGCGACGGCGTCGGCGCCTCGATCACCCGCTCCGGCAGCACCCGTTCGGGCAGGTCGTACCAGCGCTCGAAGTTCGGCCCCCGGCGCGCCGTCAGGTCCCCGCTCCAGAACAGGTACTCCAGGGCGCGCTTGCCGGGGCTCCACGCCCACATGTCGCTGCCGCGCTCGCCGCCGCCCTCGATCATCCCCGTGGTCAGCGGGCCCCGCTCCCGGATCTGGTCGACGACGGAGCGCACCAGGGCCGGCTCCTCGTGACGGACCGCTGCGACCCCCTTCCAGGTGCCGCGCCCCTCCCGGGCGTCGTCCATCCGCCAGCGCAGCAGGGGCTGGAGGTCCACGGGGACGTGGGAGGCCTCGTGCGCCCAGTACTCGAACAGGTCGCCGCCCTTGGTCATCGACGGGATGAGGTCGCGCCGGTGGTCGCCGAGGCGGGCGAACATCGGCAGCTCCTGGGAGCGGACCAGGACGTTGACCGAGTCGATCTGGATCAGCCCGACGCGGTCCAGGACCTTCCGGCCGTGCCGGCGGTCCACCGCACCCTTCGGCGCCGGCTCGGCGAAGCCCTGCGCTCCGAGGGCGATGCGCCGGGCCTGGTCGGCCGAGATCTCCACGGGCGTCGTCATGGGCCGCCCATCATGCCGGGTCCCCGTCCCATCCGTCAGCGGAGATCGGACACGGAGTCCAGTTCGGTCCCCGTCGCCGTCCGATGCGCTCGACGTGGCCTTCGACGACGAGCTCCGAGCCGGGCCGGTCGCTGCCTCGGAGCGAGCGGGTCCGGTCGGGCAGGATGGGCGCACGTCTCCCGGAGGATCCGCCCCATGCGCCGCCGCACCCGCACCGCCATCGCTGCGATCGTCCTGACCGCCGGGCTCGCCTCGCTCGCCGCGTGCGGTGGGCGCAGCCCCGATGGCGGCAACCCGGGCAACCCGGCCGGCGACACGACGACCACCACCACCGCCACCATCCCGGGCAGCTGACGGCCCACCACCTGGCAGCGGGACCTCGCTAACGTCGGCAGCCGTGCCCGCTGCTGCTCCGCCGGAGCCGACCGACGCCGCCTACCTCCCCGCCACCGTCGCCTGGGCCGCGGATGCGTTCGGGGACCGGCCGGCGTTCGTCGACCCCGACGGCGCACCGCTCTCCTACGCCGACCTCCACCGCCGCAGCGACGAGGTGGCGGCCGGCCTCGCCCGTCGGGGCATCGGCGCCGGCGACGTCGTGGCCCTCACCCTGCCCTCGGTCGCCGCCTGGGTCGTGGCATACGTGGCGGCGGCCAAGGTCGGCGCGGCCACGGCGGGCGTGAACCCCCGCTTGACCGCCGTGGAGCAGACGGCCTGCCTGGACCGGGTCGCGCCGGCGCTGGTCATCGGCTCCACCGACGACGTCGGGGCGCTCGCGGTGACCGGCGCTTCGCCCGAGGCGCTCGCCGCCGACCCCGACCGGCCGGTCGCCGTGGTCTTCACCTCGGGCACCACCGGGACGCCGAAGGGCGCCTGGTTCACGGACCGCCAGCTCGATGCCATCACCGGGTACGACGTCGGCCACGCGGTCGGCACCGCCACCCGGTTCGTCCCGCAGTACGGGTCGACCCAGTTCGCCCACGTCGGCTTCACCACCAAGCTGCCCTGGTACCTGCGGATGGGCACCACCACCCACCTGCTGGACCGGTGGCGCGCGGGTGACGTGCTCGACCTGGTGGCTCGGGAGGGCATCGAGACCATCGGCGGCGTCGCCCCGCAGGTGGCCCTCCTGCTCCGCGACCCCGAGTTCGACCAGCGCGACCTGTCGAAGGTGCGCCTCCTCGTCATGGGCGGCGCGGCCTCGCCGCCGGCCCTGGTCCAAGAGGCCCGGCGCCGGTTCGAGGCGGCGTACTCGATCCGCTGGTCGTCGACGGAGTCCGGCGGCGTCGGCACGGGCACGGCACCGGACGCGCCGGATCACGAAGCGCTCCACACCGTCGGTCGGCCCCGACCTGGCATCGGCATCCAGATCCGCGGCACCGACGACCTGCCGATCCCCCACGGCGAGGTCGGGGCGGTGTGGATCCGGTCCGACGCCTCCATGTCGGGGTACTGGGGCGACCCTGCGGCCACGGCCGAGGCCCTGGTCGATGGCTGGCTGCGCACCGGTGATCTCGGCTTCGTCGATCCCAGCGGGCTCTTGGTGCTCGCCGGCCGGCAGGGCGAGATGTTCATCCGCGGCGGGTACAACGTGTTCCCGTCCGAGGTGTCGGGTGTGCTCGCCTCGCACCCGGGGGTGGCCGATGTCGTGCTCATCCCCCGGGCCGACGACGTCCTCGGCGAGATCGGCGTCGCCGTCGTCGTGGCCGCCGATCCGGACGCGCCGCCGACCCTGTCCAGTCTCCGCGACCACGCCCAGGACCGCCTCGCCCACCACAAGCTGCCCGAGGACATGGTGCTCGTCGACGAGATCCCGCTCACCGCGATGCAGAAGGTCGACCGCCGTCGCCTCAGCGCCCTCGTCCGCAGCCCCGAGCCGCCCGCCGACTCGATCTGACGACCCGTCAGGTCAACTCGTACGCTGCCCCCGCCGTCCCGCGATCCACTGGAGCGAACCGTGTCCACGCCCTCGTCCGAGCTTCCCCTGACCGAGCAGGTCCAGCACCGCGTTGACGAGCGTGGCATCGCCTACATCACGTTCAACCGTCCGGACGTGAAGAACGCGATCAGCCCGGACCAGCGCGATCGGGTCATCGCTCTGCTCGGCGAGGCCAGCGCCGACCTCGGCGTCCGTGCGGTGGTCCTCGGCCACACCGGCGACGCGTTCTGCACCGGCGCCGACCTGCGCGCCTCGCGCCCGCCGGCACCGCGCCCCGACGACGCCCCGAAGCGCGGGGTCGGTGAGGTCGCCAAGATGATCCGGGAGGGCGCGCAGGCCCTGGTCTCCGCCATCCTCGACTGCGAGAAGCCGGTCATCGCCGCCGTGAACGGCACCGCTGCGGGCATCGGCGCCCACATCGCACTGGCGTGCGACCTCGTCGTCGCCGCGGACGGCGTGCGGTTCATCGAGGTGTTCGTCCGCCGGGGCCTCGTCCCCGACGGCGGCGGCGCCTACCTCCTCCCCCGCATGGTCGGCGTGCGCCGGGCCAAGGAGCTGCTGTTCTTCGGCGACGACCTGTCCGCCGCCGAGGCCGCCGAGCTCGGCCTGATCAACAAGGTCGTCCCGGGCGACGAGCTCGACGCCGCCGTCGAGGCCTGGGCCGATCGCCTGGCGGTCGCTCCCACCCGCGCCCTCGCGCTGACCAAGTGGCTCGTGAACACGTCGCTCGAGTCCGACCGCACCACGGCGTTCCAGGCCGAGGCCGTCGCCCAGGAGATGAACATGGGGACGGTGGACGCCAACGAAGGCGTCACCGCCTTCATCGAGCGCCGCGACCCCACCTACCGGGGCTGGTGACCGGGCCCGGCCCCCTCGTTCCCGGCGAACGGCTTTTGCGGGGCGGAGGCCGTGTTCTAGAGTCTCCCTCCTGCCCGTTCGGGGGTGGTGTAATCGGTAACACAGCAGCTTCTGGTGCTGCCTTTGGGGGTTCGAGTCCTCCCCCCCGAGCCACATCGTGAGAAGGCGCCCAGGTCAGCGACCTCGGCGCCTTCTCCGTTCTCCGGCCCTGGCCACGACGGCCCCCGGTGCGTCCGGCGGTGTGGGCCCGATATCCCGGCAGGCGCGCCGGGCGCGCGGGATGGCCAGGTCACCGGCCGAGGCCGGGAGAACGGCTTGGTCAGGACCGAGGGCCAGGTGCTAGACAAGACTGCTCGTCGGCTCCGGTCGACGACACCAAACCAGCTAGCCCCCATCGTCTAGCGGCCTAGGACACCACCCTCTCAAGGTGGCGGCACGGGTTCGAATCCCGTTGGGGGTGCCAGCACGGAAGCCCTGCTCCGGCAGGGCTTCCGCCGTTCCCCGACGAGGGCGGAGGCGGTCCGCCTGTATCCTCGGCGCCATGTCCGGCCGCTACGCGTTCTCCCTGCCCGAGCCCCGCCAGCACGACGGGTGGTTCCGGATCGGCACGGTCGACATCACCACCACGGCGATCGTGGTCGGCCTCGGGCTGGCCTCCATGGTGCTGTACGCCATCGACCCCGAGATCGTGTTCAAGGGGGCCTACGTCTCCTCCTACGTCCGCGATGGCGAGCTGTGGCGCGTCGCCACCTGGCCGCTCGTCAACCCGCCCAGCATCTGGGTCGTGATCGGCCTGTGGTTCTTCTGGTGGGTCGGCCACCAGGTCGAAGACCAGCTCGGACGGGTGCCCTACACGGTGCTCCTGGCGGCGATGACCATCATCCCGGCGGCCATCGTCGCCCTGCTCGACGTCTCCAACGACTTCAGCGGCGGGCGGTGGGACGCCTACTCGTACCGGACCTTCCTGCTGTCGCTGGGGCTGCTGTGCATCTTCGCCCTCGATCGGCCCAACGCCCCGTTCTTCTTCGGCATCCCTGCTTGGGTGATCGCGCTCGCCTACGTGGGGGTGCAGGCGCTGTCGCTCATCGGCGAGCGCTTCTGGGCGCAGCTGCTCCTCGGCGCGCTGGTCATCCTCGTGGGCTGCTTCGGAGCGGCGCAGCGGGGGATGCTCGGCGAGTTCGCCTGGATCCCGCGGCTCAAGTTCCTGAGCGGGCCGCCGCCATCGCCGTACGGGCAGGTCGGCTCCGCCCGCCCCAAGGCGAAACGGTTCGGGAAGGGCCGCAAGGGCGGCAGGGCCAAGGACAAGAGCGGCGCCGCCTTCACCCCGGGCGGTCCGGGGGGCAACACCGTGGTCACCGGCCCGTGGAACGTGCCCGCCGGTGGTCCCACGCCACTCGAGCAGGCCGAGCTCGATGTGCTCCTCGACCGCATCAGCGCCGGGGGCATCGACTCGCTGACCCCGCACGAGAAGGAGCGCCTCAACGCGCTCAGCAAGCGGATGCGCGAGTCCTGACCGCGCAGCGCCAGCGACCGGACGTCCGTCTGTCCGGAGGGCGGGTCGCTGGGGGCGTCGGCGCGCCATGATGCGGGGGTCGTCGACCGACGGCGTTCCCCTGGACACGAGGTGCACCGATGCTCGAAGGCTTCAAGAAGTTCATCATGAAGGGCAACGTCGTCGACCTGGCCGTCGGCGTCGTCATCGGTGCGGCGTTCGGCGCGGTGGTCGCCCAGTTCACCAAGTCGTTCATCACCCCGCTCATCGGGGTGCTCACCGGCGGTGGCCTCGACGCCGGCACGTTCACGATCCGCGACCAGGTGTTCGACTACAACGCCTTCTTCAGCGCGCTGATCACGTTCGTCATCACGGCCGCAGCGGTCTACTTCGTGGTGGTGCTCCCGATGAACGCGCTGATGGAGCGCCGGGCCAGAGGCGAAGAGGCCGAGGTCGGGCCCACCAACGAGGAGAAGATCGTGGCCCTGCTGGAGCAGATCGCCCAGAAGCCCTGAGCCCCTCCGGTCAGGTCAGCTCGTAGAGCGTGGGTGCTCGGCCTGGTCCCTGGTGGTCGGGGGCCGGGCCGAGCTTCGCCGCCCGGCCCTCGGCGATGAGCTCGTCGACGGCCTTGCGCACCGTGACCGGAGAGCCGCCGCCCGCCCGGTCGGCGAGCTGGCCCAGCGTGAACTGCTTGGGCATCTGGACCGCGACGGCCTTGATGGTCGCCATCGGGACCTGGGCGGCCCGGGGTGCACCCGACGAGCGGATCGGCGCCGGTGACGAACCCCCGGACCGGCGGTTCCGGCCCCCCACCACCGCGAACCCGGCCTGCTTGAGGACATCGGCCCCCACGCCCAGCGCCTCGAAGGCCGACGCGGGGATCTGCTCGGCGTCGGCGTAGGCCTTGGCGTGGACCACGAAGTCGTGCTCGATGGCCGACACATCGGCTGACGCTGCCCGCTCCCGGGCGGCGGCGGCGTGGAGCTTGGCGATGGGGTCGGTGGCACTGGCGAAGGCGGCGTCCGCGGCCTCCACCGCGTCCTGGTCCACGGCAGAACCTGGATCCTCGATCCAGGCCAGGTAGCGGCGGACGGCGTTCTCGGGCGAGGTGGTCACCGGTGCATGCTACCGAGGGCCTCCGCCGGGGGTGCTGCTCAGGAGTCGAACCGCTCCAGACGCCGGTACCCGATGGCGCGCCCCACCGACACCGCCGCCGTCTCCCTCAGCAGCGATCGGAACGACGGGTTGCCGTCCGACGGCGAGATCGCCGCTTGGAGCCCGATGTCGCCGGAGATGCCCGCCAGGCGCTTCGCCGTGGCCGGTCCCGAGACGAGGATCACGTCGTCGACGTCCTCGGAGCGCAGGAAGCGCCAGGTGGCGGCCAGCGACTCGTAGGTGGTGTGGCCCTGGACCTCCTTGCGGATGGCCGAATCCGGGACGCCGTGCTCGCGCAGGTAGTTGTAGCCCACGGTCGCCTCCGTGAAGCGGTCCCCCTCCTGGCGACCGCCGGTCACCACGATCAGCGGCGCCAGCCCCTGCTCGTGGAGCTCGAGGGCGTGGTCCAGGCGGTTCTTGAGCGCCGGCGAGGCCGTGCCGTCGTACTGGGCCGCACCGAGCACGACGATGGCATCGGCCTTGCGGGCGCCGTCGCTGCGGCTGGCCTGCCACACCTGGACGAACGTGCCGCCGACGTAGAGCACGGCCAGGCCCACCAGCGCGAGCCCGATGCGCACGGTGCGCCGGCGCCAACGAGCCTGCGGCACCGCCGGCTCGTCGAGGTCGGTGGCAGCCACGGTCAGGGGAGCTTGGCCTGCATCGCCCGGATCCGGTCCAAGGTGCGCTCCCGCCCGAGCACCTGGAGCGACTCCCAGAGCGGGGGGCCCACCGTGCGGCCGCTGATGGCGACGCGGACCGGGCCCTGCGCCTTCGACAGCTGGGGCTCGCCGTCGGCGTTGACGATGCCAGCATCGACCGCAGCCTGGCGGACGGCGACCTCGATCTGGTCCGGCACCCAGCCGTCGGCCGGCAGCGCCTCCAGCCGGCTGAGCGTGGCTGCGACCATCTCGGGGACGGATCGGCCCTTCACGATGGCCTTGGTCCACGACGCCTCGTCCACCGTGGGCTCGTCGACGACGAGGAACTCGATCATCGGCTCCACCTCGACGAGCGTCCGGACCCGCTCCTGGACCTCGGTGGCCAGCGACCGGAGGGCCTCCACAGCGGGCTCGCCGAGCGTGAGGAACGGCCGGGCCCGCTCGATGAACTCCTCGGTGCTGAGCGAGCGGATCTTCTCGGCGTTCACGAACGACAGCTTCTTCTGGTCGAAGAAGGCGGGCGCGGCGTTCACGTCCTCGAGGCGGTACTGCTCGACGATCTCGGCGACGGGCCGGACCTCGACGCCGTCGGCGGGACCCCAGCCGAGGAGGGCGAGGTAGTTGACCATGGCCTCGGGCAGGTACCCGCGGTCGCGGTAGTCCGACATGGAGACGTCGTCGCGGCGCTTGGAGAGCTTCTTGCGACCCTCGTTGACCAGCAGCGGCATGTGGGCGAAGGCCTCCGGCGACGGCAGGCCGAGGGCGGCGCCAAGCAGCAGGTACTTGGGCGTGCCGTTCACGTGGTCCTCGCCGCGGATCACGTGGGTGACGCCCATGTCTGCGTCGTCGAAGCAGTTGGCCAGCAGGAACATGGGGGCGCCGTTGCCCCGCACCACGACGAAGTCCTCGATGTCGCTGTTGGCGAACGACACGTCCCCGCGGACCAGGTCGGTCCAGCCGGTGCGGCCCTCGCGAGGGGTGCGGAACCGCAGGGCCCGGCCCGGCCCCGGCTCCAGGCCGCGGTCCCGGCAGAAGCCGTCGTACCCCGGCTTGCCACCGGCCTCCTTGTTGCGGGCCTGCACCTGCTCGCCGGTGCAATCGCACGGGTACACCGCGCCGTCGGCGAGGAGCTTGGCCGCCGCGTCCTCGTAGAGCGCGCGGCGCTCGCTCTGGCGGGGCGGCTCGTTGTCCCACTGGAGGCCGAGCCACTGGAGCATCTCCAGCACGTTCTCGATCAGCTCGGGCCGGTCCCGCTCAGCGTCGGTGTCCTCGATCCGCAGCAGGAACTCTCCCCCGGTGTGGCGGGCGTAGAGCCAGTTGGCCAGGGCGGAGTGACCGGATCCGACGTGGAGGAAACCGGTGGGGGACGGGGCGAAGCGGACGCGGACGGGGGAGGACACGGAGGCCACGTTACCGGCGGCCTCTGACACCCCCGGGGCTGCGGGGATGGATCCGCAGGTCAGCCGGCGCGGACGAGGCCGAGGTTGGCCGCGAACAAGACGGCCCCGGCGGCGACGCCGAAGGCGTGCCACACCTCGTGGTAGCCGAACCAGCGCTCGCTGAGGATCGGCTTGTGGAGAGCGAAGAGGATGGCGCCCAACGTGTAGAGCAGACCGCCGACGGCCACCAGCGCCAGCGTCTCGGGCCGGTGCCACATGGCGGGCAGGATCATGATCCCGGCCCATCCCACGACGATGTACATCGCGCCGCCGAACTTCGGGTAGCGGTCGAGCCAGAAGATCTTGAACGCCACGCCGCCCAGGGCGCCCAGCCACACCGCGGCGAGCGCCGGCCACTTCCACGGCCCGTGGACGCCGAGCACGGCGAGGGGCGTGAACGTCCCGGCGATCAGCACGAAGATCATCGAGTGGTCCGCGCGCTGCATGATGCGCCGGGCACGAGGCGACTTGGCGAAGACGTGGTAGCTCGAGCTGGTGAGGTAGAGCAGGGCGCTGGCCAGGCCGTACACCCAGGCCACGGCGCGGGCGCGGGTCGTCGGTGCAGAGTCCACCAGCCACACGAGGCCGACGATCGAGGCGAGGAACGCGGCCTGGTGCAGGCGGCCTCGCAGCAGCGGTCGGTGGGACGTCATCGCTTCGGTGATCATGGCGGCCCTCCCCAGGCTGCTGGACCCTTCCCCATCGGACGGTCGGGAACCGAATTCAACCCGATTCGGCATCGTCATCCCGGTCATCCACCAAGAAGAAGACCGAGGGCAGGTGCGTTCGGTGCGGCGCCACGGCGTCGTCGCCGAACCAGCGCCTGCGCAGGGGCCGGGTCAGCCAGCCGAGGGGGCACAGGGCCACGTAGCCGTACGCCACCACCAGCAGCGTGGGCGCCGGCGCCGCCGCCATCCCGACGGCCAGCACGACGACGGCGAGGACGGTCACCCAGATGCGGTCCCGGCGCGGTGAGGCCAACCAGCGGAACGAGGTGAAGCGGAACGAACTGGCCATCAGCGCCGCGGGGATCACCGCCAGGGCGACCGGGCCCCAGCGGTGCCAGCCGGTGAAGTCGCCATCGAACGCGTACACGGAGGCGAGGACCACGCCGGCGGCGCCCGGACTGGGCAGGCCGATGAAGTACCGCTTCTCGCCCTGCGGGTCGATGGTGACGTTGAACCGCCCGAGGCGGTACGCGGCGCACGCCAGCCAGAAGCAGGCGAGCAGCCAGCCGGTGAGGCCCAGCTCGTCGAGGCCCCAGGTCCACAGGAGGATCGCCGGGGCCACGCCGAACGAGATGAGGTCGGCGAGCGAATCGAACTGGAGGCCGAACGGGGTGATGGCGCCCACCGCCCGGGCCACAGCCCCGTCGAAGATGTCGAACACGATCGCGACGCTGATCAGCAGCGCGGCCAGGTCGAAGTGGCCGGCCTCGGACGCCCGGATGGACGTGAACCCGCAGAGCATGTTCACCAGGGTGAAGGCGCTGGGCAGCATGGCGCGGGCCCGGCTGCGGGCGTCGAGGCGGTCGGGGCGGACGACCGCGACGCCCGCCGGCGAGATCAGGCGGAAGTCGTCGGCCCGCCGGCCGCCGCGCTGGGCGCGGAGGTCCGCGGACGCCTCAGCAGCGGGGCGGCGTCCGGTCACGAGGGCACCGGGAGGTCACCGGGCGCCGGCCACCGGGCGATCACCGACTCGCCCGCCACGGTCCGGTCCCCCACCTGCACCTCCAGGCGGACGCCGTGGGGCACGAACACGTCCATGCGCGACCCGAACCGCATCAGCCCGATGCGCTCGCCCGCACCGAGCACGTCGCCCACGCCCACCCGGGTCACGACCCGGCGGGCCGCCACACCGACGATCTGGCGGAAGACCACCGTCCGCAGCTCGCCGGAGACCTCGGACTCCACGGCGATCTCGCTCCGCTCGTTCTCCTGGGCGCTCTCGGCCCGGAACGCGGCCAGGTACTGGCCGGGCCGGTGGCTGACATCGGTGACGGTCCCGCCGTAGGGCGTGCGGTTGATGTGCACGTCGGCCAGCGAGAGGAAGATGCTGATCTGCTGCCAGTCACCGGGCGGCGCCACGCCGACCTGCGGCGCTCCGACGTGCATCACCTTCCCGTCGGCGGGGGCGAGCACCACATCAGGGTCGCCCGGCGCGCCCCGCTCGGGTGCGCGATCGGGGTCGCGGAAGAACGCTGCGATGGCGGCCGGAAGGGCCAGGAGCGGCAGGGCGAGCCGGCGGTGCCCGGCGGCCGCTGCGGCCACGGCGGGCAGGGCGCTGAGGGCGACGAAGGGCGCGCCGTCACGGTCGAACTTCACATCGGCTTCTGTCTATCGGCGGGGGGTGGAGCGCAAGCGCGCGTCGTCCCAGCGTGCCACCTCGGGCGCCGATCGCGTGGCGCGGCCTACAGCGAGAGCAGTGGACGCCAGTCAGCGGCGTGGCGGCTGGCGGCCTCGGCGGGCGAGAGGCGCAGGGTGGCCTCCGGCACGGCATCGGCGACGGCTCGCAGCTCCGGGTAGTGGTGCGCGGTGAGCCGCACGCCCTCGAACCGCCTGGTGCGCTCGGCCACGAGCTCCTGCGGCGCCGCGGCGTCGAGGAAGCCCCACACCGTGTAGGCCAGGCGCAGGTCGTGGATGATCGGGGCCCGACCGAACAGCGAGGCCCGCTTGAGGGCCACCGCCACGGCACCGGCTTCGACATCGGCGACCTGCTCGGTGCCCTGGAGCTGCAGCTGGTCTCGCAGCAGCGGCAGGAGCGACAGCAGGTAGCCCTGGTCGGGGCCGGGGGCGCCCATCCGGCCGGCGTCGGCGTCCGGCTGGCCGCCGGTGGTCACCAGCTCGCCCGGCCGCACCGGCATCCAACCCTCGTCGCGCCAGGGCGGCGAGGAGTAGTTCCGAACCTGATCGTTCGGCTTCAGCGGTACGAACTCCGGGGCAGCCATCGGGTGGGACTCTATTCCTCGGTGTGGAGGAGCCCGAAGACGAGGGAGTCCTCGAGGGCCTGCCAGGCGGCTTGGATGATGTTCTCGCTGACGCCGATGGTGGACCAGCTGCGTCGGCCGTTGGTGGAGTCGATGAGGACCCGGGTGACCGCGCCGGTGCCCTTCGCCGTGTCGAGGACCCGCACCTTGAAGTCGGTGAGGTGGACCTTGGCCAGCTGCGGGTACTGGGAACCGATCGCGGCGCGGACAGCGGCGTCGAGGGCGTTGACCGGACCGTTCCCCTCGCCGATCCGGCCGATGCGCTCGCCGTTGACCTTGAGCTTCACGATGGCCTCGGTGTCGTGGCGCAGGTCCTCGCCCTCGGCGACGATCACCCGGTAGGACTCCAGCTCGAAGAACGGCTGGGTCCAGCCCTCGGCTCGGCGCATGAGCAGCTCGAGGGAGCCGTCGGCGGCCTCGAAGTGGTAGCCCTCGTGCTCGAGGCGCTTGAGCTCGTCGATCACCGAGGTGAGCGCCGGGCCGTCGAGGTCGAGGCCGAGCTCCTTGGCCTTGAGGTCGATGGTGGCCTTGCCGGCCATCTCCGACACGACGAAGCGGGTGTCGTTGCCCACGGCTGCGGGGTCGACGTGCTCGTAGGCGTCCTTGCGGCGGGCGATGGCCGACACGTGCAGCCCGGCCTTGTGGGCGAACGCCGAGGACCCGACGTACGGGGCCTGCGGGTCAGGCGTGAAGTTCACGATCTCCGCGATCCGGTTGGCGGCCGACGTGAGCCGGGTGAGGCGGCCCTCGGGCAGCGTCCGCACCCCCATCTTGAGCGTGAGGTTCGGGATGATGGTGGTGAGGTTGCAGTTGCCGGTGCGCTCGCCGTAGCCGTTCATGGTGCCCTGCACCTGGATGGCGCCGCCTCGGACGGCGGCGAGCGCGTTGGCCACGCCGCAGCCGGTGTCGTCGTGCAGGTGCACGCCGATCTTCACGTCGTCGCGGAAGTGGCGGGTGATCTCGCGCACGATGGCCTCGACCTCGTGCGGGAGCGAACCGCCGTTGGTGTCGCAGAGCACGAGCGTCTCGGCTCCCTGCTCCGCCGCTGCTTCGAGCACCCGGAGACTGAACTCCGGGTTGTGCTTCCACCCGTCGAAGAAGTGCTCGGCGTCGAACAGGACCCGCACCCCGTTGCTCTGGAGGAACGCCACCGAGTCCGCCACCATGGCCTCGCCCTCGTCGAGGGTGGTCTTGAGCGTGTCGGTGACGTGGAAGTCCGAGCTCTTGCCGACGATGCACACCGCAGAGGTCTGGGCGGCGAGCAGGTTGCGCAGCGTGGGGTCGTCGTCGACCTTGCCGCGCGGGCGCCGGGTGGAGCCGAACGCGACCAGCAGCGAGCGCTCGAAGCGGAGCTCCCGGGCGGCGCGGTCGAAGAACTCGATGTCCTTGGGGTTGGCACCGGGCCAACCGCCCTCGATGAAGTGCACGCCGAGCTCGTCGAGCTCGTCGGCGATGCGCAGCTTGTCGTCGACGGTGAGCGAGATGCCCTCGAGCTGGGCGCCGTCGCGCAGGGTCGTGTCGTAGATCTCGACGGACTCGGGCAGGCCGGGATCGCGGGCGGGCAGGTCGTCGGCGACGATGACCTCGTCGGGTCGGGCGTGGGACCTGCTGTCAGGAGACATGCTCGACCCAGTCCTTGTAGCGGTCGGTCTGTCCCCGCACCGCCTTGTGGTACTCCTCCGCGATGGCCGTGGTCATCGGGCCGGGGCACGGGATCTCGCGGTCGTCGACCGAGTTCACGGCCGAGACCTCGGCGGCGGTGCCGCACAGGAACATCTCATCGGCGATGTACACGTCGGAGCGGGCGATGCTCGACAGCTCGACGCCGATGCCGAGGTCCCTGGCGATGGTGGAGACGGAGTCCTGGGTGATGCCCTCCAGCGCACCGGCGGCGAGCGGCGGCGTGAGGAACCGGCCCTTGCGGGCGACGAACACGTTCTCACCCGTGCACTCGGCGACGAGGCCGCCGGGGCTGAGCATGAGGGCCTCGTCGTAGCCGGCCTTGAGCGCCTCGACCTTGGCGAGCGAGGAGTTCACGTAGTTGCCGGTGGTCTTCGACGCCGGCGGCATCGTGTTGTGGTCGTGACGCTGCCACGAGGAGGTCTTGAGCCGCACGCCCTTGGTGAGGGCGTCGTCGCCCAGGTAGGCGCCCCACGGCCAGCAGGCGATGGCCACGTCGACCGTGCACGGGATGGTGTTGAGCCCCATCTCGCCGTAGCCGTAGTAGGCGATCGGGCGGATGTAGCACGACGGCAGGCCGCTCTCGCGCACGACGAGCTTGGTGGCCTCCACCAGCTCGTCGACCGTGTACGGGAGGTCCATCATCATGATCTTGGCGCTGTCGTGGAGCCGGACCATGTGGTCGGTGAGGCGGAACACGGCCGGGCCCTGCGCCGTCTCGTAGGCCCGCACGCCCTCGAACACGCCCATCCCGTAGTGGAGCGAGTGGGTGAGGATGTGGACGGTGGCGTCCTCCCACGCGACGAGCTCGCCGTTCATCCAGATCTTCTCGGTGGGCGTGATCGGCATGGCGGTGTTCCTTGCTCTCAGGTCTTCGGGTCTTCGGGTCTTCGGGTCTTCGGGTCTTCGGCGTTCGGGCTAGAGGCGGCGGGCGACGGCGTCGCCGATCTCGGGGGTGGAGGCGGTGAGCTCGGTGGTGGCGGCGCACGCCTTGCGGATGCGCTCGGCTGCGTCGGTCTCGCCGAGCAGCTCCACCATCATCGCCGCCGAGAGGATGGCGGCGATGGGATTGGCCTTGGCCTGGCCGGCGATGTCGGGAGCCGATCCGTGGACGGGCTCGAACATCGACGGGGCCTGACGGGACGGGTCGAGGTTGCCGGAGCTGGCGAAGCCGATCCCGCCGGACACGGCACCGCCGAGGTCGGTGAGGATGTCGCCGAACAGGTTGTCGGTGACGATCACGTCGTAGCGCTGCGGGTCCTGGACGAAGTAGATGCAGGCCGCGTCGACGTGGTTGTAGGCGGTGGCGACGTCGGGGTACTCGGCGGCGACGATGTCGAAGGTCCGCTGCCACAGGTCGCCGGAGAAGGTGAGCACGTTGGTCTTGTGCACCATGGTGAGGTGCTTGCGCGGACGGCTCTGCGCCAGCTCGAAGGCGTAGCGGATGACCCGCTCCACGCCGTGGCGGGTGTTGACCGAGCCCTGGGTGGCGATCTCGTTCGGGGTGTCCTTGCGGAGGAACCCGCCCTCGCCGGCGTAGGTGCCCTCGGTGTTCTCCCGGATCACGACGAAGTCGATGCCCTCATCCGCGAGGGTGAACGGCCGCTGGTTGACGTACTGGTCGAGCGCGAAGCGCATCTTGAGCAGGAGGCCCCGCTCGATCACGCCCGGCGGCACGTCGGGGGTGCCCACCGCGCCGAGGAGGATGGCGTCGAAGCTTCGGAGCTCGTCGAGCACGTCGTCGGGGAGCACCGTGCCGTCGCGCAGGAAGCGCTCCCCGCCCAGGTCGAAGTCGGTGGTGTCGAGCTCGACGCCCGCGGCGCGGACGACCTTGAGCGCCTCTGCCACGACCTCGGGACCGATCCCGTCGCCGCCGATCACTGCGATGCGATGTGCCACCAACTTGCTCTCTCTCGTTGCGTCGTACGTGTGCTGTCGTGTGCGGTCGATCCGTGTCCCGTCCGCTGCGCCGCTGGCCGAGCGCGCCAGCGCTGACAACGACAAAGCCGCCCACCGAAGTGGACGGCTCAAGGCGCACACCGAGGATCGGTGTGCGCTACCCGATGGTGATGACCTGGGCGGGGCGGGACATGTCCTCAAGTCTAGGCCCGTCCTGCCGTTCCCCCGCAAGGAACGGCCGCCCGAGTACGGTCGGCCCGACCTGCTCCACGAGGTGAGACCTTGCTGCCCCCGTCCTGTGCACGCTGCGGATCCCCGCTGCCCGCTGTCGCCGCCGATCCGAACCACCCGGAGTGGTGCGGTGCGTGTGCCGCCCGGGCGCTCGACGCGCCCAACCTCCCGCCGTCGGTGCCGTCGGCGTCCAACCGGGCGAGCTCGGCGCCGTGGAACAACCCCACCACGAACACGGACCCCGACGCCGTGACCCAGGCGGTGGTGAAGACCCGGGTGCTCGACGGCATCCTCACCGGCATCGCCGCCTCCGCCATCGCCGGGTTCGCCTGGTGGGGGGCCACCACCGCCATCAACGGGGCCACCGAGAGCTTCGAGCTCTGGCACCTCGGCTCGGCGCTGGTCGGGCTGATCATCGGGTACGGCGTCCTGCTGGGTGCCCGCCGGGGCGGCCTGGTCTCGGGCCTGCTGGCGCTGGTGCTCACCGCGGCCACGGTCCTGGTCGCGGTGTACTTCATCGAGCGCAGCCAGACGATCATCAGCCTCACCGACGCCGGCCGCACCTCCGACGTGCCCCTCTGGCAGGGCATCAGCGGCTTCACCGACACCTACTGGAGCTGGTGGGACTTCGACCGGACCCGCCCGCTGATGTGGCTGCTCGGTCCGCTCGTGGCCGTGCTGGTCGCCGGCTGGCCCGGCCGCCGGCCGCCCGGAAGGTGAACGGCGGAGAGCCCTCCCGCCGCCCTCTCCTACACTGCGGCCATGAATGACGACCCCATTCCGCTGTCGCAGGCCGCGTACGACCGCATCAAGGCCGAGCACGACGATCTGGTGACGCGGGGCAAGATCGACATCGCCCGCAAGATCGAGACCGCCCGCGAGCTGGGCGACCTCTCCGAGAACGGCGACTACCACGCCGCCAAGGAGGAGCAGGGGAAGATGGCCGGGCGCATCGCCCACCTCGCCAACCTGCTCGAGAACGGCGTCATCGTGGAGACCGAGGCGGCCGACGAGGTCCAGGCCGGCGTGATCGTGGGCATCCGCTACGAGGGCGACACCGACGTCGAGCGCTACCTGCTGGGCTCCATCGAGGAGCGGGTCGAGGGCATCGAGGTCATGTCCCCCGGCTCGGCGCTGGGCACCGCGCTCGTGGGGGCCAAGGTGGGCGACGCGGTCGAGTACGAGACCCCCACCGGCGCCAAGCTCAAGGTCGAGATCGTCAGCCTCGGCTGATGGGGGCGCCCGGCACCTCACCGCTTCACCGCTCGCTCCCCGCACCCCCGACGCGTCACCCTGCGGGAGGACGAGCGTCCGGCAGCGGTCCGGCGTCGAGCCATGCCATCGGTGCCGTCGACCGCAGCTGATGGTCGAGCGCCTGCTCCTCGCGACGTCGTGGCACCGCTCGGCCGTGTTCGACCAGTTCTGGGCGCTGGCCCGATCGCTCGAGGAATCCGGCACCGAGATCCACTGGCTCGACGACCGGCGCCACCTTGACGCGTCGCCTGACCCGTGGATCACCGGGTTCCACCAGTGGCCGGGCACCGGGCGACCGCAGGGCCTCACCGCGCTGAGGTACGCCGATCGACTGGTCCACGACATCCGACCCACCGTCGTGATCGCCAACTTCGCCGCCGTGACCCCGCTGGGCCTCGCCGCCTGGCGAGCGGGGGTCGAGCGGCGGATCAGCTGGTACCACTCGGTCAGCGAGGCGTTCAGCATGGACACCTCCCGCGTTCCCATCGCTCGCCGTGCACTCGGCGCTGCCAAGGTCCAGGGCCGACGGGTCGCGTACCGCCGCTACACCGACGTGGTGGCCGTCGCCGGCGCCGCAGCGGCCGACTACCTCGCGCTGTACCGGACGAGCGGCCCGGCGCTGCACGTCCGGCACAACGCCGTGGCCGACGGACCCCACCGGAGCACGCCGCCAGGCCCGGACGCGCCCCTCGTGGCCGCCGGCCGACTCGAGCCGTGGAAGGGCATGGACGTCCTGGTCCGCGCCGCCTCCCACCTCGATGCTCCCCGACGGCTCGTGATCTTCGGCGAAGGCGGCCAGCGGGAGCACCTCGCCCGGCTCGCCCAGGAGCTCGGCGTCGACCTGCACCTGCCCGGCTCCACCGAACGTCACGTGGTCCGAGAGCAGATGGCCGCCGCCGCCGCCGTGGTCGTGCCGAGCCGCGCCGATGCCTTCCCGATGGTCGCCATCGAGGGGCTGGCCAGCGGAGTGCCCATCGTCGCCAGCGAGACGGGCGGTCTGACCGAAGCCGTCCGACACGACGACACCGGGATGCTCGTGCCGCCTGACGACCCAGAAGCGCTCGCCGCCGCACTCGAGGCCGTGCTCGACCCCGTCCGCAACGGGCGGATGGGCCGCGCCGCGCGCCAGGACTTCCTCCACCGCTTCGAGGTCCAGCACTGGGGCGCAGACCTTGCCGACCGCCTCCGGTCCGGTCGACCCTTGGGTTCCTGACTCCATCTGCTCCCGCCACGGGCCCACCGCCGCGCCAGCGCAGGACCTGCTGGGGGCCGTGGGCCGACGAGCAGCCGCAGGTGCGGCAGTGCTCGCCGGCTCAGGAGGTCAGGCGTTCTTGGGGAGCTCGCTGAACGGGACGTTCTTGGTGTCGCCCGGCTCCTTGGGGAGGCCGAGGACGCGCTCGCCGATGATGTTGCGCTGGATCTGGTCGGTGCCGCCGTAGATGGGCGGGGCCTGGGCGTAGAGCGCAGTGGTGGTGACGGCCGTGAGGAACGGGTTGCCCGTGACCTCGTTGAGGACCTTCTGGTCGCCGGGCTCGTAGGCGTGGAGCATGCCCGCCGGGCCCACGATCTGGAGGCCGAGGTCGCGCTGGAGCCGCATGATGTTGGACATGCCGAGCTTCGAGATGTTGCCGATGCCGGGGATGTCCCGGCCGGCGGCCCGGGCGGCCTTGGAGCGCTCGGCGCTGTAGCGGCCGATCTCGCCCAGCGTGTAGAGCTGGGCCAGGCCCTGGCGGACCGTGGGGTCGTCGATGCAGCCGTAGTGCTTGGCCATCCCGACAAGCATGGCGGCGCTGCCGGCATCGTTCTGCTTCTTGGCCGGCTTGGCGTCGGCGGTGGGCGCCGCGGTCTTGGACGCCTTCGGGGCGGGGGCGAAGTCGCCGGCCCGCTTCTCGAGGTGGCCGGCGATGGTGCCGGGGGTCGCCGCACCGGCGCCGCCGCTGCCGCCGCCGGCGCCGAGGCCGGCGCGCTCGTGGCCGAGGGTGCTGTTGGCCACGGCCCAGCCGTTGTTGAGGTCGCCGATGATGTTGGCGTGCGGGACCCGCGCCTCGTCGAGGAAGGTCTCGTTGAACATGGCGTGGCCGGTCATCTCCCGCAGCGGGCGGACCTCGATGCCGGGCTGGACCATGTCGATGCCGAAGTAGGTGATGCCCTGGTGCTTGGGCAGGTCCGGGGCGGTGCGGGCGATGAGCATGCCGATGTCCGCGGTCTGGCCGAGGGAGGTCCAGACCTTCTGGCCGGTGACGATCCACTCGTCGCCGTCGCGCACGGCCTTGCAGGTGAGCCCGGCGAGGTCGGAACCGGCACCCGGCTCGCTGAAGAGCTGGCACCAGGCCTTCTGGCCGGTGACGATGTCACGGACCATGGTGTCGATCTGCTCCTGCGTGCCGTGATCGGCGATGGTCGGCGCGGCGAGGAGGAGGCCGAGGCCGGCGGGGGCGCCGAGGGCGCCGTACGCCGAGATCGCCTTCTGCACCTGGACGCCCACGCTGCGGGCCAGGCCCTTGCCGTAGGCGTTCGTGGGCAGGGTCGGTGCGGCCCAGCCCGACAGGCCGAGCAGCTCCCACCACTGGGCGACCGTGAGGTCCGGGTCCCAGTTCTCGTCGAGCCAGGACTGGAGCTCGTCGAGGGTGTCCTCGCTCGTGGCGGCGGCGGCGATCGTGTCGGTCATCGGTGCTTCCCCTGGTGCGCAATGGTGCGTGGCCGTGCGTGGCGCCCGTCGGCGCCGGTCCGCGAACGGTACTTGACCGTCGGGTCAAGTTTCCATCCAGGGCGCGGTGCGGCACCGAACTCAGGCGATGCCGTCCGTTGCCGATGGAACCTCCATGCCCCGCCCGACCGCCGACGACCTCGGTGATGTCGATCTGTCGCCCGACGAGGCCGCCGCACGCGGCGCGCCGTGGCTGCCGCCGGGTCGGGAGGTCGAGCTCCCGGGGCTGGGAACCACGTTCGTGCGCGACAGCGGCGGACCGGCCGGGGCGCCGGTGGTCCTGCTCCTGCACGGCTGGGCCGTCACCGCGGACCTCAACTTCTTCACGGCCTACCCGATGCTCGCCGAGCGCGCCCGGGTCATCGCCCTCGACCACCGGGGCCACGGCCGGGGCATCCGCCCTCCCGGTGGGATCGTCCGGCTCCCCGACTGCGCCGACGACGCCGTCGCCGTCCTCGACGCCCTCGGCATCGACCGGGCCGTGGTCCTCGGCTACTCCATGGGCGGTGCCATCGCCCAGCTGGTGTGGCACCGCCACCCGGAGCGCGTCGCCGGCCTGGTCCTGGGGTCGACGGCCCGCCACTTCCAGGGCGGGCCCATCACGGACCTCTGGTACCGGAGCTACACGCCCCTCGCCCACGCCGCCCACCGCGTGAACGGCCCCGCCGACGCCCTGGTCCGGTGGCGCGTCGACCGTCGCGTGCGCGACGCCGCCCGAGGGGCCTGGATGCGCTCCGAGCTCGAGCAGGTGAGCCCGGCCGGCCTCCTCAGCTCGATGCGCTCCCTCGGCCGCTTCCGCTCGAACGGCTGGATCGGCTCGGTCACGGTCCCCACGTCCGTGATCGTGACGACGAAGGACCGCACCGTCCCACCCCGCCGCCAACGAGGCCTCGCCGCCGCCATCGAGGGCTCGGCACGGTTCGAGGTCCCGGGCCCCCACGACTCGATCGTGTCGAACGCCCCCGACTACCTCCCCCAGCTCGCCCTCGCGATGGACCACGCCGCGCCCTGACCTGGCCGGATGCCAGCCCCGGACCGGGGTGTAGACTGCCCTTTGACGAGGGGCTGGAGTGCGTCATGTCGGAAGCACGGGTCATGCCAGACAGGCAACGGGTGTTCTTGAGCGGCTGGGCCTCGTACCACCCTGAAGGCGCGCTCACCAACGATGACCTGGTGGAGCGGCTCGACACCACCAAGGAGTGGCTCGAGACCCACATCGGGATCGACGAGCGGCGCAAGGCGGCACCCGACGAGTCCATCGCCCAGATGGGGGCCATCGCCGCCCTCGGCGCCATCGAGTGCGCCGGCATCGAGGTCGGGGACCTGGACCTGCTCATCGGGGCCACCTCCTACGACGACTTCATGCTCCCGGCCGCCGCCGCCCGCATCGGCGACGTCATCGGCTCGCAGGCCCACGCCTTCGACGTGAAGGCCGCGTGCTCGGGGTGGATGGTCGGGCTCGACGTGGCCGAGTCGTTCCTCACCACCGGCAAGGCCACCCGGGTCCTGGTGTCCGCCGCCGAGAAGTCCGACCTCGGCGTCGACCCCACCGACCGCACCAGCCTCCCGTTCTTCGGCGACGCCGCCGTGGGCGCCATCGTCCAGCTCGATCGACCGTCCGTGGGCATGGAGCTCCTCGACATCCGCCGGGCGTCGGACAACGCCATGCACGGCGCGGTCGAGATCCCCTACGGCGGGTGGTTCCGCATGGACGCCACCCGCACCCGCATCTGGGTCGAGGCCGCCATCGCCAAGATGAGCCAGGAGATCCTCGACCACGCCGGGATCAACGCCGGCGACATCCGGGTGCTCGTCTGCCACCAGGCCAACCTGCGGCTCATCGAGCGCATCGCCTCGGACCTGGGCGTCCCGCCGGAGCGGCACTGGCACAACGTCCGCTGGGCCGGCAACACCGCAGCGGCCGGGGCGCCCAGCGCGCTCGTCGACGGGCTGAGCCGCGAGCAGGGCGACCTGGAGGACGGCGACCTGATCCTCATGGTCACGGTCGGCGCCGGGCTCAACGTCATCGGGGCCCTGCTCCGCTGGGTGACCGACTGACCGTGGTCGACATCGTTTCGGAAACGGACTCGGCGCGGGCCGGGAGGCCGTCGCGCCGCCGGCCCCGCCCCAAGGGGCGGGCTCCGCTGCGGCTCCCCCGCGTGCCCGGGCTCGACGGGCTCCGGCTCCTCGGCGCCCTGGCCGTCGTCGTGTACCACACGATGGGCGCCGTGCTCGGGGCCAACCCGAGCGCCGGGGTGATCCTCCCGCCCTTCGCCTTCACGTTCTTCATCATCTCGGGCTTCGTGATCTACCGGCCGTTCGCGACGGCCCACCTGAACCGGCAGAAGATGCCCAGCACCCGGAGGTACCTCACCGGCCGGGCGCTGCGGGTCCTCCCCCTCTGGTGGGTGGCGCTCGGCGTGTACCTGCTGGTCAACGGCACCGGCCGGCTCGACACGCCGCTCGACTGGGTCGCCACCTTCAGCCTGCTGCAGTTCGCCATCCCCGACATCCGCTTCGCCGTCATCGGGCCGGCCTGGGCGCTGTCGGTGGAGTGGATCTTCTACCTGACCGCCCCCTTCCTCGCTTCGGGGCTGCGCTCGGCCAACCGGCGGCTGCTGCCCCGCACGGACCCGTTCCACGTCCAGCTCGCCGTGCTGATCCCGCTCGCCGTGGCCACCGCGGTCATCGCACCGGTGCGTCCGTTCGTGGCGATCATCGTCGGCATGCTGCTGGCCGTCACCGACGTGCGCCGGCACCTCACCGGCACCGTGCCGTCGTGGCTGCAAGCGCTGAAGGCGCCGGGCCTGTCGCTCGTGGTCACGGCCATCGCGTGGGTCATCCTCATCGACTACCCGTACAAGCCCGGCCTGTCGGTCCAGTGGGTGGAGCAGGACCCGCTGGTGGTGCTGATCTGGCTCGCGGTCGCCGCCTGCTGGTTCGCCACCGTCGCGTTCCGCGAGCCCGACGGCATCATCACGAGGCGGCTGGACTCGCCCGTCGCCGTGCG
This sequence comes from Ilumatobacteraceae bacterium, assembly GCA_025463265.1. Lineage (GTDB taxonomy): Bacteria > Actinomycetota > Acidimicrobiia > Acidimicrobiales > Iamiaceae > Aquihabitans. The sequence goes on from JAOBWH010000173.1 coordinate 59,829, forward strand.
GCTCGCGCTGCTCAGCTTCGGGCTGTACCTGTGGCACGACCTCGTCCTCCAGCAGACGATCGAGCACCTGGGCGTCGACGCCCACCTTGGGGCGGCGATGTACCTCACGCTCGTGGGGGCGTTCACCATCGCCGCGCTCACCTTCTTCACCATCGAGCGGCCGCTCATGTTGATCCGGGCCCGCATCGTCCCCCCGCCTCCCCTGCCGCAGAAACGGGTGCGGGAGGCCGCGGTCGGAGCAGGGGCTGAGGTGCTCGACGAGCCCGCCGCCACCCCCGCCACCCCCGCCGACGTGTCGGCCGCCCGCGCCGCCGTGGCCACCACGCCGTCGCTCGAGCCCCTGCCCGCCACCGTGGCGGCGGAGGTGGAGCACGAGCGCCTCGAGCACCTGCCGGCCGACGAGCGGCCGGACCGGGCATCGTCGCCGGGGCGCGGCTGGATCACCTCCATCGACGGCCTGCGCGTCATCGCGGCGGTGTGCGTGATCACGTTCCACGTCTGCGCCGAGCAACGGGTGCCGATGGCGTGGGCCACTGGCATGGCCGCCCTGTTCATCCCGGCCTGGTCGTCGTTCTTCGTGGTGTCGGGCTACGTGCTGTACCGGCCGTGGGCCATGGCCCACGCCCGCATGGCGCTCGGCGACGGCATCGCCCCGGCCAAGGCGCCCGACGGCGGCATCGGCACGTTCTGGCTGCGCCGCATCCTGCGCGTCTACCCCGTGTACTGGGTGGTCCAGGGCGTCGCCATGGCCATCAGCGGCACCGGCGACGTCCACGGCCTGGCGGACTGGTTCCAGATCATCACGCTGTTCCCGCTGCCGAACTTCGACGTGATCATCCACCACGGCCTCGGCGTCATCGTGTGGACCATGGTCGTGGAGCTGGCGTACTACACGGTCCTCCCGTTCATCGCCCGGGGGATCACCGCCCTCGTCAAGCGCGGGAGCCCCTACGCCGTGGCCCAGGGCGTCCCGCTCGGCATCCTCTTCGGCGCCTGCGTGTACCTCGGGTCCACCAGCGCCCGGGTCCTCTGCGTCGCCGCCTGCATCGTCGTCGGCATGGGGATCGCCGCCATCGACGGCTGGCAGCGCACGCTGCGGCGGTGGGTGCCGGGCGTCCGGGTCCTGTCCCGCAACCCGATCATCATCGTCCCGGTCCTCATCGGCGCCTGGGCCCTCGGCTCCTGGGTGGCGAAGGACGACGACCCCGAGTTCCTGTTCCGCAGCTACCTGCCCGTGCACCTCGGCGCCATGGTCGTCGTGTCCACGGTGATGTTCCTCCCCGCCGTGTTCGGGTCGGCCAAGGGCGGCTACCGCCGGTTCCTGTCGTCGACGCCCATGCGGGTGCTCGGCCCGCTCACGTTCGGCATCTACCTCTGGCACTACCCGATCATCCGGTGGACCACCGAGCGCATCGACCTGCCGCTCGCCGCCCTGTGGATCTGGGTGGTGGTGTCGGCGCCGGTCCTGGCCCTCTTCACCTACCGGTTGGTGGAGCAGCCGATGGAGAAGGTCCGTCACCGCTACTTTGGCCGCACGTCGGCGGCCGCGCCGTCCCCTGCCCCCGAACGGAGCCACGCGTGACGGAACCCACCGCCGAGCGGGTCCAGCGCAAGACCCAGGCGATGCGCTACGTCGCGTCGCTCGACGGCCTGCGCGCCCTGGCTGCCCTCGGCGTGGTGATCATCCACACCGAGAGCGAGGCCAACGCCTCCATCCCCGTCTACGTGGTCACCGGCACCATCACCGGCCCGTTCTTCATGCTGTTCTTCGCCATCTCCGGCTTCGTGCTGTACCGGGGCTGGGCACGCCGCCACCTGGCGATGGGCGTCCGCCGGGACCCGAACGCGCCGAAGGCCGCGCCCAAGGTCGCCGACGGCGGCGCCGACGGACGCACGGCGAAGTACCTGCTCCGGCGGCTCATCCGCATCTACCCCCTCTACTGGGTGGTGGCCACCGCGGCGCTGCTGGTGTCGGACAACACCGGCAAGGAGCACTCGGTCATGGACCTGGTGCAGGTGTACCTGCTGCTGCCGTTCCCGAACACCAACGCCCTCGTGGAGCTCGGCCTGGGCATCGTGGTGTGGACGCTGATCATCGACATCGTCTTCTACGCCTACGTCGCGCTCCACGGGATGGTGATGACCAAGGTCATCAAGGCCACCCGCAAGCGCCACACCCCGTTCTCCGTCGAGAGCGCCGTGCTCATCACGATGGGCGCGGTCATCTTGTTCGCCGCCCTGTTCGTTCCGGCACCGCTGTCCGCGCTCGTGTGCCTGCCGATGGGCATGTACTTCGCGGTCATCGAAGCCCGCCAGGACCAGCTCGGCCACCTCCTGTCGGGGGTGGAGTCGATGGTCAAGGCCTGGCCGGTGTGGATCATCATGTTCGTGGTCCTGGCCCCGCTCGTGGACCTGATCGCGATCGAAGCCGAGAACTACGGCGAGTTCCTCTCGGCCAAGCCGGGGATCCACATGCTCCTCGTCCTCGTCGGCTCGTGGTTGCTGATCCACGTGCTCTGGGCGCCGCCGCAGTGGCCGGTCCCCCGCTTCTTCCGGTCGCCGTTCATGCGGACGGCCGGCCTGCTCACCTACGGCACGTACCTCTGGCACCCGGTGATCCTGATCCTGCTGGACCAGAACCTGCCCGACGGCTCGCTGCCCGTGTACCTGGTCATCACCGTGTTCGGGTCGGTCGCCCTCGCGAGCATCACCTACGTCTTGGTCGAGCGCCCGCTCGGCCGGATCCGCGGTGACATGCGCAAGGTCGAGACCGACGTGGTCACGAACACGACATGACCGACGGCCACCACATCAGCGACGACGCCGACGTCCACGACGAGCGCATCACCGGGCCGGCGAACCCCGACGGTCCCGTCGACCAGCACGGCGCCATCTCCGCCGGCGCCTGGGCGCAGCCGCTGACGGGCTTCCGCGGCGGTGCCGCGGTCGTGGTCGTCATCGGCCACACGTTCTTCGCCACCCGGATGTTCCCGTTCACCGGGGTCATCCACTTCATCAGCGTCATCGTGCCGATCTTCTTCGTGGTGTCGGCCTACGCCCTGTACCGGCCGTTCATCGTCGCCCAGGTGGCGCGCGAGGAGCAGCCGTCGCACGGTGCGTTCTGGTGGCGCCGGTTCCTGCGCATCTACCCGCTGTACTTCGTGGCGCTGAGCTTCTACCTGGTCCTGCTGCCAGGCGTCCGACCGCAGAGCGGGCGGGTCATCGACTACCTGAAGCTCTACGGCTTCCTGCAGATCTACGACCCCGACCTGGTCCGCTTCAGCGGCATCCCGGCGGCGTGGTTCCTCTGCGACGAGGTCGTCTTCTACCTGATGATCCCGGCCATCGCCCTGTTCGCCCGCTGGCTGGCCGTCCGCCTGGCGGGGCCCCGCAAGGCCCGCCGGCCGTCCGAGGTGCTGCGGGCCCACACCCTCATCGCCTGCGGGATGATCATCATCGGCCAGGCCTCCCGGACGTGGCTGCTGCTCATCGACTACCCGGGCGCCACCTCGCTGCCGTGCTCGAACCTCGACTACTACGGGTTCGGCATCCTGCTCGCGGTCGCCAGCCTCCGGGAGCACAACGGGCTCGCCATCCCCCGACCGGTCGACTGGATCCGCCGGCGCTGGTGGTTCGCCATGGCCGTGCTGGCCGTCGGCATCGTGGCCATGAACCTCGTGGCGAACGTGGCCGGCACCACCCAGTCCGGCTGGGAGGACGTGCAGCGCTACGGCGTGTACTCCGTCATGGTCGTCCCCTTCATGATCGTGATGGTCCTGGGCTTCCAGGACCGGGGCTACAACAAGTGGTTCTCGTCGGCTCGCTGGGGCTTCCTCGCCCTGCTCTCGCTCCACGTCTACCTCTGGCACCAGCTGATCCTGGGCGGCATCGACAAGTACTGGTTCAACGTGGCCTCGGTGCGCATCGGACCCCGGCTCACCACCGGCATCGTGATGTGCGTGCTCGCCGCCGGGCTGACCATCGCCTGGTCGGCGGTGCTGCGGCCCATCCTCGACCAGCCCGGCGATCGGTGGAGCAGGCTCGTCCCCCGTCCGGCCGATGCCGGCCCCCACCCGCGCTGGATGCGCCCGGCCGTGCTCGGCACGGCGCTGGTGCTGCTGGTGGGCGGCATCGCCGTGTCGCTCGAGTTCGGCGGCTCGCCGATGAAGGCGCACGGCGGCGTCGAGCTCATCGCCGTCACCTCGGCCCGACCCGGCGACGAGATCGTCGCCAGCAGGGACGGGGGCGGCAAGGGTGCGACGGGCACGGTCGACGAGCGGGGCACGGTCGTCCTGCGGGACCTCGCGGCGGGCCAGTACACGGTGCGCCAGGAGCGCGGCGACCGTGTGATCGTCGAGCGGTCCGCCACCGTCCTGGGTGTCGACGACCACCCCGATCCGTCGTTCTACGAGGGCCGCAGCCTGCACGCCGGCCTCAACCAGATCACGACGCGGGACGGCACGGAGCTGTCCGCGTTCGTCACCCTTCCGGGCCCCGCCGCCGAAGGGCCCTACCCCACCGTCGTCGAGTACTCCGGCTACCAGATCGCCGACAAGAAGGTCACCCAGCCGGCCACCGCCGTCGCCCGGGCGCTGGGCTACGCCACCGTCGGCGTCAACGTCCGCGGCTCGGGCTGTTCGGGCGGCGCCTTCGAGATGCTGAGCGACACCCAGGCCGCCGACGGCTACGACGTCATCGAGACCGTGGCCCGCCAGGACTGGGTGCAGGGCGGCAGCGTCGGCCTCGTCGGCTTCTCGTACGGCGGGCTCGGCGCCCTGGAGGTGGCCTCCACCGCACCGCCCTCGCTCAACAGCGTGGTGGCGCTCAGCGTGTACGCCGACGCGTACGACGCCATCCACCCCGGCGGCATCGCCAACTCGGGCTTCCCGGTGGGCTGGATGCAGGACCTCGGCTCCGACGCCGCCCCGGCCGGCGCCCCGTGGATCGCCCAGCGCATCGCGGATGGCGACAAGGCCTGCGAGCGCAACCAGCTCCTCCACGGCCAGAAGACCGACCTGGTGGCGCGCTACACGGGCGACGTGCCCAAGGACCGGCGGTTCGACCCGCTGTCGCCCTCGGTGTGGGCGCCGAAGGTGAAGGTGCCGGTCTTCCTCGCATCGCAGCTCCAGGACGCCACCATCGGCACCGACCTCGCCGACATCTTCGACCAGTTCACCAGCGCCCCGGTGACCAAGATGGTCCTCACCAACGGCACCCACGGCGACGCGGTCGCGCCGCAGATCCTGCGCCGCATGGACCAGTTCCTGTCGCTGTACGCGGCCGACGAGGTGCCCGACGCGTTCGACACCCGGGACCTGCTCGAGAAGACCCGGCCCGAGGTCGACCCGAAGCTGGTGCCCGACGGCCCGGACCTGCCCATCGCCCTGGACGAGGACCGGAGCGTGGAGGAGGCCCGGACGGCCTACGAGGCCGGGCCCGACGTCGAGATCCTGTTCGAGTCCGGCAACGGCGGGCGACCCGGGGCCGCCGCCGCATCGACCTCCCTCACCTTCGAGACCTGGCCCCCGCCCGCCGCCGACGCCGTGCCCTGGTACCTGGCGTCCGGCGGCCAGCTCGCAGCCGCAGCGAGCGAGACCACCTCGTCCGCCCAGTTCACCACCGACCCCACCACCAGCGGCGTGGCGTACAACATCGAGGGAAGCGACCTCGCCACCAACGCCTTCTCGGGCTGGACCCAACCTGACGCCGAGCACGCCGCCTCCTGGATCACCGAGCCCCTGGGATCCGACACCGTCCTCGCCGGGTCCACCACGCTCGACCTGTGGGTCAAGTTCGACGCCGCCGACGCCGACCTCCAGGCCAGCCTCACCGAGGTCACCGCCGACGGCAGCGAGACCATGGTGCAGGTCGGCTGGCGCCGGGTCAGCGACGCGGTGGACGAGACCAACCCGAACACGTGGACCAAGGTGCGGGTGAACCTCGGCCCGGTCGGCCAGCTCGTGCGCCAGGGCTCCCGGCTGCGGCTCATCGTGGGCACGCCCGGCGACGGCCAGGCCCAGTGGAGCTTCTACCCGCCCCCGGCCGGCGCGGCCACGGTCGATGTGGGCCAGGGCCCGCCGCACGCCAGCGTGCTCACCCTCCCCACCATCTCGGGCGTCACCATCGACGCCCCGGCGCCGGGCTGCGGCGACCTCCGGGGCCAGCCCTGCCGCGAGTACGTGCCGCTCGAGAACGCCGAAGCCGTCTCGTGACCATCCCCATCGGCATCGTCCTGCCCGACATCCCGTTCGGAGGCTGGACCCAGCTCGGACCGCAGGCCCGTGCGGCCGAGGACGCCGGTGCGGCTGCGGTCTGGCTCACCGACCACCTCTTCTGGCACCGCCCGGCGGTCGATGTCATCGGCGGCCTCCAGACGGTGGCGGCGGCCACCACGGCGTGCACGATCGGCCCCTGCGCCCTCCAGCTCCCGCTGCGCGACGTGCCGTCCACCGCCAAGTCCCTCGCCTACCTGGCCGAGCTGGCACCGGGCCGCACCGTGGCGTGCCTCGGCATCGGCGAGTGGGAGTCCGAGTACCGGGCCGCCGGCAAGGGCGACCGGTTCCACCGGCGCGGCCGCCTGCTCGATGCCGGGATCGACGAGCTGCGGGCGGCCTGGGATGCCGACGCCGACGGGCTGTCCATGGCCCCCGCGGGGCCGGTCCCGCTCTGGATCGCCGGCCGCAGCGACGCCGCCCGCCGGCGAGCCGCCCGCACCGGCGACGGCTGGATCCCCCACCTGTGCCGCGCCCCGTGGTTCGCCGAGCAGATGGTGGCGCTGACCGACGACCTCGACCGTGCCGGCCGGGAACCCGGCTCGGTCACGCGCACCGCCGTCATCAACGCCGCCATCGACGGGATCGAGCCCGACGCCGATCCCCTGGCCTGGATGGGCCGCCTCTACGCCCTCCCGCCGAAGGCGTTCGCCAAGGCGCTGGTGCGCGGGTCAGCGGCCCAGGTCGCCGAGGAGGTGCACCGCTTCGAGGCGGCCGGCGCCGAGGCCATCACCCTGTTCCTGGCCAGCGATCACCCCGTCGACCACCTGGCCGCGCTGATCGACGCCGCCGCCTGAACCACCGCCGGTCCGAAGGTCGGGCCCGGGTCGGCTCCGAGCCGGCCGAGCGGGCCGGACACGCCCACGGCGGCCACCACCTCGCCACCCACCACAACCGGTGCGCTCACCGAGGCCACCCCCGCCGCCCGCTCCTCGACGCTGGCGGTCCACGGCTCGTCGCCGTGCTGGCCGAGCAGGATCCGCCCCGCCGAGCCGACCTCGAGCGCCAGGCGGGACCCTTCGGCCACGATCGTGCGCAGCTCGTGCGCCGACTCGAGCGACACCAGGCAGATCCGCTGGTCGCCCTGGCGGACGTAGAGCTGCACCGACTCCCCGGTCACCTCCCGGAGCTGCTCAAGGTGCGGGCGGGCCACCTCGCCGATCGGCCACGATGCCGCCGCCTGGTGGCCCAGCGCCACCAGGCCCAGCCCGAGGAGGTACCGGCTGTCGCCGTCTCGCCCGAGCAGACCGTGCGCCTCCAGGGCTGCCGCGAGGCGGTGGGCGGTGGCCTTGGCGAACCCCGTGGCGGCCACCAGGTCCTGCAGCGTGCACGGCCCGTCGACGGCCTCGACGGCCCGCAGGAGCGCGACCGACTTGTCCAAGACGCCGACACCGCTTATCGTGGGTTCCATCAGTTGACATTCTTGTCTCAAATGCTGAGACGATGCAAGATCCACCGCACGGAGCCCCTGATGTCCGCACCGAAGACCCTGAGCCAGAAGGTCTGGGACGCCCACGTCGTCGCCCAGTCCCCCGGAGAGCCGGACCTGCTCTTCATCGACCTGCACCTCGTGCACGAGGTGACGAGCCCCCAGGCCTTCGACGGGCTCCGCCTCGCCGGCCGTCCGGTCCGCCACCCGGAGCTCACCGTCGCCACCGAGGACCACAACGTCCCCACGGAGAACACCAACCTGGAGATCGCCGACCCCATCTCCCGCAAGCAGGTCCAGACCCTCCGCAACAACTGCGCCGAGTTCGGCATCACCCTGCACCCGATGAACACGCCCGACCAGGGCATCGTCCACATCATCGGCCCCGAGCAGGGCCTCACCATGCCGGGCATGACCGTGGTCTGCGGCGACTCCCACACGTCCACCCACGGCGCGTTCGGCGCCCTGGCGTTCGGCATCGGCACCAGCGAGGTCGAGCACGTCCTCGCCACCCAGACCCTCCCCCAGGCCGCCGCCAAGACCCTCGCCATCAACGTCGACGGCGACCTCCCCGCCGGCAGCACGGCCAAGGACATCATCCTCGCCATCCTCGGCCGCATCGGCACCGGCGGCGGCATCGGCCACATCGCCGAGTACCGCGGCTCCGCCATCCGGGCGCTGTCGATGGAAGGCCGCATGACGGTCTGCAACATGTCGATCGAGGCGGGGGCCAAGGCCGGGCTCATCGCCCCCGACCAGGTCACGTTCGACTACCTCGAGGGCCGTGACCACGCTCCCAGGGGCGCCGCCTGGGACGAGGCCGTCGCCTACTGGAAGACCCTCCCCACCGACGAGGGAGCCACCTTCGACAAGGAGGTCACGCTCGACGCCGCCGAGATCTTCCCGCACGTCTCCTGGGGCACCAACCCCGGGCAGGTCGCCCCGATCACCGCATCGGTTCCGGACCCGAGCAGCTTCGACGATCCCACCGAGCGCAACGCCGCCGAACGCGCCCTCGAGTACATGGGCCTCACCGCCGGCCAGCCCCTAAAGGAGGTGGCCGTCGACACCGTCTTCATCGGCTCGTGCACCAACGGCCGCATCGAGGACCTGCGGGCCGTGGCCGAGGTGGCCAAGGGCCGCCGGGTGTCGTCGGGCATGCGCACCCTGGTGGTGCCCGGCTCGTGGCGGGTGAAGGCCCAGGCCGAGGCCGAGGGGATCGACCAGATCCTGACCGAGGCCGGGTTCGACTGGCGCGACCCCGGCTGCTCGATGTGCCTGGCGATGAACCCGGACAAGCTCGCCGTCGGCGAGCGCTCCGCCTCCACCAGCAACCGCAACTTCGAGGGCCGCCAGGGCCGGGGCGGGCGCACCCACCTCGTCTCCCCCGCCGTCGCCGCCGCCACGGCCATCGCCGGCCACTTCGCCACCCCGGAGGATCTCTGACATGGAAGCCGTACGCATCGTCACCGGGACCGCGGTCCCCCTCGATCGGTCCGACGTCGACACCGATCAGATCATCCCGTCGGACTGGCTCAAGCAGGTCGAGCGCACCGGCTTCGAGAAGGGCCTCTTCTCGGAGTGGCGCGACGACCGCGACTTCGTCCTCAACCAGGAGCAGTACGTCGGCGCCACCATCCTCATCGGCGGCCCCAACTTCGGCACCGGCTCCTCCCGCGAGCACGCCGTCTGGGCCATCCAGCAGTACGGGTTCAAGGCCGTCATCTCGCCGCGCTTCGGCGACATCTTCCGCAACAACTCGACCAAGAACGGGCTGATCCCCGTGGTGGTCAGCCCCGAGGTGGGCGAGCAGCTCATGCGGGCGGTGGAAGCAGACCCGACCCTGGAGATCACCATCGACGTCGAGCGGCGCACGCTCGAGGCGCCGGCCATCGGCCTCGACGTGTCGTTCCCGCTCGACGCCTCGGTCCAGCACCGCTTCCTCGAGGGCCTCGACGACATCGGCATCACGCTGCGCAACGACGCCAGCATCACCACGTTCGAGCAGACCCGTCCCGGGTGGCTGCCCACCACCCGCTGACCCACCGGCCTGGGACGGCCGTGCGGCGCAGCGTGGCGGCCGAACACTTGTAGGGTGCGGTGCCATGCGGGGAACCAAGGTGCGCAAGCTGGCCGTCCTGGTCATCGTCGGGGTGCTCGTCGCCTCTCTGGTGAAGAAGCTCCGAGGGGATCCGGCGCCGCAGTTCGCGAACCACCCCACGGTCCGCGGCGGTGCCGCTGCCGATCCGATCCGCCAACCCGGACCGGCAGCCAAGGCCGCGCCCGCCGATCCCACCCGTCCGTCCCCGTCCGCCGAGACCCGGCTCGTCGCCGCGCCGGAGGACCCCACGGTCCCGGCTCCGGAACCGACCCTGGCGGCCGAACCGGGCGAGCAGGTCTGGGTGAAGCCGGTCGATGGGACCTGTCCCGACGGGTACCCCATCAAGGCCAAGGTCAAGAGCGGCATCTTCCACCAGCCCGGCGGCCTGGCGTACGACCGCACGAGCCCGGACCGCTGCTACCCGGATGTCGCGTCGGCCGAGGCCGACGGGCTCCGAGCCGCCAAGCGCTGATCGGCGCCCGACCGGTCCGGAGGCGGCAACGCCGGAAGGCGCTCAGGTGAACAGGCAGCCCGGGACGGGCCCCGAGCGGAGCGCCACGTGAGCGGCGCAGGAAGCGGGGCTCAGGCGCCGGCCACGACGGCGACCTCGATGATGCCGTCGCAAGCTCGGAGCGCGGCGACGGCATCGGCGGGGGTCGGCTCGGTGGTCGCGATGACCATGAGCGCGCTGCCCGCCGTGGCGGAGCGGCCGACATCCATGTCGGCGATGTTCACGCCGGCGTCGCCGAGGATCGTGCCGACCCGGCCGATGACGCCAGGACGGTCGTCGTTGCGGACGACGAGCAGGTTCGACGACGGCGGGACGTCGAGCGAGTGGCCGTCGATCTGCACGACGCGAGCTTCGGCCTTGAGGCCGACGAGCGTGCCGGCGATCTGGTGGCCGCCGCCCGAGATCGAGACGAGGTTGATCCAGTCGACGCTGCTCGACGTGGACGAGTCCTTGATCTCGATGCCCTTCTCCGCAGCCAGCTGCGGAGCGTTCACGTAGGACACCGGGTCGTCGCTCACCGTCTCGAAGATGCCCTTGAGCACCGAGAGGGTGAGGATCCGGGTGTCGTAGCCGGCGAGCTCGCCCTGGTACTCGATGTCGATGTTGGCCGGCAGCCCCTCGCCCAGGCCGCCGAAGATGCGACCGAGCTGCTCGGCGACGCCGAGGTAGGGCCGGACGGTCTCGCTGGCCTCGGCGGCGGCGACGTTGACGGCGAACGGCACGAACTCGCCGGCGAGCGCCAGGCCGACCTGCTCCGCGATGGTGTCGCCGGCCTTGTCCTGGGCCTCCCGGGTGCTGGCCCCCAGGTGCGGGGCCACGACCACCGAGGGCAGCGCGAACAGCGGCGACTCCGTGGTGGGCTCCTTCTCGAACACGTCGAGGGCGGCGCCGGCGATCTGGCCGGTCTCGATGGCGTGGGCGAGGGCGGCCTCGTCGACGATGCCGCCGCGCGACACGTTGATGACCCGCAGCTCGGGCTTGGCCTTGGCCAGGAACTCCGCACCGATGAGGCCGATGGTCTCGGGCGTCTTGGCCACGTGGAGCGTCACGAAGTCGGCCTGGAGGGCGACCTCGTCGAGGCTGACCAGCTCGATGTTCATGGCCCGAGCGCGGTCCGGGGCGATGAAGGGGTCGTGGGCGATGATCCGCATGCCGAACGCCATGGCCCGCTGGGCGACGAGCTTGCCGATGCGGCCGAGGCCGATGACGGCCAGGGTCTTGTCGGCCAGCTCCACGCCCTCCCACTTCGACCGCTCCCAGCGGCCCTGCACGAGCGCGTTGTGGGCCTGGGGGATGTTGCGGGCGTTGGCCAACAGCAGCGCCATCGTCTGCTCGGCTGCGGAGAGGATGTTGCTCTGCGGGGCGTTGACGACCATGACGCCGCGGGTGGTGGCGTGGGCGACGTCGACGTTGTCGAGGCCGATGCCGGCTCGGCCGACGACCACCAGGTCGGTGCCCGCATCGAGCACCTCGGCGGTGACGGTGGTGGCGGATCGGATGATCAGGGCGTGAGCGCCGACGATGGCCTCGACCAGCTCCTCCGGCGACAGCCCGAGCTGCACGTCCACGTCGTGGCCCGCAGCGCGCAGCGCGTCGAGGCCTCCATCAGCGATCTTCTCCGAAACCAGCACACGAGCCATAGGGGTGCGAGTCTGCCGGGTGGCCGAGCGAACCCGCCAATGCCCACCTAGCGTTCACCCCGTGTTCGACCCCGAAGAAGACGAACCCGTCCGCCGAGAGATCGACTGGGACGCGTGGGAGAAGAACCGCTTCACGGGATGGACCCGCTGGTGGCTGGTCCTCATGTTGGCCACCACCTTGGCCCTGAGCGTCCAGTTCCTCGTCAACGACGGCAAGCTCGGGCCCTGAGGCCGGGCCGCCCGGTCAGCCGGTCAGCCGGTCAGCCGAGGCCGACGGCGCCCTCCACCGCCTCGATGGGGTCAGCCGGGGTGAAGCCGAAGACGCGGCCGTAGAACCACAGCTCGGCCTCCAGGGCCCGCACGATGTTCTCGGCCTTGCGGAACCCGTGCTGCTCGCCGTCGAAGAGCAGGTAGGCGTGCGGGATGCCCTTGGCGGTCAGCGCCTCGACGATCATCTCCGACTGCGCCGGCGGCACCACTTCGTCCTCGCTGCCCTGGAACACGATCAGCGGCGCCGAGAAGCCGTCGGTGTGGTGGATCGGGCTGCGGGCGTCGTAGGTGGCTCGGGCCTCCGGGTACGGGCCGACGAGGCCGTCGAGGTAGCGGCTCTCGAACTTGTGGGTGTCGGCGGCCAGCGCCGACAGGTCGGCGACGCCGTAGTGGCTGGCCCCCGCCTTGAACGCATCGTGGAAGCAGAGGGCGGCGAGCGTGGTGTACCCACCGGCCGAGCCGCCGCGGATGGCGAGCTGGTGCCGGTCGACGAAGCCCTCGCCCGCGAGGTGTTCGGCGGCGGCGACGGCGTCTTCGACATCGACGGTCCCCCAGGCGCCCTGGAGCAGCTCGCGGAACGGCCGGCCGTAGCCGGTGGAACCGCCGTAGTTGACGTCGACCACGGCGAAGCCCCGGCTGGTCCAGAACTGCTTCGACAGCTCCAGGCGGTTGCGGGCCGCCGAGGTGGGCCCGCCGTGGATCATCACCACGAGCGGAGGCTTGGCCTGGTCGACCGGCTCCACATCCGGATTGTGCGGCGGGTAGTAGAGGCCGTGCGCCGCTCGCCCGCCGGCCGAGGGGAACGTGATGTGGGTGGGCGACGAGAACCAACCGGTGTCGAACCCGAGGTCGCGAGGCGGGCGCAGCCGCTGCATCGCGGCCGTCGGAAGGTGACCAGCCGGCTCGACCACGTCCACGGCGTAGGGCGCCGCCTCCGCGGTGTGGGTGCCGGCCACCACGAGGACGTCGTGGTCCCCGTGGGCCTCGACGACCTGGACGACCTCGGAGAAGGTCGTCTCCAGCTCCCGCACCTCGCCATCGGCGGTGAGGACGCCGAGCGAGTCGGCACCGTCGCGGGTGAGGGTGACCAGCAGGTGGCCGGCCTCGAACTCGGTCCACCAGCGCAGCCCACCGACCCAGAGCGGTCCACCGATCTCGGACTCGGTGCCACCACCGGCGATCACCGGCTCGACTTGTCCGTCGGCACGGAGGCGCCACGGGTTCCACCACCCGGTCCGGTCGGTGCAGAAGACCAGCGTGCCGTCGCGCAGGTACCCGGGCTGGACCACGGACTCGGCCGCCCCGCCCGCCACGACCTGCGGAGCGGACAGCGCCGGACAGCCCTCGGCGTCGAGCGCGAGCGTCCCGGTCACCAGCTCGGTGCCGTCCCAGGGCATGCGGGGGTGGTCCCAGCGGATCCACGCCAGCTGATCACCGTGGGTGGCGGGCGAGTGGACGAAGTCGGCACCCGTGGCGAGCACCCGGACGAGCGACGGGTCGGCCACCGCGCTGCCGTCGATCGGGAGGGCGACCAGCTCGTTGACCGCCTCCCCGTTGGCCGCCACCGCATCGGGGTCGTGCGACTCCCGGACGAGCACCAGCCAGCCCGGGAACCGCTCCTGGTCGAGCCAGGTGGGCTCGCTCCACCGGTCGCCCCGGGCCACCATCGGCTCCGGCGAGATGGCCACCGGCTCGGTCCCCCCGGCGCCATCGACCCGGTACAGGCGCTGGTCGGCCCAGTTGGCGAACACGACCCCGCCGTCTCGCACGCCCCAGGCGCCGCCGCCGTACTCCATCACGGCGGTGCGGGCGTTCCAGTTCGGGCCCTCGCCGCTGGGGTCCCAGGCCGGGAACAGGTCGTGGCGCTGGTTCCCGGACGACCAGCGGACGAGCTGGTAGCGGCCGCCCTCGCCCGGCCGCTGCTCGTTCCACCACACGTCCTCGCCGTCGGAGCGGATCTCACCGACGCCGGCGGCCCCCTCCACGAGGCGGGACGCCGTGATCGGCGACGGCCACGAACCGAAGGGAAGGGTGGGCTTGTGCGCGGGCATGCCCGTCATGGTGCCAGCCTCACCGCCCGGCCGCGACCGGCGGGACCGGAGCGGCCGGAAGGCTCAGGCGTCGGGGCGGAGGCCGACGGCGTCGTGGCGCCACCACACGTCGGGGTACACCAGGGCACCCGTCACCAGGCCGGGACGGCCGGGGAGCGTGCGCACCTGGAACGACGGACCGGGGATGCGCACCGACGGGGCCTTGAAGCCGAGCAGCGTGCCGTCGACGAACCCGAGGCGGGAGGCGAAGCCGGGATCGCCCTCGAGGAACACCAGCGGCTCCGCCCGACCGGCGAGCTGTTCGAGCGACTCCGTCACCAGGGCGGTGCCGATGCCCTTGCTGGCGTGGTCCAGCCGGGTCGCCAGCGGGCTGAGCACCAGGACCTCGACCAGCGCAGCGGGGTCGTCAACCCAGGCCCGGGTGTAGGCGACGTGGCCGACGACCTCGCCGTCGAGCTCCGCCACGAACGACAACCCGAGCCACGCGACCGACGTCCGGAGGTCGTCGAGCAGGACGGCGATCGCGGGGTCGCCGAACGCGTCGGCGACCAGGGAGCGCACTGCGGCCTCGTCCTCGGCCGCCTCCGGGCGGATGGTCAGGCCGGAGCTCACTTGGCGAGGAGATCGGCGATGCGCGCGACGCCCTCGCGAAGGTCGTCATCGCCGAGGGCGAACGACAGCCGGGCGTACCCGGGCGCGCTGAACGCCTCGCCAGGGACGATGGCGACCTTGGCCTCCTCGAGGATCAGATCCGCCAGCTCCAGGGTGGTGCTGACCTGGCGGCCGAGGACTGGGCGCTGCAGCACGGCCTTGAAGCTCGGGAAGGCGTAGAACGCACCCTCCGGCTCCAGGACCGTGACGCCGGGGATGGCGTTGAGCGACTCGTACATGGCGATCCGGCGCCGGTCGAAGTTCTCCCGGAAGCGGGCAACGTCGTCGAGCCCGCCGGACACCGCGGCGAGCGCGGCGCGCTGCGACACGTTGGCGACGTTGGACGTCTCGTGGCTCTGGAGGTTGGTGGCGGCCTTGACGATGTCGGTGGGGCCGATCATCCACCCGACCCGCCAACCGGTCATGGCGTAGGTCTTGGCCACGCCGTTGAGCACGATGCAGCGGTCGGCCAGCTCGGGCACCAGCACCGGCATCGAGTGGTGCTCGTTGGCGCCGTAGACGAGGTGCTCGTAGATCTCGTCGGTGATGACCCAGATGCCGTGCTCCACGGCCCAGCGGCCGATGGCCTCGATCTGGGCGCGCGGGTACACGGCGCCCGTCGGGTTCGACGGGCTCACGAACACCAGGGCCTTGGTCTTGGGCGTGCGCGCCTTCTCCAGCTGGTCGACGGTGACCTGGAAGCCGGAGCCCTCGTCGGTGGCGATCTCGACGACCGTGCCGCCGGCCCGACGGATCGGCTCGGGGTACGTGGTCCAGTACGGCGCCGGGAGGAGGACCTCGTCGCCCGGGTCGATGAGGGTGGCGACGGCGTTGGCGACGGCGTGCTTGCCGCCGTTGGTGATGAGCACCTGGCCGGCGTCGATGTCGTACCCGCTGTCGCGGGCGGTCTTGGCGGCGACCGCCTCCTTCAGCTCGGGGAGTCCGCCCGCCGGGGTGTACCGGTGGTTCTTGGGGTCCTTGCAAGCTGCGACGGCGGCCTCGACGATGTGGTCGGGCGTCGGGAAATCCGGCTCTCCCGCTCCGAACCCGATGACGGGCTCCCCCGCCGCCTTCAGCGCCTTGGCCTTGGCGTCGACCGCCAGCGTGGCCGAAGGAGCGATGGCGGCGATGCGGTCGGAGACTCGTGTACCCATGCGGCCCATGGTGCCACGCCCCCTCCCCTGCCCGGAACCCGGTTGATCGCCCCGCCCCGCCCCCACCGACCGTGGGTGCCGAACGGCTTCGCCCGGGGGTCACCTCGGCTGCGAGACTCGCCGCCATGGCTGCGACCCCCTCGATCACCATCCCCGCCGATCTCCTCCCCGCCGACGGCCGCTTCGGCTGCGGGCCCTCCAAGGTCCGGCCGGAGGCGCTCGCGGCCCTCGTCGCCGACGCCCCCACCTACCTGGGCACCAGCCACCGCCAGGCGCCGGTGAAGTTCATGGTCAGCCGCCTCCGCAACGCCGTGGCCGAGCTGTTCGCCCTGCCCGACGGCTACGAGGTCATCCTGGGCAACGGCGGGACCACGGTGTTCTGGGACGCTGCGGTGTTCGGCCTCATCGAGCAGAAGAGCCAGCACCTCACCTTCGGCGAGTTCTCCAGCAAGTTCGCCGAGTGCGCCACCCGCGCCCCGTTCCTCGCCGACCCCACCGTGATCAGCGCACCCGCCGGTGAGGCCGCCGCCGCCGAAGGCGAGACGGGCATCGACCTGTACGCCCTCACCCACAACGAGACCTCGACCGGTGTCGCCATGCCCATCGTGCGGCCCGAGGGCACCGATGCCGGGGCGCTGGTCGCCGTCGACGCCACGTCGGCTGCAGGCGGCCTGACGTTCGACGCAGCCCAGACCGACGTCTACTACTTCGCACCGCAGAAGGGCCTCGCCTCCGACGGCGGGCTGTGGATCGCCGCCGTGTCGCCCACCGCCATGGAGCGCATCGACCGCATCGCGGCGACCGACCGGTGGGTCCCGGCGTCGCTCGACCTCAAGATCGCCAAGGACAACTCGCTCAAGGACCAGACCTACAACACCCCGGCGCTCGCCACGATCCACCTCGCCGTGAGCCAGATGGAGTGGATCAACACCAACGGTGGGCTCGGCATGTCGTCGGGGCGCTCGGCCAGGAGCGCCGAGATCATGTACTCGTGGGCCGAGGCGTCCGAGTACGCCACGCCCTTCGTCGCCGACCCGGCGTACCGCTCCAACGTCGTCGCCACCATCGACCTCGACGACTCCGTGGAGGCCACCACGGTCTCGGCGGTGCTGCGCGCCAACGGCATCGTCGACACCGACAGCTACCGCAAGCTCGGCCGCAACCAGCTCCGCATCGCCATGTTCCCGGCGATCGACAGCGAGGACATCGCCCAGCTCACCAAGAGCATCGACTTCGTCGTCGATGAGCTCCGCTCCGCCTGACCCTCCCGCCTGCGCGCACGCCATCCCCAGTTCACGCGGACGCAACGCCTGGCCCATGATTCGTGCGACCGCGCAGGGGTAGGGTCCCGGCCATGCACGATCCACGTCGCGTCCCCCGTCTGCTCGCCGCCATCCTCGGTGCCCTCGGCGGCACGGTCCTCGTGGCCGCGCCGGCCTCGGCGCACGTCGGGCACGGTGCCACCGGGTTCGGCACCGGCTTCCTCCACCCGCTGACGGGCCCGGACCACCTCCTCGCCATGGCGGCGGTCGGCATCGTCGCCGCCACGTGGCGCAGCGACCGGACGCTGTGGCTCGCTCCCGCCGCCTTCCTGCTGGGCATGGTCGGCGGTGGCGTCGCCGGCCTGGTCGGGGTGCCCCTCCCGGGTGCCGAGCTGCTGATCGTGGCCTCGGTGATCCTGCTGGGCATCGCCATCGCCGCAGCCGTCACGGACGGCGCAGACTCCGCCTGGGTCCTGCCGATCCTCGCAGCCGCCGGCCTGGCCCACGGCCACGCCCACGGTGCCGAGGCGCCCGGCGCCGCCCACCCGGCCCTCTACATCGGCGGCTTCGTGCTGGCCACGGCCTTCGTGCACCTCGCCGGCGTCGGCGTGGGCACCGTGGTCCGCAACCGCCAGCTCGCCCGGGTCACGGTCGGTGCCGCCACCGCCACCGCCGGCGTCCTGCTCCTCGTCGGCGCCTGAACGACCCCCAGCCGGAACCGTTCCCGTCGTCGTTCGGTTCCCCAGCGAGCCGTCTCCGGGCGTCGTTCGAGGCCGAGGACTGACGAGTCGAGGGCCCAAAACGACGGATCCGCCGCACGCATCGCTCGGGGGGAGGGGTGAGCGATACTGCGACGGATCCGAAGTCCGGCGGACCGGACCAGACGTCGACCTTACTGGGTCGGGCGGGGTCCGATCACCCTCAAACGGGTGACAGTGCTGTCACTTTGCTGCGGCGAAGCCCTGCTCGAGGTCAGCGATGATGTCGTCGATCGATTCGAGGCCGACCGAGAGCCGCACGAGGCCCGGCTCGACGCCTGCCGCCGCCTGCTCCTCGGCCGACAGCTGGCTGTGGGTCGTCGACGCCGGGTGGATGGCGAGGCTGCGGACGTCGCCGATGTTGGCCACGTGGCTGTGCAGCACCAGGCCTTCGACGAACCGGGCGCCGGCCTCGCGTCCCCCCGCGATGACGAACGCCGGGACCGAGCCGAAGCCGCGGCCTCCGGTGATGGCGTTGGCCCGCTCGTGCCAGGGTGAGTCCGGCAGCCCGGCGTACTGCACCCGCTCCACCTGGGGGTGCTGATCGAGGAACTCGGCCACCACCCGGGCGTTGGCGTTGTGGCGCTCCATGCGGAGGCTGAGGGTCTCGAGGCCCTGGAGCAGCAGGAACGAGTTGAACGGGCTGATGGCCGCACCGATGTCTCGGAGCAGCTGCACCCGGGCCTTGATGATGTAGGACCCGGCGCCGAGCGCCGGCCAGAAGGACAGACCGTGGTAGCTCGGGTCGGGCTCGGTGAACCCGGGGAACTTGTCGTTGGCCGAGAAGTCGAACGAGCCGCCGTCGACGATCACGCCGCCGATGGACGTGCCGTGGCCACCGATGAACTTGGTGGCGGAGTGGACGACGATGTCGGCCCCGTGCTCGAACGGGCGGATCAGCCACGGCGAGGCGACGGTGTTGTCGACGATGAGCGGGACCCCGACCTCGAGGGCGATGGCGGAGATGGCGGCGATGTCGAGGAAGTCGTTCTTCGGGTTGCCGATGGTCTCGCCGTAGAACGCCTTGGTGTTGGGCTTGACCGCGGCGCGCCACGCATCGAGGTCATCGGGGTCGTCGACGAAGGTGACCTCGATGCCGATCTTCGGGAACGTGTAGTGGAAGAGGTTGTAGGTGCCGCCGTAGAGCGAGGCGCTGGCGACGATGTGGCTGCCGGCCTCGGCCAGGTTGAGGATGGCGAGCGTCTCGGCCGCCTGCCCCGACGCGACGGCGAGCGCTCCCGGAAGACCGACGGCGGTGGACGTCGCCCCTTCGAGGGCGGCGACCCGGGCCTCGACCACGCCCTGGGTGGGGTTCATGATCCGCGTGTAGATGTTGCCGATCTCCGCCAGCGCGAAGAGATCCGACGCGTGCTTCGAGTCTCGGAACTGGTAGGAGGTGGTCTGGTAGATCGGGACCGCTCGGGCCCCGGTCGTGGGATCGGGCTCCTGGCCGGCATGGATCTGTTGGGTTTCGAATCCCCAGGCGTCGTTGCTCATGACCGACAGGGTACCGCCAATTCCCTACCAATCAAGTAGGGAATTGGACTTCCCGGGTCAGCCCCCATCCGGCCCGGCGTACCAGACCTCCAGACGACCGATCTGGTGCGGTGCCAGGCCCGCACTGCGGGCCTGTGCCCTCGCTCGATCGGCCACACCGTCGGGGAGGAGCGGAACGTCGCGCGGGTCGAGCACGAGGAGGTCGAACGGGACCGACGCGTCCGTGAACCCGACCTGACCGCTCGCGGTGTCCGGGAAGTACCGCTCGACCGACTCGCCCTGGAACCGCACCGAGGTCGGCTGGACGCCCCGGGCCTCGAGCTCGGTGATCATGCGGCCGTAGTCGCCAGGTCCGATGGTGGCGGTCCGCCAGGTGCCCACCAGGCCGCTGGCGACCAGGGCGAACGCCGCCACGCCCAGCGCCGTCGCCGGTCCCGGCGCCCGGTTCCACCGGGCCGCGATGCGGCCCGGTGCCGTCCGCTCCCCCAGCTCCACCAGGCCCATCGCCGCCACCAGCACGCAGAACGGCGCCCACAGCAGGTAGTAGTGCGGCAGCGCCACGCTCGACAGCAGGTGGACGGCGAACAGGCTGAGCCAGATGGCGGTGGCGTAGGCGATGGGCCGCCGGCGGCGTCCGGTCCAGGCAGCGACGACGCCGATCGCCAGTCCGACGCAGGCGGCCGCGCCCATCCCCCGCCACTGGTAGAGCAGGTGCGACCACCGGGGCTGGTGCTCGGTGAGCGTCCCTTCCACCACGAGCTGGTGGCCGGTGCGGGCGTGGTCGAACTGGTAGTCGAACAGGGTCCGCAGGTGGCCGGGCCCGTCGGTGCCGAGGACCAGCACGTAGGTCAGCGGCAGCACGGCCGCAGCCACCACGCCCAGCACCACCGCCGGGCCGACGACGCGACGGAAGGAGCGCTGCGTCCACCACCCCATCGCGATGATCGGCGCCACCACGACGAGCGCCGTCGGCTTGAAGGCGCCCGCCACACCGATGAGCAGGCCGGTGGCGACGGCGTCGCGCCAGGCGTTCGAGCGGACCCAGTTCCAGCCCGTGAGCGTGGCACCCAGCAGTGCCACCACCATGAACGGCTCGAGGTACCCGAAGCGGTCGCCCCGCAGCGGGGCGACCACCGTCGACCCGACGACGAGCGCCCGGGGCAGGACCGCCCACAGGGCGGCGCCGATGAGCCCGGCCCAGCGGGAGTGCAGCCGGGAGCCGACGACGTAGAGGAGGCCGACGGCTGCGACCGATGCCAGTGCCGGAGCCAGTCGGATGCCCATCCGGTTCTGACCGAGCGCCATCTGCCCGAGGCCGAGGAACCACCGCACGAAGACCGGGTGGCCGTTGTCCTGGGTCCAGTGGCCGCCGTCGACGGCCAGCCAGGCGAGCCGGCCGTCCCAGGCCTCGTCGGTCTTCCAGTCCGCCGTCCCGAGCGCCCAGAAGGCGTTGAACACGGCGACGACCGCCACGCCGCCGCAGGCGTACGGCCACCACGAGGGAGGCGGATCAGCAGCGGCCGGGCTCGCCTCGTCGGTCACGGCCCGAACCTAGGGCAGCCCGCCGGGACGAGCCGTGCGGCGCAGGAACGCCGAACCGCAGCCGTCAGGCGGTCCGGTTCTTGACCGCCCGGAGCTTGCCGGCGTCGCGGTCCAGCTTGGGCAGGGCGATGCGGCCGGTGCGCTGGATGTCGCTGATGCCGAAGGTGCGCAGCATGTCCTCGAAGTCGTCCACCTTGGACGGGTGGCCCTCGAGCGACACCGTCAGGGCGTTCTGGTTCACGGCGAGGATCTTGCCTTCGAAGATGCGGGCCAGCTCCGTGACCTGGTGGCGCTGCTCTCCGGGGCAGCGGACCGTGGCGATCATCAGCTCGCGCTCGACGGAGTGCGACGGGTCGAGCTCGACGATCTTCACGACGTTGATCAGCTTGTGGAGCTGCTTCACGATCTGCTCGAGCGGGGCCGAATCGACATCGACCACGACGGTGAGCCGGCTGAAGCGCTCGTCCTCGGTGGGCGCGACGGCCAGCGAGTAGATGTTGTACGCCCGCCGGGAGAACAGGTTGACGATGCGGGCGAGCACCCCCGCCTTGTTCTCGACGAGGACGGAGAGCGTGTGGTGCTCGATGTCGGTGGCCATCAGTCCGCGACCTCCTCGGACCCGCGGGCCCGCTGGAACGGCGGGACCTGGACATCGGAGTTGGAGTGGCCGGCGGCGACCATCGGGAAGACCTTCTCCGACGCGTCGGTCCGGAACTCGACCACGACCGGGCGGTCGTCGATGGCGTTGGCCTTGTCGATGGTGGGCTGGATGTCTTCAGGGTGCTCCACCCGGAAGGCGACGCACCCCATGGCCTCGGCCCACTTCACGTAGTCCGGCAGGTCCGGCGACAGGTACACCTCGGAGTACCGCTCGTCGTAGAACATCTCCTGCCACTGGCGGACCATGCCGAGGTAGGCGTTGTTCAAGATGGCGATCTTGACCGGGATGCGCTCGGCCGCGGCGGTGACCAGCTCCTGGGCCGTCATCTGGAAGCAGCCGTCGCCGTCGATGGCCCAGACCATGCGGTCCGGTCGGCCGACCTTGGCGCCGATGGCGGCGGGGACCGAGAAGCCCATGGTCCCGAGGCCACCGGAGTTGATCCACGTGTACGGGTGGCGGAAGGTCCAGTACTGGCTCGCCCACATCTGGTGCTGGCCGACGCCGCTGGTGACGATGCAGTCCTCGGGCGCCGAGTCGCGCAGGGCCTCGAGGACCATCTGCGGCTTGAGCAGCTCGCCCTCCACCGGGTCCTCGTAGGCGAGGGGGTAGGTCTCCTGCCAGCCCGAGAGGGTGGCGCGCCACGCCGTGACGTCGGGCTTCTCCGCGCCCTTGGCGATCTGCGCCTTCACCTCGGTCACCAGCGCCTCGATGATGAGGCGAGCATCGCCGACGATCGGCACGTCGGGTCGACGGACCTTGCCCAGCTCGGCGGGATCGATGTCGGCGTGGATGATCTTGGCGAGGGGGGCGAAGTTCGGGACCTTGCCGGTGACCCGATCGTCGAAGCGCGAGCCGAGGGCGATCAGCAGGTCGCTCTCCTGCATCGACATGATCGCGGTGTAGTTGCCGTGCATCCCCGGCATGCCGAGGCAGAGCTCGTGGTCGTCGGGGAACGCGCCTCGGGCCATCAGCGTGGTGACCACCGGGAAGCCCAGCAGCTCGGCCAGCTCCCGCAGCGCCTCGGCGCCACGTGCCTTGAGGATGCCACCGCCGGCGTAGATGACCGGCCGTTCGGCGGCCAGCATCATCGTGGCCGCCTCCTTGATCTTGCGAGGGTGCCCGATGGTGGTGGGCTTGTACCCGGGGAGCGAGGCCGTCACCTCATCGGCGCTGGGCCACACCCACTCCATGGCGCTGCGCGGGTTGGTGGGATCGACGATGTCCTTGGGGATGTCGACGAGGACGGGGCCCGGGCGGCCCGTCGTGGCGATGTGGAACGCCTGGCGGATGGCCATGGGGATGTCCTGCGCCTCGGTGACCAAGAAGTTGTGCTTGGTGACCGACTGGGTGATGCCGGTGATGTCGGCCTCTTGGAACGCGTCGGTGCCGATGGCCGCCGTGGGCACCTGGCCCGTGATGACGATCATGGGGACCGAGTCCATGTAGGCGTCCGCGAGGGGCGTCACGATGTTGGTGGCACCCGGGCCGCTGGTCACCATGGCGACCCCCGGCTTGCCGGTGGCGTGCGCGTAGCCCTCCGCCATGTGGCCCGCACCCTGCTCGTGGCGCACCAGGACGTGGCGGATCGGCGAGTCGATGATCGGGTCGTACACCGGGAGGATGGCCCCGCCGGGCAGGCCGAACATGACCTCGACCCCTTCCATCTCCAGGCTCTTGATGAGCGCCTGGCCTCCGTTGAGCTTCATGGTGTTCCTCTGGGATCGTGCAGTGGTCGTGCGGGTGCGCGGGTGGGCGGTGCGCACGCTCCCTGCAGTCTGCCCGAGGTGGAACCCAGCCCGAAAACTGCGACGACCTCCCGATGTGGGAGGTCGAGGAAGCGCACGCGGCGGGTGAAGACGGCGTGCGCTACGTGAGTACTACGAGGCGGTGGGCGGTCTTCGTCACGAGGGGCAGTATGACGGAGCCCACCCGATCTGACAACCTGTTTCCCCGATCGAGCCGCTACTTGGTGTTGGTGATGGCCCCGGTCTCGGCGCCCTGCACGAGGCGGGCGTACTTGCCGAGGACGCCCTCGGTGTAGCGCGGCGGGTTCGGCACCCAGCCCTCCTGGCGGCGGGCCAGCTCTGCTTCGTCGACCATCAGGTCCAGCTTGAACTGGTGCACATCGATGACGATGCGATCGCCGTCGCGCACGAACGCGATGGGGCCACCGTCCACCGCCTCCGGTGCGACGTGGCCGATGCAGAAGCCCCACGTGCCGCCCGAGAACCGGCCGTCGGTGATGAGCGCACAGTCCGAGCCGCGCCCGGCGCCCTTCAGCGCACCGGTGATGGCGAGCATCTCGCGCATGCCGGGTCCGCCCTTCGGGCCCTCGTAGCGGATGACGATCACCGTTCCGGGCTCGATGTCGCCGGCGAGGATCGCGTCCATGGCCCCGTCTTCGCCGTCGAACACGCGGGCCGGGCCGTCGAACAGGAGCTGGTCGGCCGAGAGGCCGGCGACCTTCACGACCGAGCCCCTCGGGGCGAGCGAGCCGCTGAGGATGTTGAGCGCGCCCTCGGCGTGGATGGGGGCGTCGAGCGGGTGGACCACCACGCCGTCGGGCCGGGGCGGGTCGATGGCGGCGAGGTTCTCGGCGATCGTCTTGCCGGTGACCGTGATGCAGTCGCCGTGGAGCAGACCGGCGTCGAGCAGCTCCTTCATGACCACCGGGACCCCGCCGATGCGGTCGAGGTCGGTCATGTGGAACTTGCCGCCCGGCTTCATGTCGGCGATGTGGGCGACCCGGCCGGCGATGCGGTTGAAGTCATCGAGGTCCAGCGCGACGTTGGCCTCGTTGGCGATGGCCAGGAGGTGCAGCACGGCGTTGGTGGACCCGCCGAGGGCGTTGGTCACGGCGATGGCGTTCTCGAACGCCTCCTTCGTGAGGATGTCGCGGGCGGTGATGCCGAGGCGCAAGAGGTTCATGACCGCCTCCCCGGCCGCCACCGCATCGTCCTCGCGACGGCGGTCGACGGCCGGCGGGCTGGCCGACCCGGGCAGCGACAGGCCGATGGCCTCGCCGATGGACGACATGGTGTTGGCGGTGAACATGCCGCCGCAGGCACCCTCGCCGGGGCAGGCGGTGCGCTCGATCTCGCCCAGCTCCTCCTCGGTCATGGTGCCGGCGGCGACCGCACCGACCGCCTCGAACACCGAGGTGATGTCCGTGGCGGCGCCGTGGTGCTCGCCGGGCAGGGTGGAGCCGGCGTAGACGAACACCATCGGGAGGTCGAGGCGGGCCGCAGCCATCATCATCCCGGGCAGCGACTTGTCGCAGCCGGCCAGCCCGACGAACCCGTCGAACCGCTCGGCGAAGACCACGGTCTCGACCGAGTCGCAGATGACCTCGCGGGACACGAGCGACCCGCGCATGCCCTCGTGGCCCATCGAGATGCCGTCGGAGACCGAGATGGTGCCGAACTGGATCGGCACGCCGCCGGCCTTGCGCACGCCCTCCTTGGCCTTGATGGCCAGGCGGTCGAGCGAGAGGTTGCAGGGCGTGACCTCGTTCCACGACGAGGCGATGGCCACCTGCGGCTTGTCCCAGTCGTCATCGGTGAGCCCGACGGCGCGCAGCATGGCCCGGCTGGGCGCCCGGCGGTAGCCGTCGGTGACGTCGCGGCTCCGAGGCTTGATGTCCACCGACGACTCGGCGGGGTCCGAGGGAGCAGCGGTGGAGTCGGTCGGTTCAGCCATGGCCCGGAACGGTACTTCCGCCCGCCGGACCAGGCCGAACCAGTTGTGCCCGTTCAGCCGCAGCCACCATCGGCCAGGAACCGATCGAGCGCCGCGGCGTTGCGACGGACCGCAGGGGTGAGCTCCGGTGCTGGCTCGCTCCCCTCGCTGGCCTCCGCCACACCCCGCAGGGCGAGGAAGCGCAGCGCCGGCCGGAAGCGCTGCCCGCCGCTCACGTCCCATGGCGTGAGGTAGACGATGGCGCCGAGGATGCCGTTGGCCTGCCGACCCGTCGCCGTCAGGAGCTCCTCGAACCTCAGCCCCTCCTCCGCAAGGTGCGTGCGCAGTCCGACCAGGCGGGAGCACAGCTTCGGTTCGGTCGTGCTCGGCCCTGGGTGCGACGGCGTCGAACTCGCCTGGTGACTGCATCCAGCAGCGGCCACGGAGCAGAGCACGACGGCCACGCAGCAGGCTCGGAGCCGCTTCACGGCATCGCTCCGTCTCGGCAGTCGATCTGCTTCTGGGTCCAGTTGCTGGTCGGCCGCCCGAACGACAGCAGCGTCAGCGCCAGGCAGCTGCGCCTGGCGTGGGCGTCGAGCAGCGCGCCTCGGAGATCGGAGGACTGGTCGTAGATGGCGGCGTGCGCCTTGTTCCTCAGGTACTTCGTGCCCGCACCGAACGAGAGGGTCAACGACCGGCCCTTGTAGGTGAAGGTTTTCTTGAGCTCCGGTGGCTTGCCGAGCGACCACATCACGTCTTGGGTGAAGCGCATGCCCTTCGCCTTGTAGACGAGGAACAGCCCGTCGGTCGCTCTGCGGTAGATGGCGACGCTGGCCCGCCCGGCGGTGGGCTCGATGACCGCGCCGTGGGTCTTGCCGCCCTTCCAGGCCCACGTCCGCGAGATCGGGTCGCAGGCGGTGGTGGCCGCTGCGGTGCTGGCGGCCAACAGGACGGTCAGGACGACGGCGAGCGCGCGGCGTCGTGGGATCTGCTTCATGGTGCACTGCTCCTTGGTTCCATCTCTTCGGGTGGACGCCGTCGCGTCGAGGTGGAGGAGATCGGCCCGAGCCGGGGGTGCATCCCTCGGTCGACGACCGTGCCAGCGCCGGGCTCGGCGGTCAACAGATGAGATCCATCAGGCGCAGCGTCATGAAACGCGGGTCAGCGGACTTTCAAGGATGATGAAGCACCGGAACAACCACATGACCCACCTCGGGCGGGAGGTCTGGGGTGGGGCGCGCGGTCGAGGACCGACGCCACCTCCTAGGTTGGCGGCGATGGGTGCGGTCGTGGAGGTGCGAGGGGTCGTCAAGCGGTGGGGTCAGACCCTGGCGCTGGGCGGCGCCACCTGCGAGGTCGGACCGGGTGTCACCGGGCTCCTCGGGGCCAACGGCGCCGGCAAGACCAGCCTCCTCGGCTTGATCCTCGGCCTCGACACGCCCGACGAGGGCGACATCCGGGTCTTCGGCATCGACCCGGCCACAGCCGGGCCCGACGTGCGGGCGCTGCTCGGCTACTCGCCGGAGCACCACCTGCTGCCGCCGGACGTGAAGGCGGTGGACTTCGTGCGCCACGTGGCCGAGGTGCACGGCCTCCCCCGCCGGGAGGCCACCAACCGTGCGTCTGACGTGCTGTGGCAGGTCGGGCTCGGCGAGGAGCGCGGGCGGCCCCTCGGCACCATGTCCACCGGTCAGCGTCAGCGGGTGAAGCTGGCTCAGGCCCTCGCCCACGACCCGCACCTGGTGCTGCTCGACGAGCCCACCGATGGGCTCGACCCCATGCAGCGCGACGCCATGTTGGAGCTGATCCACCGGATCGGGCACGAGTTCGGCATCACCGTGCTGCTCTCCTCGCACCTGC
>JAOBWH010000200.1 GCA_025463265.1 Ilumatobacteraceae bacterium
CGCCGGGCCGCGGCCGACGTGGGTGCCCGGGCGCGCGAGCTGCTCGCCCTCGACGTCGACGCCCAGCCCACCGGCCCGCTCGCCGTGGTGCGGACCGCGGTGCGGTACCCGACGGAGGTCCTGGCGGCGGCGGGCGTGAGCCACGTGGTGCGCGACGAGTTCGCGGAGCGGGCCTTCCCCGGCGACGTCTACGACCTGGCGCCGGCGGCCTTCGCCGACCTGGACCCGGCGCTGCACGACGCCGGTCTGGTGTGGGGCGCGGCCAAGGCGCACGTGGTGCTGCGGCGGCGCCGCTCCGGGGGCGGCTGAGCGCCCCGGGCAGGAAATCCGCGATCTTCGTCCTGATCGGCGTCAGGAACCGCATCCGGCGTGGTCCTCCTCAAGGTGGACGACCGGCCGGATGACCCGATGAGCGACACCTCCCTGCTCCAGGCGGTGCGCGACGGCTCCAGCGCGGCGTTCGGGATCCTCTACGCCCGCCACCGGTCGCTGGCCATCGGCCTGGCCACCCAGGCGCTGCCCGCCGCCGACGTCACCCTCGCCGAGGACGTGGCCGAGAGCGCGTTCACCCGCGTCCTCACCGCCCTGCGCAACGGCAACGGGCCCACCGATGGCCTCCGCTCCTACCTCGCCACCACCGTCCGCCGGGAGGCGTGGCGGCTCCAGCGCCGGCAGCGTCGCCAGGCGGAGATGGTGGAGCAGTGGGCGGTCGGCGACGCAGGAGCTGCGGAACTCCTCGCCGATGCGCCGACCGGGTGCGAGCCGGGCGACCAGCTGGGCTCCCACGTGCTGCTGGGCGAGGCGTTCGGCGACCTGTCGGAGCGCTGGCGCCGCGTGCTCTGGCTCACCGCCGTCGAGGGTCGCAAGCCCGCCGAGGTGGCGCTGGTCCTCGGGCTGTCCGCCGGATCGGCATCGGCGCTGGCCTACCGGGCGCGGCTCGGACTGATCGCGGCCTACGTCGCCGCCTACCAGCGCACCACCGACGACGAGGCGTGCGTCGCGATCGCCGACCAGCTCGCCGCGCACGTCGCCGCCGGCGCCCCCGACGAGGGGTTCGGCGAGGTCACCGCCCACCTCGCGGGCTGCGCGGCGTGCCGCGACGTGAGCCGCGGCGTCGACCTCTGCGTCAGCGGATGAGCCAGGCGTCGTCGGGGTCCGCCAGCCGGTCCACCTCGGGGATGAGGCGGCCGTCGCGCAGGTCGGCCAGCGTCACCTGCTCCAGCACGGCCCGCAGGTTGGCTCGCACGGCGATCCAGGCCCGCTGGAGCGCCTCCAGGTCATCGGGGTAGTCGAGGGCGTCGGGCCGTTCGCCCCGGACGTCGGCGAGCGGGCCCTCGGCGGCGCGGATGATGTCCGCCATGGTGATCTCGGCGGGCGGGCGGTGCAGCCAGTAGCCGCCGTCGGCGCCGCGCACGCTGCCCACGATCTGGCTGCGCTTGAGATCGGCGAGGATGTGCTCGAGGAACTTCGACGGGATCTCCTGCGCCTCGGCGATGGACTGCCGGGTGAGCGGCACCGGCCGGGAGCCGTCGGTCGGGTAGGTGCGGGCCAGCTCGATGGCGGCCCGCACGGCGTAGTCGACCTTGGCCGTGATCCTCATGAGCCGTCCTCCCCTTCGAAGCGCTGCCAACCAGCGTCGGTGATGGACCGCGGCTCGAAGAACAAGCAGAACTCCGGGCAGGCGAACGGAGCCTTGTCGTTGGCGTCGACGCGGCAGCGCTGCACCTGCTCCCCGGACGCGACGGTGCGCGTGGAGTAGTGACGACAGTCCTGACGCACAGCCATGGCCCGCAGTTTCGCATTTCTGGTGGAACTGCGGGGAATAGGCCCTGGGCAGGGCGGACGCTCGGTAGTGTGCGCGCCATGGCAGACCGGTTGGTGGTCATCGGGGGCGATGCCGCCGGCATGAGCGCGGCGACCAACGCCCGGCGCGGCCGGCCCGACCTCGAGATCGTCGTGCTCGAGAAGGGGACGCACACCTCCTATTCGGCGTGCGGCATCCCCTACGTGATCAGCGGCTCGGTGGACCGCCTCGATGAGCTCGTGGTCCGCACCCCGCAGGAGTTCCGAGACGGCTTCCGCATCGACGTCCGCACCCGCCACGAGGTGCGTGGCATCGACCTCGACGCGCGCCGCATCGAGGTGCGGGCGCTCGACCACGAGCGGACGGTGCACCTCGGGTTCGATCTGCTGCACGTGGCCACCGGGTCCCGGCCTCAGCGTCCGGACCTCCCGGGCATCGACGGACCCGACGTGTTCGGCATCCAGACCCTCGGCGACGCCGAGGTGCTCCTCGAGGCCATCTCCCAGCGCAAGCGGCGCACGGTCACCGTCGTGGGCGCCGGCTACATCGGCCTGGAGATGGCGGAGGCCTTCGTGAAGCGGGGAGCACGGGTCACGCTCGTCGACAGCGGCCCGTTCCCCATGCGCACGCTGGACCCCGACATGGGCGCCCGGGTCGCCGCCGCGGTGCGCCGCTTCGGGATCGAGCTCCGCACCGGCACCGACGTCCAGGGCTTCGAACCGGGCGCCGTGCACACCAGCCAGGGGACCATCCCGGCGGACCTGGTGGTGCTCGCGCTGGGCGTGTCGCCCAACTCGGGCATCGCCATCGACGCCGGGCTCGAGGCGGGGGCGGCCGGGGCGATCAAGGTCGACCACCGGCAGCGGACCAGCCGGGCGGGCATCTACGCGGCGGGTGACTGCGCCGACTCCCGGCACCAGGTGAGCGGCGGACGGGTCCACATCCCCCTCGGGACCGTCGCCAACAAGACGGGCCGGGTCGCCGGCATCAACATCGGCGGCGGGTACGCCACCTTCCCCGGGGTGCTCGGCACGGCGGTGACCCGGGTGTGCGAGGTCGAGATCGCCCGCACCGGCCTCAACCAGGCCGAGGCCGACGACGCCGGGATCGAGTACCGGACCGGGGCCGTGGAGGCCACCACCCGGGCCGGCTACTACCCGGGCGCCGAGCCGCTGCACGCCAAGGTCCTGGTGGAGAAGGGTTCGGGCCGCCTCATCGGCGGGCAGCTCGTGGGGGCGGACCGGTCCGGCAAGCGCATCGACACGCTGGCCACCGCCATCACCGTGGGCATGACCGCGTCGGCGTTCCTCGACCTGGACCTGGCCTACGCGCCGGCGGTGGCCCCGATGTGGGACGCGTTCCAGCTCGCGGCTCGCGCCGCCCTCGCCTGAGGCCATCCCGCAGCGGACCGACGTCAGAAACCTGACCAACAGGGAACCGTCAGAAACGCGAACGCATTTACGCAGCGGAAACACAGGGCACACGGGGACGTAAAGGCGACCGGGCAAGGTGTCGCCATTCTTACCCCGACGTTGAAAGGTGCTCCCGTGGATTCAGGCAACATCGCCTGGGTCTTGATCTCCACCGCGCTGGTGTTGTTCATGACCCCAGGCCTGGCGTTCTTCTATGGCGGCATGGTCCGCTCGAAGAACTTCCTGGCCATGCTCATGCAGAACTACTTCGCCATGGGCCTGCTGGCTGTGCTGTGGGTGCTCTTCGGCGCCTCCATCGCCTTCGGCAACCTGGGTGACGGCGGCTGGTTCGGCGGCTTCGACTTCGCCGGGTTCCAGGACATCACGATCAACAGCAAGCAGTTCGCCGCCTTCACCGGCGGCATCCCCGATCCGCTGTTCCTGGCCTTCCAGATGACGTTCGCGATCATCACCCCGGCCCTGATCACCGGCGCCACCGCCGACCGGCTCAAGTTCGCCGGCTACGCAGTGCTCATCGGCGTGTGGCTCCTCGTCGTCTACAGCCCCGTGGCCCACTGGGCGTTCGGCGGCGGCTGGATCGCCGAGATGGGTGCGTTCGACTTCGCCGGTGGCCTCGTGGTGCACATCAACGCCGGTGCGGCAGCGCTCGCGGTGCTGCTCGTGATCGGTGCCCGCAAGGGGCACGGCAAGGAGCCCATGGCCCCGCACGCCCTGCCCTGGACCCTCCTCGGCACCGGCATCTTGTGGTTCGGCTGGATCGGCTTCAACGCCGGCTCGGCGCTCGCCGCCAACGCCATCGCCGCCCAGGCCCTGCTCAACACCATCATCGCTCCGGCGGCGGCCATGTTGGGCTGGCTCCTGGTGGAGAAGCTCAAGGGCAAGCACGTCACCACCCTCGGTGCCGCCTCCGGCGCCGTGGCCGGCATGGTCGCCATCACCCCGTGCGCCGGCTTCGTCGGGACCGGGCCGTCGCTGATCATCGGCTTCCTCGCCGGCATCATCTGCTACCTGGCGCTCTTCATCAAGGAGGCCGCCAAGCTCGATGACGCCCTCGACGTGATCGCCGTCCACCTGGTCGGCGGCATCTTCGGCTCGATCGCCCTCGGCCTCTTCGCCGATTCCGCGGTCAACGAGATCATCCCGGACGGCTTGTTCCTCGGGGGAGGCAGCGACCTGCTCGTCGACCAGATCGTGGCCGTCGCCGCGGTGTTCGCCTTCGCCCTGGTCGCCACCTACATCATCGCCAAGGCGATCGACATGACCATCGGCCTCCGGGTCGATGAGGAGACCGAGGACATCGGCCTCGATCAGGCCCTCCACGCCGAGACGGCCTACAACAACCTCTGAACCGTCTCCGGACGCGAAAGGATCTACCCATGAAGAAGATCACCGCAGTGGTGAAGCCGTTCCGGGTCGACGAGGTCAAAGAGGCGCTCAAGGGCGCTGGCGTGGCCGGAATGACCGTCTCGGAGGTCCAGGGGTTCGGCCGTCAGGCCGGGCACACCGAGGTCTACCGAGGCGCCGAGTACACCGTCGACTTCGTTCCGAAGGTGAAGTTCGAGGTCATCGTCGATGATGCCGAGGTGCAGGGCATCGTCGATGCGATCGTGACCTCGGCGAAAACGGGCAAGATCGGTGACGGAAAGATCTGGGTCACCAGCGTGGATGAGCTCATTCGCATCCGCACCGGTGAACTCGGAACCGACGCCATCTGACACCACAGGGAACGCACACATGACGCTGGCAACGGAACGGTCCCGGCTGCTGGCAGACACCTCCCTGCGAGGTTGTGCGTTCGCCGAAGCGTGGCGAGGAGCGGTCGACCCCTGGCTGGTCGACCGCTTCAACGCCGCGACCGACGGGTCACCGGAGCGGGGCGATCTCGCTCTGGTGGCGGTCGGCGGCTACGGCCGGGGCGATCTGGCCCCGGCGTCGGACCTCGACCTGCTGCTGCTGTACCGGGGGAAGAACCCGCCCGGCGAGGTCGCCGAGCAGCTCTGGTACCCGATCTGGGACGAGGGGCTGAAGCTCGGCCACTCGGTGCGGACCGTGCGGGAGGCCCTCGAGCTGTCGGCCGAGGACCTCGACACCGCCACCTCGCTGCTCACCATGCGCCACCTCGCCGGCGACGAGGCGCTCACCCGGGAGATGGCGGTCGCCGCCGAGGCGCAGTGGACCAAGCGGGCCAAGCGGTTCCTGACGATGCTGCGGGACTCGGTCGCCGCCCGCCAGACCCAGCAGGGCGAGGTGGCCTTCCTGCTCGAGCCCGACCTGAAGGAGGGCCGCGGCGGGCTGCGCGACATCCACGCCCTGCGCTGGGCCCGGGCCGCCCGCCCCGTGCTCGAGGACGGCGACGAGGAGGCGCTCGCCGAGGCCGAGCGCGTGCTCTTCGACGCCCGGGTCGAACTGCACCGGGCCA
Source organism: Ilumatobacteraceae bacterium (assembly GCA_025463265.1). Taxonomy (GTDB): domain Bacteria; phylum Actinomycetota; class Acidimicrobiia; order Acidimicrobiales; family Iamiaceae; genus Aquihabitans. The sequence continues at coordinate 5,657 of JAOBWH010000200.1, forward strand.
CCGGCCGGGTCGGAGACAAGCTCACGCTCCAAGACCAAGATGCCGTCGGCGCCGCCCTCGGCCTCACCGCCGACGAGCTCATGGCCGGCATCGCCCACGCCGCACGCGAGGTGGCGTGGATCGCCGACGAGACCTGGGACCGGGTCGGCACCAGCCTGGCCACCTCCATCAGCCTCCTGGGCTGGCGCAGCCGCGAGCGCGCCCCGGGCATGATCGTGCGGGACGGCCAGCTGTCCCTCGAGGGCAGCGTCGACCCGGCCAACCGGCCCGAGCTCGTGCTGGAAGCTGCGGTGGTCGCCGCCACCAAGGACGCCCGCATCAGCCGGGCTGCGCTCTCCCGGCTCGTCGACCGGTCTCCGGCGCCCGTCGAGCCCTGGCCCGAGACCACCCGGGTCCGCTTCGTGGACCTCCTCCTCTGCGGCCACGACGCCATCGGCGTGATCGAGTCGCTCGACCACACCGGGCTGTGGGAGCGCTACCTGCCCGAGTGGGCGGTGGTCCGCAACCGGCCGCAGCGCAACGCGTACCACCGCTTCACCGTCGACCGGCACCTGCTAGAGACGGCGGCCAACGCCTCGCAGCTCACCGACCAGGTCGAGCGGCCGGACCTGCTGGTGGTCGGCGCCCTGCTCCACGACATCGCGAAGGGCCGCCCGGGCGACCACACCGAGGTGGGGATGGAGCTCATCGCCGGCATCGCCCCGCGCATGGGGTTCGACCCCGCCGACTCCGCGGTGCTCGTCGACATGTGCCGCCACCACCTCCTCCTGCCCGACATCGCCACCCGGCGGGACCTCTCCGACGAGACCACCATCGCCATGGTCGCCACGGCGGTGGGGGACCCGGTGCGCCTCCACCTCCTCGCCGCGCTCACCGAAGCCGACTCGCTCGCCACCGGTCCGGCCGCCTGGGGGAGCTGGAAGGCCGAGCTCGTCCGCGAGCTGGTGCGCCGCGTCGACCACCACTTCGAGGGTGGCGCCCAGGCGTCGCTGTCCACCATCGAGTTCCCCAACCCCCGGCAGGCCGAGCTCATGGCCCGAGGCGAGACCTTCGTGGAGGCCAGCGGGCTCACGGTCACCGTCATCGCCGCCGACCGGCCCGGCCTGTTCGCCCGGGTGTCCGGCGTGCTGGCCATCGAGGGGCTCGAGGTGCGCGCCGCCGACGCCACCGCCGCCGACGGCATGGCCCTCGAGATCTTCCAGGTCACCTCCCGCTTCGGTTCGCTCATCCCGTGGGACCGCATCACCGACTCGCTCCACGCCGCGCTGGAGGGCCGCATGGCCATCGAGGCCCGGCTCGCCGCCCGGGTCCGCGCCTACGCCCCCAAGGCGTCGCGACCCGACCTGCCCCCGCCCGCGGTGCGCTTCGACGATGCCGCGTCCACCACGGCGACGGTCGTCGAGGTCCACGCCCGCGACCGCATCGGCGTCCTCTACAAGGTGTCCCGGGCGTTCGCCGAGTTCGACCTCGACGTCCGCACCGCCAAGATCCAGACGATGGGCGACCTGATCGTCGACGCCTTCTACGTCACCCACACCGACGGCTCGCTCCTCACCGACCCGGACCTGCGCGCCGAGCTCGAGCGTTCGCTGCTCCACGCCGTCTCGTAGGGTCGGCGGATGGCGCACGACCCGCTGACCGAGACCGATCTGCTGCGGTGGTCGGAGGCGCTGGCGGGGATCGCCCGCACCGGGCTCGGGTTCACCGAGAGCCTGTACGAGCAGGAGCGGTTCGAGGAGGTGCTCGCCGTCGCCGCGGACATCCGGCACCACACCTCGCTCGGGATCGACCGTGAGGCCCAGGTCGACGAGTGGCTCAAGGGCGTCGGCAAGGGCGTGCCCGGGTACGTCACGCCCAAGGTGGCCATCGGCGCCGTCGTCGGCAACGAGGCCGGCGAGATCCTGCTGGTCCAACGGTCCGACTCCGGGATCTGGCTCTACCCCACCGGATGGGCCGACATCGGCTACTCGCCCGCGGAGGTGGCGGTGAAGGAGGTGGCCGAGGAGACCGGCATCCAGTGCCGGGTCGACGGCCTGCTCGCCGTGCTCGACGGCATGCGGCTGGGCTTCACCCGGATCCCGCTCTACTCGCTCGTCTTCCACTGCACCGCCACCGGCGGCGAGCTGGCCGCCCATCCGCTGGAGACCAACGACGTGGGCTGGTTCGCCCGCGACGCGCTGCCGACGCCGCTGGCCGGCTTCGGGCAGTGGGGCGAGATGGCCTTCGCCGCCATCGCCGGCGAGCCCCGCCCGGTCGTGTTCGACGAGCCGCGCGACACCCCCTGGCACCCCTGAGCGGTCAGTCGCCCCGCAGGAAGCGCTCGACCTCGTCGACCAGGGCGTCCGGGTCGGCCTCTTCGAGCGGCGGGAGGTCTTCGCGCCGGGCGGCCGGGTGGCCCTCGGGGTGCGATTCGCCTGAGCCGCCCGCTCCGCCGAAGCCCAGCTCGGCGTCGCGCTCCTCGTCGTCGGCGGCCTCCTCGAGGCCGGCCACGTAGGCGGCGGTGTCCTCGTCGGCCTCGACCAGCTCGTCGATCTGGCGCTCGTAGGCGGCGCTGGCGATCTGCAGGTCCGTGACCGGCTGGCGCAGCCCCAGGAGGTTCGACGCCCGCTCGACGAGCGCCAGCGTGGCCTTCGGGGACGGTGCACCGGAGACGTAGGTGGGCACCGCGGCCCACAGCGACGCCGACGGGATCCCGCGCTCCTGGCAAGCGGCGTGCAGGACGCCGACGATGCCCGTGGGCCCCTCGTAGGTGGAGGGGGAGAGGTCGAGCTGCTCGATCAGGTCCGCGTCGTCGGCCGTGCCCGACACGGCGGTGGGCCGGCTGTGGGGCACGTCGGAGAGCAGGGCACCGAGGGTCAGGACCATCGACACGCCCAGCGCGTCGGCGGCCTCCGTGACAGCCCGGCAGTAGGTGCGCCAGCGCAGGTGCGGCTCGTGGCCGACCATCAAGATCAGGTCCGCGGGCGCATCGGTGGTGGCGGACCACAGCTCGGTGTCGGGCCAGGTGATGAGGCGCTTGCCCTCCTCGGTCACCTCCACGATGGGACGGGTGGTGGTGAAGTCGAAGAAGTCCTCGGCGTCGATGGTGGCGACCATCTCGGCGCCGTAGCGGTCGGCCAGCCAGCGGGCCGCGCCCGAAGCGGCATCGCCCGCGTCGTTCCACCCCTCGAACGCAGCCACCAGCACGGGCTGGCGCAGCTTGGGGCGGTGGTGCCAGCGCAGTGAGCTCACGGCACCAGGCTACCGCTGCGGATCAGCGCCGGGCCCTGGGGGGACGTCCGAGGCCCGGCGCTCGATCCGTGGGCCGCTAGGCGACCCGAGCTTCGGCGGCCGGCAACAGGGGATGGCCGGTTGCGCCGGAGCGGTTGACCCGCTGGGCCACGACGGTGGCCTGCAGGGTGCGGATGTGAGCGGTCTCGAGCTCGGCTCGAGCGTTGGCCGTGGCCCCGGCGGTGCCGAGGCCACGCAGGTGGGCGGTGAGCCAGGTCATGGCACCGACGGTACGGATCGGTTGTTGCCGCCGGTCGTCCCCTGCGTTCACGGACGGTGACCATCCGCTGACGATTTGCTGTCCGATCCGGCTGACCTATGGTCGGCGCCATGGCCGTCACCGTCCAGATCGCCGACCAGGTCACCGACGAGCTCGTCGAGGCCTGGGTCCGGTTGACCCCCCAGCTCTCGTCGTCGTCGCCGCCCCCCGGTCGCGAGCAGCTCGACGAGATCGTGTCGTCGCCGGCCACCGAGATGCTCATCGCCCGAGGCGACGACGGGGAGATCCTCGGCTCGCTCACGTTGGTCCTGTTCCGGATCCCCACCGGGCTGCGGGCGTGGATCGAAGACGTCGTCGTCGACGCCGACGCCCGGGGCCGAGGGGTCGGCGAGGCCCTCAACCGCCACGCGGTCGATGTCGCCGCCGAGCGGGGCGCCCGCACCGTCGACCTCACCTCCCGCCCCAGCCGCGAGGCCGCCAACCGCCTCTACCAGCGCCTCGGCTTCGAGAAGCGCGACAGCAACGTGTACCGCTACACCGGAGAATCCTGAGTCTCCGCACAGGGAGCGTGCCGCGTCCACCGGCCCTGGCGTCCTGACCAACAAGACCAGCCGGTGGACGCCTCACGCGCCTGCCGACTGTCGTGTCAGATGGTGGCGCCTACCGCACCGCGTTTGTCAACGAGCGTCTCGTGGAGCCGACGGAGGCCCGAACGAATCCTGGACTTGACCGTCCCTTCGGGCAAGGCGAGGAGCGTGGCGACCTCCTGGTAGGTGTGACCACCGAAGAAGGCCAGTGCGATCGAGTGACGCTCACCTTCGGTCAACACGGCTAGCCACGACCACGCCGCTTGGTGGTCCAGCGCCGACAGCACCTCTGCTTCCACGCACACATCCTTGTGGGGTTCGGCCGAAACACGCTGCTCACGGTTCCGCCGGGCCTCCTCGCTGCGAACAACCTCGATCGCGCGGCCCCGGCACCGCATCATCAAGAACGCCCGCAACGACCCCCGAGCTGGATCAAACGCCCTGGGGTCCCGCCACAGCCGCACGATCACCTCTTGGACGACATCGTCCGCATGATCGGAACGGACCGTGCGCCGAGCCTGCCGGTGCAGGTCCCCGCCGAACCGACGGAACACCTCAGCGAGCGCCTGCTGGTCTCCACCCGCAAGCGCATCCACGAGCTCTGATTCGCTCTTCGCCCCCCGCTCTGCGGACGATCGGATCGACCGTTCCCTCCCCGCGGTCGCTGCCATCTCGATCGACCACCCTCTCCCCGAGTCGTTGCGTTCGCTTCGACCCGCTCCGTTGGAGCTTCACCTACCCACAGGGTGCGGTGTCAGTCACCTTTGTCTCGGGGCCAACCACCGAGGCAAGCCCCGGCGGGTGGGACTCCCTCTGACCTCGGTGCGCACCTACGTGCAACCTCTCAGGATCTATCGCCGGCGATGGTTCGCCCGACCACCAACGCCGTGGTCAGCAGCACGACGGCGATGGCCTCGACCACGAGGATCTGCACTGCACTGCCCTCGTAGCCGGTCTCCGACCAGCCGAAGATCCCAGGGCCCCTGCTGGCGACGAGCGCAGCGATCGACCCCATTTCAAGGATCAGACCGGCGGCCAGCACCAAGCGATGGATGCGCCCGAGGGCACCGAAGGCGATGGCGACCAGCGCCGCAGCTACCAGCACCGACAGGAGGGCGTTCGCCGGGAAACCGGCCTTGACGACCCACAGGCCGGGGACTGCCCCGTCGGGGATCTCGCGGTAGTCGGAGTTCCAGGTGCGGAGGTGGAGCAGACCGCCGACGGCGACGGCGACGGCGGCGGCGACGGTCACTCCCCGGAGCAGTCGGCCTTGCTTGGAAGTGGAAGTCGATGGGGCCGTTGTCGTGTCCATGACCCTCGTACGGTCCTACAGGCAGGACCGTACGGGCCGGCGAGTTCCTGCCAGCAGGACCGCCCTCCGAGGAGTCACCCGCACGGTGAGCTGCAGGTGCAACGCGAGGTGGTCTCCCGAGTCCGCAACCCCTCGATCTCGGCCGCGGGTGCGTACTCGAACAGGCCGATGGCGGTGTCGAAGTTCCAGACCAGTTCTCCAGTGATCGCACGCTTGGTGGGCATGCTCGAACCGAGGGTCCCCGTCGGTGCGGGTCGTCCTCATCGCACCCTGATGTCGGTTGCAGGTGCTAGTAACGCAACCGATATTGCGAAACATATTTCGCGTAATGCCTGACATAGGAACTCGGTTTCGCATAAACAGCACCGCATGTTCTCCGTCGCGCTGCTGCTGGTCCTGATCGTCGGCATGGGGGCCACCGTGCTGGCCTTCGCCGCTCGGAGCCTCCGTCACGAGCCCTACCAGCGGCGGTTCCTCGTCGTCGGGACGTTGATCGTGGCGTCCGGCGTGGCGTTCGCCGTGACCTCCGACCTGGTGGTGCTGGCCCTGGCATGGATCGTGACGAGCGCCCTCACCGTGGAGCTCATCAAGATCGGCCCCGGTCGGGGTGCGGAGCGCGCCGCCCGAGCCCGCCGCTCGTTCCTGGTGGGCGACGCCGCCCTCGTCGGCGCGGTCGTGATCCTCGCCGTCGCGTCGGGCGGCACCGAGGTCGCGCAGATCGACCGGGCTGGCTCGGTGGCGCTCGGCGTCGCGGGGGTGCTCCTCGTCATCGCCGCCGCCGCTCGCTCGGCAGCGGGGCCGTTCGTCCGCTGGTTGCCCGACAGCCTCGGCGCGCCGACCCCGTCGTCGGCCCTGCTCCACGCAGGCGTGGTCAACGGCGGAGCGGTGCTCTTGATCAAGCTCGCCCCGGCGTCAGCGGGCACCCTCCCTGCGGCCATCGCTGCGCTGGTGATCGGGGGTGTGACGTGTGCCCTCGCCCAAGCCGTGGTGCTGTCTCGCGTCGACGTGAAGGGGCGACTGGCCTGGTCGACGGTCGCCCAGATGAGCTTCACCCTGGTCCTGTGCGGGCTCGGCCTCCACGTGGCTGCACTGCTGCACCTCGTCGCCCACGGGTTCTACAAGGGAGCGCTCTTCCTCGGATCGGGCACCGGGGTCCGTGCCGCGGTGCGGAGGAAGCGGGCGCCCCGGGCCTGGCAGCCAGGTAGGGTCAGCGCGTTCGTGCTGCCGGGGATGGCCGGTCTGGTCATGATCTGGGCGCTTGCTGACCACGTCAGCGCCGACCTCCTGGTGCCGACGGGCCTGGCGTGGATCGCATCGGGGTTCGCCGCCCGAGCGTGGATGGGTCGAGCCCGCACGTGGGCCGGCCGGGTCGGAGCAGCGGCCGCAGGGTCGTTGCTGCTGGCGGTCTACCTGCTCGTGACGTCGGGACTCGAGCGGTTGGTCCGGAGCCAGGTCGCCGTCGACGCCCCCGTGCTCAGCGCCTGGTGGGTCGTCCCCGTCCTGGTCGCGTTCTGCGCTGGAGCGCTGGCCCACACGAGCGCCGTCACCACCGCCTGGGCTCGCGCCGCCGGACGGCCGACGGCCTCCAGGCCGACCCAGGTCGCCGCCGCGGCGGGTCCGGTGCGAGCCGACCGGCCGAGCAGCCGCCCGCCCCTCAACCAGCTTGGAGCGTGACCCATGATCGACACCCCCCTCCAGAGGCTCCGAGACGACGCGGCGAGCGCCAGCGAGGTGGTCGCACCTTCGTGGCCGCTGTCGTCGATCATCGCCTGCAACCCGCTCTCGGGGTTCGAGCACCTTCGGTTCGATGACGCGCTGCAGCACGCCGAGGCGTTGTTCGGCGCTCGTGGCCTGCTCACGTTGGACGACTACCGCGAGGCGTTCGCTTCGGGCAGGATCGACCAGACCGCCCTGGGCCTGGCGATGGATCGCCGGCCCGGTCACGACACGACCGATCTCGTGCACGGTGACCAGGAGGTGCTCCCCGAGCGGACGGCGTTGACGGTCGCCGAGCAGCACGATCGTCGTGCGGGCACTCAGATGCAACGGAGGGTCGAGTCCGAGATCGCCGACTGGTGCGCGTGGTGGTCGACGCGCCCCGAGCCCGGCGACTTCTGGATGCAGTGGCGCGCCGCGCACCCGGAACGGTCTGCGGGGCTCCCCACGCAAGTCGACGAGGCCCTGCGCGCCGCCCTCGGCCGCCTTCGCGTCCCCCGCTACGCCCAACGCCGGTACCTCGCCACGCACGTGGCAGCCCTTCCCGGATGGTCCTCGCACCTGCGCTGGCGCCAGGAGCGCAACGGCGGCGACACCATGCTCGGCTTCCTGGCGGTGGCGGTCGCCACCGAGGCGGCGATCGTCGGGACCACGGCCTGGTACACCGACGACGGGCCGCGCCCGCGGCCCGCGGCCATCGCCATCGACGACCGCCCGCTCATCTGGCAGGACGCCTACGAGCGCACGGTGCACGACTCGCTCCTGCGCACGATCGATGATGCCTCTGACCGTGACGAGGTCGACGAGGTGGCTGCGCAGGTCGTGTGCTGCATCGACGTGCGCTCCGAGGGCCTCCGCCGGAACCTCGAACGCATCGGCCCCTACGAGACGTTCGGCTACGCCGGGTTCTTCGGCGCCGCCGTCCACGTCGTTCCGGTGTCGGGGCGGGGCGGGACCGACCAGTTCCCCGTCCTGATCGGTGCGTCGATGACGATTCACGAGGTCGGCTCCGCACCGGCGCTGGATGCGTCAGCCGCCATGGACGGTGCCTGGGACGCCGCCAAGACCGACCTCGTCTCTCCGCTGGCCCTCGCCGAGGCATCAGGGTGGGCGGCCGGTCCGTTCGCTGCGATCAAGACGGTCGCGCCGGGGTTCTCCGCGCGCGTCGCTGACCTGCTTCCGCACCGCCGGGCCGACCGGGCTGCGGCCGGGTACGACCGCAGCCATCTCGATGTCGACGCCCAGGCCTCGATCGTCGCCTCCCTCGTCGGCCTCGGGGTCGGACGCGCCCGCCTCGTCGTCCTGTGCGGCCACGGGGCGACGGCGGACAACAACCCCATGGAGTCGGGTCTGGCCTGTGGCGCGTGCGGTGGTCACGACGGCGCCGCCAACGCACGCATCGTCGCCGCGATGGCCAACGACCCGGCGGTCCGCAGCCGTCTCGAGGCGCGCGGCTCCGCCGTCGGGGCCGACACCTGGTTCGTCGCTGGGGAGCACAACACGACCACCGACCGGATCCGGCTGTTCGACACCCACCTCGCGCCCGGGTCGCACCGCGACGCGCTCGAAGCCCTCGCGGTGGATCTCGACCGGGCCGGCGAGGCCGCGGCGATGGAGCGGGCGACCACCCTGCCCGGCGGGCCCCGGTCGCTCCGAGCGGTTCGGCGGCGCGCTCGCAACTGGGCCGAGCCGGCAGCCGAGCTCGGCCTCGCCGGGAACATGGCCTTCGTCATCGGACCCCGGACGCTCACCCGCCACGCCGACCTCGGACGCAGGGTGTTCCTCCACTCGTACGACGCGACGCGCGACCCCGACGGCACCACGCTCCACGGCATCCTCACGGCGCCGCTCGTGGTGGCGCAGTGGATCAACGCCCAGTACTTCTTCTCCACGACCGACCCCGACATCTTCGGGTCCGGTTCCAAGGCCGTGCACAACGTCGTGGCCGACATCGGCGTGCTCTCGGGCCCCGGCGGCGACCTCAGGCGCGGGTTGCCCCTGCAGTCCGTGCGCGCCGGATCCCGGTTCCTGCACGAGCCCGTCCGGCTCCTCGCCGTGGTCGAGGGGTCCACGGATCACATCGACCGCTCGCTCGCGCAGTCGCCGACGCTGGAGCGGCTCGTGACCAACGAGTGGATCCACCTCGTCGCCCGGCCCGCTCCGGGCGCACCGTGGTCGAAGCGGACGGCGCAGGGCTGGGAGCCCTACGAGCCGGTGCACCAGGACCGCGCATGGCCGTCAGCGGTGTGAGGAGATCAGGAGCCCCCATGACCACCATGCCGTCGCTGCTCGCCGGGAAGAAGCTGCTCATCACGGGCGTCGTCAACACCGAGTCCATCGCCTTCGCCACGGCGGCCGCCGCCCTCGACGCCGGCGCCGACATCGTGCTGTCGAGCCTGGGGAGGGACCTCGATGCCACTGCGCTCGCCGCTGACGTCCTTCGTGGCGACGTCGAGGTCGTCGAGGCCGATCTGACCGACGCCGAGCACCTCCACCACCTGACCGACCACCTCCTCGGACGGTGGGGCCACATCGACGGCGCGCTCCATGCGGTGGCGTTCGCTCCCCGGGAGGCCCTGGCGGGGGACTTCCTCGCGGCCCGCAGCGATGCGATCAGCCGGGCGTTCCAGACGAGCGCCATCACCTATGCCTCCCTCGCCTCGGTCGTCGCGCAGCTTGCGCCCCCGCAGGGTGCGTCGCTCGTGGGACTCGACTTCGATGCGGCGGGGGCCTGGCCGGTCTACAACTGGATGGGCGTCTGCAAGGCCGCGCTCGAGTCCGTCAACCGGTACCTCGCACGCGACCTCGGGGGACGCCGCATCCGAGCCAACCTCATCGCGGCCGGTCCGCTCCACACCCGCGCCGCCGGGGGCATCCCGGAGTTCGAGCTCCTCACCGGGGCCTGGGAGCGGCAGTCACCCCTGCCGTGGGACCCGAAGGACAGCGCCCCGGTCGCAGAGACGGCCTGCTTCTTGCTCTCGGACCTCAGCCGCATGATCAGCGGAGAGATCCTCCACGTCGATGGCGGCTACCACGCGATGGCCGCACCCCTGCGGGAGCCGGGGGAGCTCACGCCTTCGCGCGAGGAGACACCGTGACCAAGCGGAGCAGCTCGGCCACCTCGTGATCCCGCTCGATCGGGTGCCGCAGCGGCAGGTCGGGATGGACCGTGTAGCGGTTGCGTCGCCCGACCTTCTCGCGGGTCAGGTAGCCGCCCTCGATGAGTTCCCGGACGATGTTCTGGGCGGATCGTTCCGTGATCCCCACCCGTTGGGCGATGTCCCGACCGCGGATCTCGGGATCCTCGGCGATGCACAGCAGGACGTGCGAGTGGTTCGTGAGGAACGTCCAGGTCGGCTTGTCCCCCTCCTGCAGCGCCATCGCGGACCTCCATCGACTGAAGTGAGAATCGTATCTTGTGCTTCGTAGGAGCGGTGGGTCTGCCGGCCGTCGGCGTCGGTCGGGTTCGCTCACGCCGCTCCGCGGAGTTCGGCCCGAGGAGCCCAACGGCTACATTCCTGAACAATTGTTCGTCTTTCAGGAAGCGGCCAGATGACTCCGGCACAGGTCAACGGCAGGATCCTGCTGGCCATGGGCATCGTGGTGGTGGCCGCACGGCTCGCCGGCTGGGCCATCTCCAAGATCGGCCAGCCCCGGGTGCACGGCGAGATCCTGGCGGGGATCCTCCTCGGCCCGAGCCTCCTGGGCCTCGTGTGGGCATCGGGCATGGACTACGCCTTCCCGCCCGACGTCGTCGACGGCCTGAAGGTGATCGCCCAGCTCGGGCTGGTGCTGTTCATGTTCCTGATCGGCCTCGAGCTCGACCTGGGCCACCTGCGGGGTCAGGGGCACCGGGCGGTCGTGATCAGCCACGCGTCGATCATCGTGCCCATCGTGCTGGGGGCGGTGCTGGGGCTGTGGCTCTACCCGCGGCTCGGGGGCGACGCGAACCGCACCGGCTTCGTGCTCTTCATGGGCGCGGCCATGGCCATCACGGCGTTCCCGGTGCTCGCCCGGGTCCTCCAGGAGACCGGCCTCACCCACACCCGGATCGGCGTCTTGACGATCACGTGCGCGGCGGTCGACGACGTCACGGCCTGGTGCGTGCTCGCCGTGGTGGTCGCCATCGTGAAGGCGTCGGGCATCGCCGACGCGTTCGTCGTGATCGGCTGGTCGCTGGTGTACGTCGGCGTGATGCTCACGGTGGTGCGGCGGCTCCTCCGGCGCATCGGTCTTGTGCCGGCGTGGGCCATCGTCGCCGTTGCGCTACTGAGCGCCTGGACCACCGAGGTGATCGGCATCCACGCCATCTTCGGTGCCTTCATGGCCGGTGCGGTGATGCCCCGCAACGAGGCGACGCGCAACCTGGCCCGGGGACTCGAGATGCCGACGCTCACGTTCCTCCTGCCGGTCTTCTTCGTCGTCGTCGGGCTCGCGACCCGTGTCGATCTCTTGGATGACTGGTACCTCTGGGGCATCACGGCGCTGATCACCCTCACCGCCATCGCCGGCAAGTGGGGAGGGGCGATGCTCGCCGCACGGGCCGTGGGAGAGAGCTGGAGCGATGCGGCGACGATCGGGATCTTGATGAACACGCGCGGCCTGACCGAGCTGGTCATCCTCACCGTCGGCCTCGAGCTCGGGGTGATCGGGCCCACCGTCTTCACCGCCATGGTCTTGATGGCCCTCATCACGACCCTGATGGCCACCCCCCTCCTCTCCGTCGTGTCGCCACGATCAGGAGCACCAACCGTCGGGTCGAGGGTGTCGCCGACCAGCCGGTGAGGACCGTCGGCGCGCGGCCCCCGTTCAGCAGCAGCCCGAGGGCGTGGCGGTGCTGTTGGTCATCTGCTCGGCGTCGCCGGTCTTGACGTACCACTCCCACGGGGCGCCGTCGGGGTCGTTGACCCAGGTCTCGGTCTTGAGGGCGTAGCAGCACGTCGTGTCGTCGACACCGGTGGTCGCGACGCCGTCCGCGGACAGGCGGGACTCGGCGGCTTCGACCTGCTCTGCGGTCTCGACCTCGACGCCGAGGTGGTTCAGCGTCCCCCCGCTGTCGCCCTCGATGAGCACCAGCTTCAGCGGCGGCTCGTCGATGGCGAAGTTGGCGTAGCCGGGCTTGCGCTTGTTGACCTCGGTGTTGAAGAGCTTCGAGTAGAAGGCGACGGCCTCGTCGATGTTCGACACGTTGAGGGCGAGCTGGACACGAGACATGGGGTCACTCCTGGTACATTCACGGTGGTCGATGCATCCATCCTCGCTCTTGCATCGACACCTGTCAATCTAATCGTGGAGGATCGTCGATGAGCGCAACCGCCAGCACCATGGCCGCCACCTGCTGCGCCTCGCTGACCGAGGCCCCGCTCGCCGAGGCCGATGCCGTCGCGCTCGCCCACACCTACGCCGCCGTGGCCGACCCGGTCCGGCTCCGGCTGCTGAGCCTGATCGCCGCTGCCGGCGAGCTGTGCTCGTGCGACCTGATGGGGCCGCTCGGCAAGAGCCAGCCCACGGTGAGCCACCACACGAAGATCCTTTCCGACGCCGGGCTCATCGCCGGCGACAAGCGCGGCCGTTGGGTCCACTGGCGCGTCGAGCCGGCCCAGGCCGCCTTCGTGCAGCAGATCCTCGGCACCTGAGCCTCGGGCCCCATGCACCGACGACGATGACCCTGCGCCTCGACCCCCGCGTCGACCACCTCGACCTCGCCCGGCGGCTCACGGCCGAAGCCCTGGGCTCTGCGTTCCTGCTCATCGCCGTCGTCGGGTCCGGGATCATGGCTGCGAACCTCTCCACCGACACCGGGCTGCGGCTCCTCGAGAACGCAGCGGCGACCGGCGGCGCCCTCATCGGGCTGATCTTGATGTTCGGCGCAGTGTCGGGTGCCCACTTCAACCCGGTGGTCAGCCTCGTGGATCGCGGTCTCGGATCGATCAGCTCCCGGGACACCGCCCTGTACATCGCCGCCCAGACCGTCGGGGCCTGCATTGGCACCATCCTCGCCAACGCGATGTTCGCCCGGCCGGCGATCGAGCGCTCCACCCAGGTCCGATCGTCCGGACCGCTGTGGCTCTCCGAGGTCATCGCAACGGTCGGCCTGCTCCTGGTCATCCATGGCTGCGTCCGGTCCGGCCGCAGGGCCGCCGTCCCGTACGCCGTCGGGGTGTGGATCGCCGGCGCCTACTTCTTCACGTCGTCCACCAGCTTCGCCAACCCGTCGGTCACCATCGCCCGCACCCTCTCGGACACCTTTGCCGGCATCGCCCCGTCGTCGGCCCCGATGTTCATCGTGATGCAGCTCATCGGTGCCGCCATCGCCTTGGGCCTCATCCGCCTCCTGTACCCGCAGCCTCTGCCCGACCGCACCAACGCCAGCCTCGGGGTCCGGCCATGAGCGCCCTCTTCGAGGAGCTGGACCGCCAGGTCACCCCGATGGGAGCGATCAGCCTGCGGCGCCGCCGGGAGCTCTCGCTCGACATCGACGTCTACGAGGCCAAGCTCGACGACGAGTTCTTGATGTCGTCCCTCTTCACCGTGGCCGAGATCGCGCTGGCCGACCTCGGGCTCGGACAGGTGGACGGCGACGACCTCGACGTCGTCGTCGGTGGCCTCGGCCTCGGCTACACCGCGGAGGCGGCGCTCCAGGACCCGCGGGTCCGGTCCCTTCACGTCATCGAAGCGCTGCCGCAGGTCATCGACTGGCACGAGCGCGGCCTGCTCCCGCTGTCCGCCGCGCTGGCGGACGACCCGCGCTGCCACCTGCACCACGGCGACTTCTTCTCGATGGTGGCCGGGGGTGACGGGTTCGGGCCCGACGTCCCGAGCGCGCTCGACGCGATCCTCGTCGACATCGACCACTCGCCGACCTGGCACCTGCATCCGAGCCACGCCGCCTTCTACGAGGTCGACGGGCTCCAGCGCCTGGTGCCGCTGCTGCAGCCGGGCGGCGTGTTCGGGCTGTGGTCCGACGAGCTGCCCTCCGAGGACTTCACCGCCGCGATGGAGCAGGTGTTCGAGCCGGTCACCACCCACGTCGTCCCGTTCCCCAACCCCTACTCCGGCCGGGAATCCACGAACGCCGTCTACCTGGGTGCGAGGCGGTAGCCACCCGGTCCCGGGGCTCAGCTCCCGCTGAGGCGGGCGACCACCGGCGCCATGGCCTCCATGGCGTCGCGCTGGATGACGATGTAAGAGGCGTCGAAGCGCCCGCGGTTGGCCTCGATCGACTCGCAGATCTCGTCGACGGTGCCGACCAGGGCGTGGGGGAACTCGAGCAGCTCCTCGGGCGAGATCCCGAAGAGCGGGGCGAAGTCCTGCAGGACCTGGGCCCGGTCGTCGGTGACGATGCAGGCGTAGTTGAGGAGGTTGATCTCCAGGTCGGCGTAGCGGTCGCCCGCCGCGTCCTTCACCCACTGGAGCTTCTGGTCGGTGAGCGCAGCGAGCCCGGAGCGGGCGGCTTCGGCGTCGACGGCGCCGTTCGGGATGGTGGGGTTGATGCCGACGATGTCGGCGTGGCGTCCCGCGATGGAAAGCATCCGCTTGAGACCGCCGCCGATCAGGATCGGCGGACGCTGCTGGATGGGCTTGGGCAGGCCGTTCATCCCGGTGACCTGGTAGTGCTCGCCGGCGAAGGTCACCGGGTCCGGTCCGAGCAGGCCGGTGAGGACCTCGAGGCCCTCCTCGAAGCGGTCGACGCGGACCTTGGGCTCGTCGTAGGCGATGCCGGACTGCTCGTAGTCGCTGATCATCCAGCCGGCCCCGAGCCCGACCTCGACCCGCCCGCCCGACAGCACATCGATGGTGGCCATCTCCTTGGCCAGCACGACCGGGTGCCGGTAGTCGTTGTCGAACACGAGGGCGCCGACCCGCAGCTCGGTGGTGGCCGCTGCGGCCGCCGCCATCGCCGGACCCGGCGCCAGCTGGTCGCCGAAGTGGTCCGGGAGGAACATCGTGCTGTAGCCCAGGTCCTCGGCCTGGCGGGCGAGGGCGGCCCACTCCTCACCGGACGAGGCGATCGAGGTCTGGACTCCGAAGCGGAAGCGGCGGTCGTGGCTCATGCCGGGACCATACCGGGGCATGATCGTCGGCGATGGATGACCCGACGCCGGACCTGGGGCCCGCCGAGCGTGCCTTCGCCGTGGCGGCGCCGGTCGGGCTGGGGCTGTTCCCCCTGGGTCTGGCGTTCGGGGCGCTCGTCGTGCACGCCGGGCTGTCGTGGTGGTGGGCGACGGTGTTCTCCACCGTCGTGTACGCCGGCTCGCTCGAGTTCCTGCTCGTCGGCATGGCGGTCAGCGGCGTCCCGCTGGCCCAGGTGGCGCTGTCGACCCTGCTGGTGAACTCGCGCCACGTCTTCTACGCCCTGTCCTTCCCGCTCCACAACGTCGATGGGAAGCTCGCCAAGGCGTACGCCACGTTCGCCCTGACCGACGAGGCGTACGCGGTGACCACCTCGCCGGAGGCGCAGCGGTGGACGTCGAAGCAGGTCATCGGCGTCCAGGTCTTCTTCCAGGTGTGCTGGGTGGGCGGGGCCACGCTTGGCGCGCTGGCCGGCTCGGTCCTTCCCCTGGACCGTCTCGACGGGCTCGACTTCGCGCTCACCGCCCTGTTCGTCGTGCTGGCGATCGAGGCCTACCGGGACCGGCCCGACCGGCTGACGGCGGCCGTCGCCGTCGCCTGCTCGGTGGTCGCGCTGGCGATCTCCCGGGAGCATGTGCTGCTGCTCGCGTTCGCCGGGTTCACCGCCGTGCAGGTCGTGCGAGCCCGTCGCGACCCGATCGTGATCCCGTCGTGAACCCCATGGCGATCGCGGCGGTGGTCGCTGTGGCTGCCGCCATCACGTGGGGGTTGCGCGCCCTCCCGTTCGCAGCGCTCGCGCCGCTCCGCCAGAACGCCCTGCTCGCCCAGCTGCGCCTGACCATGCCCCTCGGGATCATGGTGATCCTCACGATCTACACGATGTCGGGGGTCGACGCGACCGGCACGAACCTCGTCACCTACGGCGCCGGCATCGTGGTGACGGCCGCGCTCCAGCTGTGGAAGCGCCACGTGAGCGTCAGCATCCTCGTCGGCACCGCCGTCCACATGGCGCTGACCGCCTGGCTGGGCTGAGGGCGCGTCAGCGGGTGATGGTGACGCCCGGGAGGTCGCCGGCGTCGCGCCAGCGCTCCAGGTGCTCCGAGTAGCGCATGAGGTTGCCCGGGTGCACCACGTTGCGGGCGGCGGCCATCGTGCGGGCGCCCTCGCTGTTGTGGAAGCTGGGCGTGCAGGCCGCCGAGTAGCGCCCGAACCCCTTGCCGGCCTCCCACAGCTGGGCGAGCCAGGCGTCCTCGGCCTCGACCGTGGCCTCGATCGAGGAGATCCCCGACTCCTCGGCGGTGGCCACGATCCACGTGAGGTGGGCCGTCAGCTCCTGGAGGTAGTGGTGGAAGTTGAGGCCGAACCCGGCCTGGATGAAATGGCAGACCAGCAGGTTCGGGAAGCCGTTGGTCAGCACCCCGTGGAGGGTGTGGGCGCCGTCTTCCCAGCGCTCGCTCAGCTTCACCCCGCCGACGCCGACGGGGTCGAACCCGAGCCGGCTGACCAGGCCCGTCGTGACCTCGAAGCCCGAGGCGTACACGAGCAGGTCCAGCTCGTACTCCCGGCCGTCGACCACGGGGCCGGCCGCTGTGACCCGGCGGACGCCGAGGCCGTTCGTGTCGACCAGGTGGACGTTCGGCCGGTTGAAGGACTGGAGGTACTCGTCGTGGTAGCAGAGCCGCTTGCAGTGCTTGCCGTACCAGGGCTTGAGCTTCTCGGCGGTCTCCGGGTCGTCGACGATCTCGTCGACGCGGTCGCGCAGGCCCTGCATCACCTCGAAGTCGAGGCGCTCCAGCTCGGCCTGCTCCTCGGGCGTGGCCGCCGCCTGCTGGGTGTCCTCCCAGAGCAGCCGGGTGGCGCCGTCGCCCACCAGGTTGACCGCCGGCTTGTCACCGGTGACCGCCTCGGTGAAGTTCACCATCCGCTCGCGCTGCCACCCCGGCGGCTGCGCCTCGACCCAGCCCGGGTCGATCGGGGCGTTGGCCCGCTCGCCCACCGGCGACGGGGTGCGCTGGAAGACGTAGACCTCCTTCGCCGACCGGGCCAGCTGCGGCACCACCTGGATGGCGGTGGCACCGGTCCCGATGATGCCGACCCGCTTGTCCTTCAGGTGGTCCATCGGCTCGGTCGGGCTGCCGCCCGTGTACCCGTAGTCCCAGCGGGCGGTGTGGAAGGCCCGGCCGGCGAAGTCGTTGATGCCCTCGATGGCGGGCAGCTTCGCCTTGTGGAGGATGCCGCCGGCGGTGATGAAGAACTTGGCGGACAGCTGGTCGCCGCGCGACGTGGTGATGGTCCAGCGCGACGCGTCCTCGTCCCAGGCGGCCGTGTCGATCTCGGTCTGGAACAGGGCGTGCGGGTACAGGTCGAACCGGCGGCCGATGCGCTGGCACTGCTCGAAGATCTCCGAGGCCGGCGCGTACTTCATGGTCGGCGTGTACCCGGTCTCCTCGAGCAGCGGGAGGTAGATCAGGGACTCCACGTCGCACATGCAGCCGGGGTAGCGGTTCCAGTACCAGGTGCCGCCGAAGTCGCCGGCCTTGTCGATGATCCGGAAGTCGGTGATGCCCTGCTCGAGGAGGCCCTTGGCGATGAGCATGCCGGCGAACCCGGCGCCGACGACGACCACCTGCGTGGTCTCGACCATGGGCTCGCGGGTGAAGCCGGGCTCGACCCACGGGTCGTGGTCGAACTCCTCGTACTCGTCGGTGAGCTGCGAGTACTGGCCCTGCGCATCCTCGCGGAGGCGCTTCTCGCGCTCGGCCTTGTAGCGGGCCTTCGCCTCGTCGATGCGGTCCTGCTCAGCCATGGTGTTCCTCGGCCCCGTTTCTAGAACGTGTTCTACTTTTGCCGAGTCTTGCTGGTCTGCGCCCGCCGGTCCACATCGGCGTGGGACGGGGGAGCTCGACCCGATCAGGCCTGGTCGAAGGTG